>CAWUXF010000059.1:0-23751 GCA_963926325.1 uncultured Luminiphilus sp. | reverse complement strand
GCGGTCAGTTATACATTCAAATGACCGGTGTCGTGGCGACCTTCGTATATACAGCGATCGCGAGCTGGGTCTTACTCAAACTCGTGGATATGCTCGTCGGCTTGAGAGTGGACGCTGACGAAGAAAATGTCGGTCTCGATTTGGTCTTGCATGACGAACGTGGATACGATCTTTAACGGCGTATTGAATTGCGCTGCGGGTGTTTACCGCAGCGCAATAATCTAGCACTGCTCAAGGCTTGCACAAATAAAGACGAACAATCGAGTCCTCGCTAGCCCGCTAACCTAAGTGATTTGTTGCTGGGTTATGCACGCACAGGCAGGCACCCAATCTAGGTGTTGTCGGCTCTGCACTTTAGTTGCTATCTATAATACGCTGCACGCGATTAGGCATTCGGCTAGTCAGTTCATAGCCTATGGTGCCGGCATGCGCTGCAATGATGTCGAGGGTTGGTGTGTCGCCCCATAGTGTCACCGAGTCGCCAATACAGGTATTACCTAAGTCGGTAACGTCGACGGTCAGCATGTCCATTGAGACACGCCCTGCTAATGGTGCTATACGACCATTGATGGCCACCGGCGTGCCATCAGGCGCATGGCGCGGATAGCCATCAGCGTAACCTACGGGAATGGTTGCGATCCGACTATCGCGCTGTGCACACCAGCGGCCGCCATAGCCAACCGTCTCGCCAGCGCTGATGTCTCGTACCGACATAATAGTAGATTCGAATGACATCACCGGCTCAAGCGCCAATGTATGGTCGATACCGCTAGGTTGACCGCCGTAAAGCATATATCCGGGGCGTACCCAATCAGTATCTTTCGATGTGGCATTGATTAGTGCCGCTGAATTACCGAGGCTAGTCGGTCCGGTAAACACCTTCAACATCTCGTGCCAACGTAGGGTTTGACGTTGACTAAGCGGGTTGTCGGGACTCTCCGCCGTCGCTAAATGTGACATGAGCGTGATATCTGTAGCACCTAATGTATGCAGTGCCTCGAGCGCCTGTGCATATTCTTGTGGTGCGAAACCCAAACGGTGCATCCCCGTATCGAGCTTTAACCAAATTGCGGGTAGCTGCGTTAACTTCGCACTGCGCAGCAAGGCAATTTGGCTGAAATCATGAACGACACTCCACAAGTTATGGAGATTAATTTGTTGTAAATCATCGGTATCAAATGGCCCGTTCAATACAAGGATGGGCGCACTGATACCTGCGTTGCGCAAAATGACCGCCTCCTCAACAAAGGCGACGGCGAGCGCATCAACATGGGGTATTAAAATCTGGGCACACGCAACTGCGCCATGACCATAGGCATCGGCTTTGACCGCCGCTAAGATTTTTTGAGACCCAGCCAGCTGGCGTGTAATCGTCGCGTTATGGTTGAGCGCGCCGAGACTGATACGTATTTGTGACGGTCGTGCCATCAGTAATCGAATCGCAGTTTGTGAAAGAGTTGCTGCGCCTTAGACCACACCGGACCAGGCTTACCATGGGAAACTGGTATGCCATCGATACTAATCACCGGTGCAATTTCTTTGGTCGAGCTGGTCAACCATATCTCGTCTGCAGAAAATACCTCAGCTCGCGTGACAACACCCTCTGTGACCTGCCATTCAATCTCTGACTTGAACATATCTAGTAACAGATTGCGTGTAATACCCGGGAGTTTTTGCGTGTCGAGCGCGGGGGTTTTTATGGTGCCTTGTTTGACAATAAACACATTGCACGCCGCGGCTTCGGTCAGTTCGTCGTTGTCATTAAATAACAAAATTTCGTCGGCACCCGAATCTACCCCCTCCATCATATGCAAGACATTACCCAGTAGCGCGACCGATTTAATGTGGCACCGCTGCCAGCGGCGGTCAGTACCTGTTGCTACTGTAATACCCCGGGCGCTCTCAAGACTGCCATCGCTGGTTGCGGGAATATCAAATGTGTAGGCAAAAATCGTCGGCGTGGTCTTTTCGGGAAACTTATGCTGGCGTTTTTCTGCCACTCCTCGAGTCACTTGCAGATAAATACCGAGGTTGCCCTCGCCATTTTCTTGAATGAGCCGAGTCAGCTGTTGGTGCCAAATTTTTACGTCCAGGGGGTTGGCTAGTGCGATGGCATCTAGACCGTCTTGCAGTCGTTGCATGTGCCTATTGAAGCCCACCATTTTGCCGCCATAGCTGGGGATGACTTCGTAGATGCCATCACCGAACAAAAACCCGCGATCCATTGGCGATATCCGGGCTTCGCTGAGCGGCAGCCATTGGTCATTGATCCAGGCGATGGTCACAGTGCTAACTCCGGGCAATTTGAAGTCGTGTATTCTGACAGAATTGTGCGAATTTCCGACAGTAATGATTCACCTTCGTCGCAGGAAAGTCCATCTTCGGTCAGGGTATTTTCATGGGTGACGCCATCGACACTACCCGCCCGAGAAAGTTGCGTTAAAAGTTCTCGAGGCCTAAGTGTCGCCAGCGGGTCAGTGCCAACAAGCCACTCGGTCACCGCGATCAAAGCATAAGCCCCCCAGTTAGAGACGTCTGCGACAATTAGGGCGTCGCAAGTGGTGACAGCAGGCTCAATATTGAGCGTATTGAGGATTGCGCCGGCGCTACCCATGCCAATTTCATTACCGCCATCGCCGATTGCAATCACTGGGCAGGGCGCCTGTGTGACATAGGGTTCAAATGGTTTGACTTGGTCGCTGATATCATCACGACGAATGTTGTAATAACGTCCATTGGCTGCGTGTCCAGGGCGCTCGATAACGATCAGTAGATCTACTGGGTGAGCGGCATAAAGTACTGCAGCCTCTAACGCCGCTTTGTCTGTATCAAAAGCCTCAACTAAACAGGATTCAAATTCGTCGCCCAGCGCGTCGATCAATAGTTTTTCGGCGATTAGACGCGGCTTCTTACCCATGGATTTACACAGCCGATAGAGTGCGATGGCCCCTGCGGGGCCATCGGTTTCAAAAGTATTCGCAACTGGAAAGCCCGTGCAAATTAAAACGTGGTCACCGCTATCACGAAGCATCTGTGCGGCGCGTAATACATAGCCAGGCGTTAACGTTTTATGAACGCTCAGCATACCGCGCGGATTTCGTGCAACTAGCGCTTGCTCAATCGCAATACTCGCAGCAGTCAATGATTCGGACATAAGTTTGCCCTCCAGTGGATTCACGAGCGACGCTGGTCTGTGGTTAATAGCCGCAGTTCACGTTCATAATTTTGGTGCAGCCAGATTACGCGATTAGCCTCGGCTTGCGTAACTAGCTTGAACCGAACTGTCGTACCCGGACGTCGCTGGACTAGACGAGCGCAATCAACTGACAAGATTGCACCAGCTTTCGGGTAGCCACCCAAGGTTTGGCGCTCGTTGAGCAGCACGATGGGCTGGCCATTTGGCGGTATTTGTACGGCACCGAGACAGGTTGCTTCTGAGTAGAGTTGTTCGATGCCCGTGTTCAGCGGTTCGCCCTCCAGACAAGCGGCCATTCTATTGACACGTGACGACAGCGTGAAGGATGCATAACTAATGTATTTGCGACAATCTTCGGATAGATCGTCAAATTGGAAGCAGGGCAGTAAACGCAAGGTGATTGACGTGTCTGACGGCTGTGAAATTGGCGGATAACTAAAACACTCAGAGATGGTCGTGACCGTACCCAAAGGTAGTTGATCGCCGGCTTGTAATGCACGCCCTTCGTGACCACCAAGCCCTTCACGCAGGGTTGTACTGCGACTCTCAAAGAGGGGTGGTGTGGCAACGCCGCCGGTTATCGATAAATAGCTGTAGATACCATCGTCGGGTCGGTCAATGGTCAATAACTCACCGGCGCGCAGGCGCACCGTCGTGGCATGAGGGATTAAGCGGGGTGAGCACGGCGCTGGCTGTAGTGTGGTGTCTGTTGGTAGCAATGTCTTTGCATGAATATAGGCTGGGCTTTGAGCGCCGGTGAGTGCGATATCGCAGTCGGTGTCTGCTCGAACTGAAACTCCGCCGTAGCTGATCTCTAGTGCTGCGCAGGGCGTTTTGTTGCCGACTAAGCGCTGCCCGAGACGATATGCAAAGCCATCGATCGCACCACTTTGGGTGATCCCAATCTGTTGATAACCAAAGCGCCCTGCATCTTGTACCGAGCTCTGCAATCCTGGTTGGATGATTGATAGGGAGCTCATAAAGTGCCGCCTAAGCTGACAAATTGCTGACGATCGACTGCGTAGAAGCGCACCGTATCACCGACGTTAATGGTGTTGGGGGGCTGCGTGTTAGCGTCAAATAACACTATGGGGCAACGGCCAATGATGTGCCAACCACCGGGCGATTGTCTTGGGTAGACCGCAGTTTGCCGGTCGGCGATCGCGACTGAGCCGGCGGCAACCGCCGCGCGTGGTGTTGCATGTCGCGGTGTTGCTATCGCTTTGTCAACGTGGCCGAGATAACAAAATCCAGGCGCAAAACCATTGGCATACGCGGTATAGGTTTGCTCCGTATGTAGGGTAATAATTTGCTCGACGGACAATGCAGCATGCGCCGCAAGCGCCGAAAGATCTGGGGCGACTTCGACATCATAGTAAACGGGCAGAGCAATGTGTTGCTGGGGACGGGTGCTGAGCGCCGTAACAGTATCGAGAGGGCGGTTATGAGCAGGTGTCTGTTCTGTTTCCGGGGGGCCCGTGTTGCGCGACTGTTCAGCCGCGTTCTCCCGACCCATGGCAATGAGGTGGGTATGTAGGGCTAAGGCATTAGGGTGCCTCGCATCATAAAAAATGGCGAGGGTTTTATAGGCGGGTGCCACGTCAGTGATGAGCGCGCCATATTGCGCGGATAAATGCTCAGCTATACGCAATATGTAGTCCGTCAAAGCTGGGCTCGGTTGCTCGCGGAACGTTAGTAGAAATCCGGCTTCACCCGCCAGTCCAATATTAAATATGGGCTTTCGATTGGACGCTTGAGGATTGCCGTTCATTGTTCGCTATGGACGAGTGCATCTAGTGCCGCACGAATGGCCTTGATGACCGCTACTGCCGCCGGATTATCGCCGTGGACACACAGACTATCGGCGGTGATGTTTAAGGCATTACCCGCTTGGCTAGTCAACTTACCCAGTGCGATTGCCTCTGTCTGCGCCACAGATTGTGACAAGGTTAGTAGCGCGCCGGGCTTGTCACGTGCGACGAGATGACCCTCGTCGCTATAGGCTCGATCGGCAAAGGCCTCAAAGCGCAATGTTATACCGTGTTCCAATGCCATCTCTACGCACGCTGTAGGGCTTGGAGTGGCTAGAATGACAAGATCAATGGGTGCGTGCCATTGGGCAACCGCGACCATAATATCTGCCATCAGTTCGGGTGCTTTCATCATATCGTTATACAAAGCGCCGTGCGGCTTAATATAGGTGATGTGACGTTGATGAACCCGCGCCATACCATCGAGTGCGCTGAGCTGATAGTGAATGAGATCGATGAGTGCCTGCCCTCGAATCGCCATGGAGCGACGGCCGAAGCCCTGTAAGTCGGGATATGAAACGTGGGCACCTATCTCAATTTCATGACGTTTCGCGAGACTGAGCGTATGGCGAATAATGCTGGGGTCACCACCGTGAAAGCCACAAGCAATGTTGGCGCAGTCGATCAATGGCATGACTTGCTCATCGCAGCCAATTTGCCAGTGCCCAAAACTCTCCCCTAAATCACAGTTTATTTTTAGCGCAGATGTTTTTGCCGGGTTAGTCACATGTGTCATCAAAATATCGCCAGTGCTGTATTAAGTTTATCGGTAACTAGCATATACCCAGGACTATGCGTTAATGCGAGCGGTAGTTTAGCCTGCTCCAAGGCAACCTGAGGTGTCACGCCACAGGCCCAGAACACCGGTACCTCACCCGGCTTAACGGTAACGCGATCGCCAAAATCGGGATTATTGATATCGACGATGCCTATTTGCTGCGGGTCACCAAAGTGCACGGGTGCGCCATGCACGCTGGGGAATCGGCTGCAAATTTGGATGGCTCTAATCGCATTCTCTGGGGTCATTGGGCGCATACTCACGACCATGTCAGCGCTAAAAACTCCGGTAGGCACACAGGCTATATTGGTGCGATACATGGGTACATTGACGCCTTCACTAACATTGCGAACATCGATGTTGGCAGCCTGGAGCGCTTGCTCAAAGGAAAAAGAGCAACCGAGCGCAAAAGCAACGGCATCATCCTGCCAAAGCTCGAGTAAATCATCGCATTCACCGGCCAATATGCCACCTACCCAGTGTCGATAACGGGGCAGGTCGGTGCGCACATCTATATTGGCGCCGAGTGCCGGTAGCGTTGGATCACCGGGCGTCGCGCTCACCGCTAATAAAGGACAGGGCTTTGGGTTAGCATGACAAAAGCGCAAAAAGTCGCTGGCGTGCTGCTCGGCAAGAATAACAAGGTTGCATTGCACATAATCTGCCGCAAGACCGCTAGTGGGCTGCCGCCATTCTCCAGCTCGTATCTGTTCGCGAACAGCTTGTCCTGGGTTTTTTATCGTCATTATGCTTCTCGCTGCTTTAAGCTTTACTTTGCTCTTGTATAGTAGGGCATAACTATAACGGAGCTACAACATGCCTCACCTGTCAATTACCGCCGCAGAAACGCCTGCAAAAGCGGCCTTTATCATGGCCAACTCCGGTGAAATCGTCACCTATGGAGAGCTCGATCAGCGCAGTAATCAAGGTGCTCAGCTTATGCGGTTGTGCGGTGTGGGCAAGGGTGCCCATATCGCATTAATGTTATCGAATTGCCGAGAATTTCTCGAGATCACCTGTGCGGCTCAGCGCTCGGGTATTATTTATACCGCGATTAGCACGCATTTGTTACAGGATGAAACGGCTTATATTTTAGAGAATTCTGGGGCAGAGCTGTTCATTGTGTCGGCTGAATACGCGCATATTGCCGAAGCGATGATTGAAAAGGCGCCAAACGTAAAGCACTTTTACATGCTCGATGGCATTCGTGAGGGCTTTGAATCTTGGGAGGAGAGCATCGATCAGATGCCCGCATCGCCGATCGCCGACCAAGCTATGGGTGCCGATATGCTCTATTCGTCGGGCACTACCGGCCAACCAAAGGGTGTTTTTATTCCGCCCTCGGTCGAAGCTTTTGATGCGCCTACTGCGATGGAGGCGACACTGGGCGCCGCCTTTGGCTTCGGTTCTGAGACCACTTATTTATCGCCAGCACCGCTGTACCACGCAGCACCGTTGCGCTACAACATGATGGTGCTTGCGACAGGCGGCACCAGCGTCATCATGGAAAAGTTCGATGCAGAACGGGCCCTGGCGCTGATTCAAGAACATCGAATTACCCATTCTCAGTGGGTGCCAATCATGTTCGTTAGAATGCTCAAACTTGCTGAGCAAACGCGTCGGCAGTACGATATATCGAGCATGCAAGTTGCTATCCATGCCGCTGCACCGTGTCCAATCGAGGTCAAAGCCGCCATGATCGAATGGTGGGGGCCCGTGATCTATGAGTATTATGCCGCCAGCGAGGCCATTGGTTTCACCGTGATTGATTCAAATGGCTGGCTGAGTCATCGAGGTTCTGTTGGCAAAGCCTTATTCGGTGTGCCCCACGTTTTGAATGAGGCGGGCGAGGAAGTGACGGCCAACGAGGTCGGTGAAATTTGGTTTGAATTAACCGCTCAGGGCTTCACCTACCACAACGAACCGGGCAAAACTCAGGACGCATACAACGATCGCGGCTGGGCGACGACGGGCGATATGGGCTACTTGGATGAGGAAGGTTTTTTATATCTCACGGATCGCAAGAACTTCACGATTATCAGTGGTGGGGTCAATATTTATCCGGCGGAGATCGAGAGCCTGTTAATCGGACATGAAAAAGTAGCGGATGTCGCTGTCTTTGGTATCCCCAACGAGGAGTTCGGACAGGAAGTAAAAGCCGTTATACAGCCCTCAAATTGGGTTGATGCAACCGATGAGACGGCTATTGAAATTATGGAGTGGCTACGCGAACGACTCTCCCATGTGAAAATGCCACGCAGTATCGACTTTAACGAAAAGTTGCCGCGGATGGATAACGGAAAGTTATACAAACGTCATCTGATGCAGGCCTATAAAAAACCCGGCGAATAGACCCGGCGAATAGACCCGCCTCACACCGCAATGAATGCTGGCGTTGCTGATAGCCAATGCCGACAACTAGGGCACCGCCGCTATCGCGAGGCGTATGATTTTGGCTATTGAATACCGAATGATGCGGCAATGATAACGGCGATGCTGGCGACGACGGGGATGACAACGGTGATCACGCCAACATCTTTGTACGCCTGTTTGTGAGACAGCTGTGTAATGGTCAGCATAGCGACGACGGCACCACAATGGGGCAGGGAATCAAAACCACCGCTGGCGATGGTGGCTACCCGATGCAGCACCGCAGGTTCAATCCCCATAGCTAAATACGCGGGCGCCAGTGTTTGCATGAAAATCTGCAGCCCACCAGAGGCCGACCCTGTAATTGCCGAGATCAAACTCACCGACCCAAACACTGAAATTAGTGGTGGCAGGTCGGTATTGAGTGCCAAACTTAAAAAGCTCTGGAAACCGGATGTCTGCGTTACGACGCCGCCAAAGCCAATGACTGCAGCGGTGTTGATTAGCGGTAATATGGCGTCTTGTGTGCCGTGCCCCATGACATTGAGTGCGCGTCCCCGAATGCTGCTAAAGAGTAATGCCGCGATGACGCTGCCGACAAACAGCGCAATGCTCGGCCAAATAATGGGTTGACTGTTTGCGAAGCTGACTAAGTCATGGAGTTTACCCTGGCCTGCGATGCCATCCATTGCGCCGCTCATAGCGATTAATCTGGGCGCTAAAATAGCACCCAGTACCACCACAATAGGGGTCACCGCTAGTCGCCAATCTGGGAATTGAGCCGTCGATAGATCTATCAATTGATCTCTAGGACCGGGTTCGAAGCCCTCACCATTGGCTTTGGCAATTTGACGCTGGCGCTCGAGATACCAGAGCCCCCCGGCGAGCATTACACCGCCGCCAATCAATCCGAGCATAGGCGCTGCGAATAAGTCAGTGCCCAGCGCCGATGCTGAAATGACATTTTGTACTGAAGGTGTGCCGGGCAGTGCGGTTAATGTAAATGTGCCGGCGCCGAGTGCCAGTGCTGCACAAAATAGCCTTTTGGGGATGTCTGCTTCGCGAAGCAACTGAAGGCCCAGTGGATACATGGCGAAAATCACCACAAACACGACGACGCCACCATAAGTCAAAATTGCGCAGGCAAACGTCGTGATCACTAGTGCACGTTCGGCGCCAAGCGCGCGAACCATCGCCATGGCAATACTGGCGGCACCCCCTGAATCGCCCATGACGCGACCAAACATTGCGCCCGCAGCGAATAATAAAAAGAATTTGCCCGCGAAGGTAAAGGCCCCGAGTTTGCCCAATGCAAAAGCATTGGCTAATGAATCGGCAAGCGGAAGTTGATTGGTTACAATGACGACCACAGATGCAAGGAGGGCGGCAAAAATAATATCGACGCCGCGTAATGCTAGCCAGATCAGTAGCGCTACGCTGCCGATCAAACCTAGAGTACTAACTACAGCCATAACTCGGGTGCTCTTTTTTATAGTGTGTGGGTTAAGCGTTCTGAGTATGCCATACACCGTCTGAAGGGCTCTAGCGCGCTTGTTGTATCTGCCGAGATGGGCGTGACTGGGTAAAGTGGTATATGCTCGGCAAAACAGAGTGGTATTGGAGAGCGTTCGTTGGCGAATCGAAGACGGTTAAAAAAACTAGAGCAGTCGATGGCCGAGGCCGAGAATTACCAGCACTGGCAAAGTCTTGCTGAACAACACGATTTGCTCTCTGGCATGGACGACTGGCGAGAAGTTGAGCATACCGAGTTATACGATTACGCACAGATCCGCCTTCGCTTAGATCGCCTGCGCAGCTTACGCGTGCGCAACGACTATCAAGGGCTTTTGTTTGCGCTCAATGAAGGTATTCACGGCAACATGGGGGGGATGGGTAAGAGCACCCTCTATAGAAAAGCCAAACTCGGTACAAAGCGCCTCATTGAAGATTACATTAATGAAATTGATCAGTCGCTACGGCTCATTGCAGAGATCCCGGATGACGAGATTTCAGTGCAGCAAAAAATCGACTTTTTCTATCGTTGCAACGTGTGTTTTGGGCGTTCTGCGCTGATGTTGAGCGGGGGCGGTGTACTGGGATTTCTTCATATGGGCGTGGTCAACATGCTGCTCCAGCAAAACCTGTTGCCGAGAGTAATTTCGGGTTCCAGTGCGGGTTCTATTGTTGCAGGCGTACTCGCCTGCAATACCGACACCGAAATGCTGGATTTCGAGCATTCGGCACTGTTACAGCATGAAGTTAAAACTGATTCCAGCTTATTGCGGCGACTGTTTCTCGGGACGGGTCCGCAGTTAACGACAGAGGATGTGGAGGGAATTATCGAACGGATGGTACCTGACATGACCTTCGAAGAAGCCTACGCCAAGACTGGGCGTCAGGTGAGTATTACTGTCGCGCCTGCGGAGCCGCATCAGCGCTCACGTCTTTTGAACGCAGTGACCTCACCCAATGTCTACATTCGCGCAGCCGTCATGGCTTCTTGCGCCGTGCCGGGTGTGTTTCCGCCAGTCATGTTGATGGCAAAAAATGTCCATGGTGACCCCCAGCCCTATTTGCCAGGGCGCCGCTGGATTGACGGTTCGGTTGCGGATGATTTGCCTGCTAAGCGGTTGTCGCGCTTATATAGCACTAACCATTATATCGTCAGCATGGTGAATCCAATTGCCACCGCTTTTTTGAGTAAGGATGAAGAGCGTACATCGCTGGGTAAAGCTGCCGGCACACTCGGCGTGGGCATGGGACGCGAAGTACTCAACTTTTATCGCGGCATTGCACAGACCAAAGGCGCTAATTGGCCGCGCTTTAATATGATGTTGCATGGCGTCCATGCGTTGCTCGATCAGGAGTACACGGGTGACATTAATATTGTGCCTAATTTTAGAATCGCAAATCCACTGCGTTTGCTTTCGCATTTAGACGAAGAAGAGCTGACATTGCTTATTCGAGAAGGCGAGCGTTCGGCCTACTCCAGAGTCGAGGCTATTCGCCGTTGCACTATGATCTCTCGGACCCTCGAAGAGATTCTCTACCGATTTGAGTATGGCGATCTACGCCCTGATCCGACTAAATTTCGGCGTCAGCGGAGTTCTAGACGACGCCCGCCACCGACCGCGGAACAATTTGAACAGCTCAGACAAGATGCTGCTGCGCTGAAGGTGACGCAAGCAAATGCAAAGCGTACCAAAGGAAAAGCCTCGGCTAAGCGCAAAGCTGTACCAGCTGCCGCGAAAAAACCCAGAGTCGCGAAGGTGGCTCGATTACACTAATCAGTCGATGCGTTGGCATAAGTGAGCCCTAGCTCGGCCAACGGTGCGACTTGGTCACCTCGCGTTGCGGCTTCGGTGCTTGATGCGGTCCCTTGAAGCGCTCGTTTCTTAACGCCCTGAAGAATTCCGGCAATGCGGAAAAAGCAAAATGCCATATAGAAATTCCAGTGTGGAATGCTGTCGCGACCCGTGCGTGCACAATATTGTGCGATATAACTTGCGTCGTCTGGAATGTTCAGGGGTGCGCGATCAACACCGGCAAGACCCGCGATTCCGCCGTCCCGTGGAAATTGCCAGGCCATAACTTGATAGGCGATGTCGGCTATGGGATTGCCCAACGTCGACAACTCCCAGTCTAGCACTGCGATTATGCGTGGCTCGGTTGGATGAAACATGACGTTGTCTAGTCGATAATCACCGTGAACCAGCGCCACGCGACCATCGTCGATGGGCATATTTTCAGGCAGCCAAGTCATCAGTTGCTCCATCGCTGGAATGTTTTCTGTTTCTGAAGCGCGATACTGCTTGCTCCAACGGGCAACTTGTCGCTCAAAGTAATTGCCTGGCCTGCCGAAGTCACTTAGACCTACCGCCTCGATATCTACCGAATGTAAAGCGGCCAAGACGCGATTCATTTCGTCGAAAATAGCGACGCGTTCAGCGTCATCCACTTCTGGAAGCGTAGGATCCCAAAAAATCCTGCCGTCTAAAAATTCCATAACGTAAAACATGGAGCCGATGACTGTCTCGTCTTCGCACAAAGCGATGGGTCTAGGGACGGGTACGTCGGTACCAGATAGCGCCGCAATAACCTTGTACTCACGATCAACGGCATGTGCAGAGGGTAGTAATTCTCCCGGCGGCTTGCGACGCAATACGTATTGGTTTTCCCCGGCCGTTAATTTAAACGTAGGATTCGACTGCCCGTCGGCGAATTTTTCGGCGATCAACTGCCCTTCAAATGGTGGTATATGCTGACGAAGCCAAGGGTCTAGCCGATCTAGGTTTAAGGTTTGGGTGCTCATTCGGACTCCATCAGTGTGCTTATGCTGGTGAATCATAAACAAAAAGGGTCGGGGAAATCCAAACATTTGACATAATCGATGTAATTATTCTGTTGCTAAAGACTTTCTCAGCATTTTAACGAGGTTAATGCTTGAACGTAACAGCGCCTCTGGCTACTCTCGTGAGATATTTAAGTCCACTAATACGAAACTGTCCCAGCAAAGAGGTATGCATGACGATAATTGAAAGTTATAAAAAAGCCTGTGAACTCACTATCGTACCCGGCGGCATGCTGGAAGTTGAGACGATAGATTTACGCGGCTCGCCGATGCTGGCTTATAAGCATGCGCCCAACAGCTTACGCGATTTCTGGTTGCTCGCCTGTGGACACGGCGACAATGATTATCTGGTTTATCAGGATGAGCGTTTGACTTATACGCAAGCGGCGCGCGATGTCGCCGCTTTTGCTGCTTGGTTGCAAACCCAGGGTATTGGCAGCGGTGACCGTGTCGCTATATCGATGCGTAACTATCCTGAGTGGATGCTGGCTCATTGGGCTATTAACGCCATTGGAGCCGTTGTGGTTGGCATGAATGCATGGTGGGTTGCCGATGAAATGGTCTACGCATTAAATGATAGTCAGCCCAAGCTGCTAATTGCAGATGATCGCAGATTAGCGATTTTCGCTCAGATCCAAGATCAATTCCCGGATATTCAGGTGGTCGCTGTGCGAGAGCCTAACGCGCCGATGCCGGCGACAGCCTGGCAAGATGCTATCGCTCTGGATGCTGCCCTACCGGATGTGGCGATCGATACCGACAGCGACGCGTGTATTTTTTATACCTCTGGGACCACAGGTCGTCCCAAAGGTGCGCAATTAACGCATCGTTCTTGTATTACTAATATTATAAATATCGCTGCGTTAGGTCGTATTACTGCGACTACGCAGGGCTTGAGTCGTGGCGCAGAATTGACTGAATCAGTGGCACCACCAACACCGACCTGCTTGATTGCTACGCCGCTGTTTCATGTGACGGCCAATAATTGTGTGCTTCAGGCGGGGACTGTGGCGGGTGGCAAATTTGTACTGATGTATAAATGGGATCCATTAGAGGCGCTAAAGCTCATCGAAAAAGAGGCAGTTTCTACGCTGAGCGCAGTGCCTATGATGAGCCGCGAGCTACTTTCACACCCTGATTTCGCCGACTACGACACAAGTAGTCTATCCAGCATGGGTGGCGGCGGTGCTGCAATGCAGCCCGACCTCGTGAGAAAAGTGGCGGCCGAGACTAAGCGTGCCAAGCCAGCCCAGGGCTATGGCATGACCGAAGTGAGTGGTCTTATCAGCTATATCGCCGGTGATATATTTCTAGAGAAACCCGAAAGTGCTGGCCCGCTAGCGCCGACGCTTGAAGGTCGCTGTGTTGATGAGTCTGGACAAACTGTGCCAACGGGTACTTTGGGTGAGCTGTGCGTTCGCGGTGCAGCGGTGATCAAAGGCTATCTTAATCGACCTGAGGCTACGGCTAGCACCATTCAGGACGGCTGGTTGAGTACGGGTGATATCGGCTATTTTGATGAAGACGGCTTTCTGTATTTAGTCGATCGGGCTAAGGATATGATCTTGCGCGGTGGTGAAAATATTTATGGTGCAGAGGTCGAGAATGCGATATTCGATCACCCTGCCGTGCTCGAGTGCGTCGCATTTGCGGTCCCAGATGATCGGCTAGGCGAGGAAGTGGGTGCGGCAATTCACCTCAAAGAGGGTGGATTACTAGACAGTGAGGGGCTTCGCGAGCATATGTCGACAAAGCTCGCGGCCTTTAAAATCCCTCGCTATGTCTGGTTTTTATCAGAGCCGTTGCCCCGTAATGCCACGGGCAAGTTCCTAAAGCGCGAGTTGCGCGAGGTACTGAGCCCTGCCGACGCCGATTAACCCCGTTGTGCCTGTGCTGCCCCTCGTTGTGGCGCAGCGGCAATTAGTTGAGGAGGCAACCGTAGACTGTACCCGACGTGCTGCTGAGCTTCTGGGCATAGAATTACCCGTGTTGCCCGTCCTCTTTGACTTGTCAGGGGCAGCGGTGGGTATGTTTTGTGCGCAAGGCCGTCGGCGCTGGTTTCGATATAACCCCTGGATTTTTGCCCAGGCCTTTGAAATCAATTTGCTCGATACTGTGCCCCATGAGGTGGCGCACTACGGTGTGCACATGGGTTATCAACGACGCGGCGTTAAACCCCATGGTCCGCAGTGGCAACGCTTGGTTGTGGCGTTGGGTGGAAAACCTAAGGCGACCTTTCAAGCGGATTTATCAGCAATGCCTAGACGGCAGCAGCGTCAATATGCCTACCGCTGCGATTGTCGCCAGCATGCGCTGTCTGCCACACGACATAATCGTGTTGTGCGCACGGGTGCCATTTACCGTTGTCGCTTCTGCGACGGGAATTTGCGCGTTAGCGCCGAATAAACTTGCGCTATTTGACAGCTTTCGCCTAGGAGTCTTAGCGGATAAATCGCTGTATTTGCGATAACATACAACTTACTGTTGTATCAATCAGTAACTTCGTTATGGTAGGCGGCCAAGATCTTGTGGGGCAAGGTCTAATGGCTAGTCATTAGGATTATCCCCAGCGCCCCAGCTTATTAATCACGCACTTTTGAGGACTATACGTAATGCTCCCACGTAATTTTACCGAAGAACAAACCATGTTTCGCGACGCTTATCGACGTTTTCTGGCTGAGGAAATTGTGCCGCATATGGAACATTGGCGCGAGCAGGGTATTGTCGATCGGTCGGCGTTTAAAAAAGCAGGTGATCGTGGATTCCTCATGATCTGGCCAGATGAGAAATATGGCGGCATGGGCGACAACGACTTCCGCTACGAACAAGTCATTATGGAAGAAACCGCTTACGCTCGAACGGGCGATTGGTTTTCTACCCTCCATAGTCGTCTGGTGGGACCGTACTTCACACGCTTTGGCAGTGAAGAGCAGTGTCAGCGGTTTCTACCCGACTGTGTCAGCGGTGACACTATTTTGGCGATCGCGATGACCGAGCCCGACGCGGGCAGTGACTTGGCAGGCATGCGCACGACTGCGGTTGAGCATGATGACCATTGGCTTATCAACGGTCAGAAAACATATATTTCTAATGGCATCAATGCCGATATCATTCTTCTGGCGGCCAAAACAGATCCATTAAATAATCCACATCACATGACTCTGTTTATCGTTGAGGCAGATATGCCCGGCTTTCAGCGTGGGCGGAACCTCAGCAAAATGGGCATGAAAGCTCAAGATACAGCTGAACTATTCTTCAGTGACCTGAAAGTACCGAAGGCGAATGTTTTAGGTGAGCCAGGTAAGGGCTTCATCTATTTGATGGAGGGACTTGCAGAGGAACGTCTGATTGGCGCCGTCGGTTATTTGGCCTCGGCGCAACTATCTTGGGATTTAACCGCGGCCTTTGTCAAAGAGCGCAAGGTGTTTGGTAAACCCTTGGCTGCACTTCAAAATACCCAGTTTAAAATGGCGGAACTGCGAAGCGAGCTAGATATTGCACAGTGCTATGTAGACCAACAGGTAGCCGCCTTCAGCGCAGGTTGTTTGACTGCTGTCGATGCAGCCAAGTCAAAGTTGGTCACCAGTGAATTACAGGTGAAGGCTGCAGATCTTGGTGTACAGCTGCACGGCGGCGCCGGTTATATGGACGAGTATCCGATCAGTCGTCAATTTACAGATGCGCGCATATCAACGATTTACGCCGGCACTTCAGAAATCATGAAGTTGATCGTCAGCCGAGACTGTCTGAATGATGCATACCAACCCTTCAATACCCGAAACTTCTGAGCTGGAGATTATCTATGAGCGCACTAACTGGCTATAAAGTCATTGAGCTCGCGGGCATCGGGCCAGGCCCTATGGGCGGCATGATGTTGGCTGATATGGGTGCCGAGGTCATCCGTATCGAACGCCCCGGTGCAGGTGATCAGCTTGTATTAGAGCCAATCAGTGGCCGTGGCAAAAAGTCTGTAGTACTGAATCTTAAGAGCGCCGCGGGATTAGAGACACTGTTACGCCTAGTCGATAATGCGGATGTTTTGATTGATCCTTATCGTCCCGGTGTATGCGAAAAACTGGGTATGGGCCCCGAGGTCTGCTTAGCGCGTAACGCTAAGCTGGTATTTGCACGTATGACCGGTTGGGGACAAACTGGCCCGCTCGCACAGTCAGCCGGACACGATCTCAACTATATTGCCTTGACCGGTGCCTTACACGCGGTTGGACGCCCCGGTGAAATACCTGCGGTACCACTGAACTTATTTGGTGATATGGGCGGCGGTGGGATGCTGCTAGTCAACGGTATCTTGGCGGCGCTATTAGCCGCTGGGCGAACCGGTCAGGGCCAGGTTGTCGACGTAGCGATGGTCGATGGTGTCGCACAGCTAATGTGGATGATGCAGGGTTTACAGCAACAGGGTATTTGGGATGACAACGACCGAGGTGTGAACCTAATCGATGGTGGTGCGCATTTCTATGACAGCTATGTCTGTGCAGATGGGCAGTTTGTTTGTATAGGTTCGATTGAACCACAATTTTATGCGTTGTTATGCCAAATCATGGACCTGCCCGCAGACGATTTTGCAGATCAGCTCAATCAGGCTGAGTGGCCGCTGATGAAGGCCAAGCTTGCCGGCATCTTTGCGACAAAAACGCGCGATGAATGGTGTGCACTGATGGAAGGCAGTGATGTTTGCTTTGCACCTGTTTTGAAAATGAGTGAAGCGCCGCATTATGCAGCGAACCAGCTGAGAGATGTTTATACCGAGGTCGATGGCATGGTGCAGGCTGCACCAGCGCCGCGTTTTTCTGCGACACCATCGCAAATAAAGCATGGCACACGGTCACTGGGCTCGGATACGGTGAGCATCTTGTCGGCGTTTGGTTTTAACGAGACGGAAATTTCGACGCTGCTCGATAATGGCGCTATTGTGCAAGGGACTTAAGATATTCTGCAGTAGTGTTTAATAGGCAAGATTAACGTATCGATAATGGCTTCTTACAAGGATCTAGACATGTCTAATTATGAAACTTTGACAGTTGAGCGCGACGGCCACGTTGCCCGTGTTTGTTTTAATCGCATCAATAACATGAACAGCTTTAACACCATGATGCGCCGCGAATTTGTTGCCGCAGCCCGCGAAGTGAATGTGGATAAAAACGTCCGTGTTGTTGTGCTAGGCGCAAATGGCCGAGCTTTTAGTGCCGGTGCCGACCTGGCGGAAGATAATAGTGGTTTCGACGACGGACAAGCGGTCGAAGATATCCTTAATTTTGAATACAAGCCTGGGATACTATCGATTGCCGACTCCCCCAAGCCTTGGATTGCAGCAATTAACGGTCCTTGTGCGGGTATCGGTTATTCCTATGCCATGGCGTGTGACCTGGCGATCATGGCCGACAACGCATTTTTGTATCAGCCGTTTGCGGCCATTGGGCTAATTCCAGACGGTGGTAGCACGTGGCTATTACCCCAGTTAGTGGGCAGCAAGCGGGCTTATGAGTTAATGATGATGGGCGAGAAATTGCAGCCCGAAAATGCATTGGCTTTAGGTATGGTCAACCGTGTCGTAGCCGCTGATGATCTTGCGGATGCGGCAATGGCATGGGCGCAACAGCTAGCGAGTAAGTCGCCTTTGGCGCTGAGCTATACCAAAGAACTGGTTCGCTATGCGAGCGAACACTCGCTCGCCGAATCGATTACCCAGGAAGCGCGGCTGCAGAAATCTTGTATTGATAGTGAAGATGCGCGCAATGCTGTAATCGCTTTTTTTGAAAAGCGTACGCCCGAGTGGCAGGGTAAGTAGTTAACGCGCTTCGTTTACTGACAAGGTAGGGAACAGAATAATGAGAACCTTAATCCTAACGATGGTAGCGGTATTATTGCCACTCAGTGCGCACGCGCAAGACAAGCATCTGTTATGGGGGGATACGCATGTTCATACGTCTTACTCTGGCGATGCTTTTGTGAATAACAATTTGAGTGCAACGCCTGAGACTGCTTATCGTTGGGCGAAGGGCATGCCTGTGTTACATCCGTTCGATGGCGCACGCGTGCAAATTGAGACACCGCTCGACTTTCTGGTGGTTTCGGATCATGCCGAGTTTCTAGGCGTAGTACGGCATACGGTACTCGAGGGACCCGAGACCTCAAATCTAGGCATTATCGATACCGCTAAAGCTTGGCTAGTGACATGGCTAATACGCGATGCTATCGATGATGGCGAGGGGCTGGCGTTATTTACGACGTTACTACCGGTACCTTACGACGACATCGTCGAAGCTGCGAAAGATTGGACCGTAGACTTGAGCTGGCTGCCCGCGAGCCTTGAGGTGCAGGTGGATACCTGGAGGGATATTGTTGAGACTGCGGATGCGCACAATATACCCGGTGAATTTACGGCGCTAATCGGTTGGGAATTTAGCTCAATTCCAGGCGGCGGTAATTTACACCGAGTCGTCCTTGCTGATATCGATGCAGCAACAGCAAAGAAATTCCAGCCGTTCGGTATAAATCGCAGCGTTTATCCACAGGACCTTTGGACATGGTTGGCGCAGACAACTGAATTAACCGGTGGAAATTTTATTGCAATACCCCATAACTCTAATATTTCTAAGGGTGCAATGTTTGATACCAAAACGTTGTACGGCGAGCCGCTGACAGCAGAGTACGCCGAGATTCGTCGGCGCTGGGAACCCATCGCAGAGATCACGCAAATCAAAGGCGACTCAGAAACTCATCCCAATTTATCGCCTGAGGATGCCTTCGCCGACTTCGAAACCTATCCTTATTATATTCAGAAGACGCCTGGGACCTATAAGCCAGAGGTCGGAGACTATGTGCGCTCGTCTTTAAAGCGGGGCTTAGAAATTGAACAAAAAATTGGCGTTAATCCTTATCAGCTTGGTGTTATTGGCTCGACTGACGCACATACAGCGTTAGCTTCTGCTGAGGAAAATAACTTCCACGGTAAATTAGCGACCGACTCGAAGCCTGCTAACAAAGCGGGCTTTTCTGACGAAGAAGGTAGACCTTTTGGTTGGGCAATGAGCGCGTCCGGTCTAGCTGCCGTCTGGGCGGAAGACAATACCCGTGAAAGTATTGTTGCTGCGATGCGGCGGCGTGAAGTTTATGCCTCAACAGGGCCGCGAATTGGTGTGCGTTTTTACGCCGGCTGGCGTCTCAGCGCGGAAGATTTAGCTGCTGCAGACTTTCCAGTAAATCTCGCTGATCGCGCCGTGCCAATGGGCGGAGAGCTATTAGCGGCTGACGGCGATTCCCCCGTTTTTTTAATTGCTGCGACAGCGGACCCAATGACGGCAAATTTGGACCGCATACAAGTGGTCAAAGGTTGGGTTGATAGTGACGGACGCAGTTATGAAAAAGTCTTCGATGTGGCTTGGGGTGGCAATAATCGACTCAATGCTGATGGTTCGCTTAAGCCGGTTGGCAATACAGTGAATCTGGCGACAGCCCATTACGACAACAGTATTGGTGCGGCGGAGTTAACGTCGGTTTGGCGTGACCCGGAGTTCGATCCAGCCCTGTCAGCATTCTACTATGTTCGAGTATTGCAAATTCCTACGCCACGACATTCGTTGTACGACAAAATCGCACTCGGCGGCGACGTGGATACTCGGCGACCCGATGTGATCCAAGAGCGTGCCTACACGTCGTCTATTTGGTACACACCTTAATTAGGTCGCAATAATGATCCGCAGCGCCTGAGATGTGGCTAGCGCCATGGCTAGCGCACTTTCGCTTTCGGCGATTCTGCTTTCAAGCGCGGTAATTTCCTCTGCACGAATGCTGGGGTTGACGCTGCGCAAATAAACTAGGCGAGCTTTTTCGGCCCCTAGTAACCCCGTCATGTTCTGTAATGCAGTGTTGCGCAACAACTCGACTTGAGTTTGAGCTTGCGCTTCAACGGCCGTGAGTTGCTTTTCAAGCACGGGTCTAATCTGCCGCATCACGCTGGCCGAAGTCGTCGCTGGAACCGGTTCCAACAATCTATTTAAAACACTATGCGATAGTTTTGCAGCCACGTTATTGAGATCTGGCGTCAGTACAAAACGCAGTGGTGTGGTGTCAATAAATCGGGCTAATTCTAGGTGGGCTGGTGCCATACAGTCGATGCTAAATATCGCTTCAAGTAGCACCGTGCCAGGACGTATCTGAGGGTGTTTGAGCCTGCCGATTACAGCGTTACCGAGTTCACTGCCTGCTACAACGGCCATGGCTTCCCGCATTAAAGGATGTTCCCAGGTCAGGAAATGTACGTCATCTCTTGCCAGCGCTGTTGTTCGGTCAAAAGTGACGGTAATACCTTCTTCATCGAGGTAGGGTAATTGACCGGTGAGCAGCATTTCAGAAGGCCGCAAAATGAAACAGGTCTCAGAATGATAGTCCTGATTGACACCAATACGATCAAAAAGGAGTTCAGCAAATTCATTGATAACCTCGGGGGTTTCCTGCGCACGAACTGCCTCAATGACAGCGCTACCACGGTCTGGGTTATGTGAGTTGAGCTCTAGTAGTCGGTCGCGACCGGTCTGCATTTCCGCCTCAAGTAGCGCTCTAA
Organism: uncultured Luminiphilus sp.; assembly: GCA_963926325.1. Lineage (GTDB taxonomy): Bacteria > Pseudomonadota > Gammaproteobacteria > Pseudomonadales > Halieaceae > Luminiphilus. The sequence goes on along the minus strand of CAWUXF010000059.1, from coordinate 2,664 downwards.
ATTGTGCTGTGTCGTTATAGAGTTTATCGGCGCTGACCAGCGGGTTTTCAAGCGCCAGATTGAGTGTCTGCTTAAATTGATTAAACACCGTATGCCCAACTGCACAGGGGTGGGTGAAAGCCTGTAAGCCCTGATCCATCCAGTGAAATAGGACCTGCTGGGCAGTGCCCTCTAAATAAGGGACATGAATATGAACATCACTGCTCTGACCAATACGATCTAATCGGCCAATTCGTTGTTCCAATAAATCAGGATTCAAAGGTAGATCAAAACAAATCAAGTGGTGCGCAAACTGAAAATTACGGCCCTCGCTACCGATTTCAGAGCAAATCAGTGCCTGAGCCCCGCCATTTTCATCTGCAAAGAATGCTGCTGCGCGGTCACGCTCCACGAGCGTTAGGCCTTCGTGGAAAGCTGCGCAGCGAATGCCGGCACGCATGTGTAAATGATGCTCTAGCGCGAGTGCAGTTTCTGCACTCGCACAAATGACGAGCACTTTTGCAGGCCTAAAGCTGCGTAGTTGCTGCTCTAACCAAGGAACTCTGGAATCCTCAACCAGCCAGTCACTCTCGCCGGCTCGCTGTTCGGGATATAGCTCGCCGATGGCATGTTGATAAATATCGGGCCTACTCAGCGGATAGCTGTGTAAATGGCGTTGCGGGAATCCGGGCACTGATGCGCGCGTATTACGAAATAACACGCGTCCGGTGCCGTACCGGTCTAACAGTTGCTGGATCTGTTGTGCGGGTTCTGCTTGAAGGTCGATGCCATCAGGTAGCTGTGGCGTACTGTCACCTGACTGTAGTTGCTCAATGAGGGCATTCCATTCGCCGTAGTGGCTTTGCTCTTCAAGAAACTCATCAATGTTAGCGAAACGATTCGGGTCAAGCAGTTTCAATCGCGCAAAATGGCTTTCAATGCCTGCTTGCTCGGGTGTTGCAGTGAGTAACAATAGTCCGCGAGCGTGCTCTGCGAGTTGCTCGATGAACTCGTACAGAAGGCTTTCGGTATTATTTTCACGGCTGAGATGGTGCGCCTCATCGACGACAACCATGTCCCAGTCGACATCCAGCGCAAGGACCCTAGGTGCGACCGTACCGCTAAATAGAGAGAACGGGCAGAGCACCAGCTGCTCGTTTTCAAAAGGGGATTCTTCGCCCGAGTCTGCGAGCCGCGAGTGATCAAAGAGTGAAAAATGGAGATTAAAACGCCGCATCATTTCGACGAGCCACTGATGGACTAACGCATCGGGCACCAATACCAAAATTCGCTGCGCTCGACCCGATAAAAGCTGCTGGCTCATGATGAGTCCGGCTTCGATGGTTTTACCCAGCCCGACTTCATCAGCCAGGAGTACACGCGGCGAAAATCGGCTGCCGACTTCATCCGCGATATACATTTGGTGCGATAGCAGTGATGTTCTAGCGCCGAGCAGGCCCCTCGAGGTGCCTGCATCGACGGCGGCAAGATGCTGCAAGGTTTCGTAGCGCAACTTAAAGTCGATCAGTTTGTCGAGTTGATTGTTGATCAAGCGATCTTTAGGAGAGCTCAGCTGCACGTGAGCATCTAGTTCGAGTTCTGAAATACGCGCCTTTTTACCCTGGTCATCAATCCCAGCATAAGCCAGCACACCATCGATAGCATCAACGGCCATCACTTCGAAGCGATGCCCGTCTCTGCGTAATAAACTGTCGCCGGGTTTTAAGGAAAGGCGTGTGAGGGGTGCGCTATAGCTCGCGTATGTTCGATCTTCTCCTACGGCGGGAAAGTGCACCGTGACACGTCGAGGATCTATCTCAACGACTATCCCCAAGCCGAGCTCGGCATCTGCATGGCTAACCCACCTCTGTCCTACAGCAAATTCACTCATGGCTGTGGGAAAAATAAGTTTAGGCTGTTTTGGTAGGCGTATTGTAAAAGTGGTTCTACAGCAATTTTTTTCACTTCGGCAACTTTCTCAGCAATAAAGGGTAGGTAGCAGGGCGCATTGACAACTCCGCGATAGGGTATAGGGGTTAAGTAGGGGGCGTCGGTCTCTAGTACTAGATGATCGAAGGGTGTTATTTCTACAACCGCACGTACATTATCGGCATTCTTAAAGGTGGTGATGCCGTTAAAGCCAATATAGAAGCCCTCTTCGATACAATATTCCGCCAAGGGAATGCCGCTCGTAAAACTGTGAATCACACCGCCCCGTTTTAATTGGCCCGAAAAATTGGCAAGAATGGCGCGGGTGTCGTCATCGGCTTCTCGGGTATGAATGACTACCGGCAAGTCCAGCTCTACGGCCATAGCGAGCTGCGCTTCAAAGGCTAGTGCCTGCGCCGCTCGGTCGGCGTGGTCGTAAAAATAATCTAGACCGATTTCACCGATAGCGACTATGCGTTCATGTTCGGCGCCGGCGCGGATTTCCGTTGCGACGGCATTATTCCATTGCTCCGCTTCATGCGGATGGATGCCCTGGGTGCCCCAAATCATGGGGGATAGCTCAACCAGGTTGCGAACAACGGATTGATTGTCAGCGGATACGGCAATGGTGACCACTTTTTCGACACCGACCGCAGCCGCTGCATCAAGTGTTGCCGTCAGATGTTCGACATCCAAATAATCGAGATGGCAATGCGTCTCAATAATAGGGGTGTCGAACTTGGGAATTGGCGCGCG
>CAWUXF010000058.1:0-8248 GCA_963926325.1 uncultured Luminiphilus sp. | reverse complement strand
GGTGAAGCCGTACACGAACTCCTGAAACCACGTGCTATTTTTAAATGGTATTCGAGTTTGCGATGCACTGCGCAAGAGCTGGTTTGGCAGTCGGCCATGAATGCGATGGCCGAGGATCCCGGTGGTTTAGACAATATTGCTAATGCATGTTTAGACGAGCCGGGCGGTGAATCAAGCCATGCTGCGTTGTTACTTGATCCTGAGATCGCGCTACCTGATTACTACGGTGAGATCGATGTTCACATGATGCCGGGCAACTATCAGGGTGGTGATTCGTCCAGTGGTGTGGCCGCTGGCGCCCTGTATGACAATGGTCTCGATGTTTTTTCTTTTGGCATGATGGGCCGAGATCTCGATGATATCGGTCACTCCATGGCAAACTATATCCGACTGAGTAATCCGGCGCTTGAGCCGTCAATTATTGCCGATATTGGCTGTACGATTGGGCATAACACCTTGCCGTGGAAGCAGGTATTCCCCAATGCGCAGGTATTTGGTATTGATATTGCGGCCCCTTGTCTGCGCTACGCTCATGCGCGCGCTATAGCGCAGGGCGTGCCCATCACGTTTCAACAGGCCAGCTGCGAAGCGCTGCCGTTTGAAGATAATAGTGTTGATGTTGTCTTCTCATCCATGTTTTTACATGAATTACCCGAGTCCATGATTAGAGCGTATTTCTGCGAAGCTTACCGAGTTCTTAAGCCCGGTGGCGTCGTCATCAATATGGAATTGCCCCCTAATCAGCACCTTAGCGCCTACGATGCGTTTTATCTGGACTGGGACTGTTTCTACAATAATGAACCTTTTTACAAGACATTTCGCGATTTAAGCTATGTAGAACTTTGCACTGCCGCGGGATTTGATGAAAACCAATTTTTCCAGGCAACAATGCCTCGCTTCACCTATGTCAGCGAGCAAGACTTCATCGCGGCCATTAGTGAGGAGGCAAAGTTTGATGAAGATACAGGCCGATTGTCCGACACCATCACCTGGTATGCTTTCGGGGCACAAAAATAGGAGCTTCGCGTGGACTTAAATAATAAGCGGGTGCAGGGTGGGCGGCCTTCATTTTTTGAAAATCCCGAAACCGATCGTCTGCTTGCCATCATCGTAAGACTTTTAACCGAGCACTCGGTGCTGTCGGAAAGGCTAAAAGCATTAGAGACCTTATTAGAGCGTCAGGGTGCGTTGGACGCGTCTGTGTTAGCGCAATTTGAACCCAGCCCAGAACAAACCGATGAATGGGCAATGGAGCGGCTGGCGTTGATCAAGAACGTATTAGAGTCCGGCGCTAACATCACCAGTAATGAATAAAGCGAGGCGATGACATGACTGAGTTTTGGCTGTATTTGCATATTCTACTGCTCGTATTTTGGGTAGGTACTGACTTAGGCGTTTTTGTTGCGGCGCGCTATTCTGAGCGATCTGAATTGTCATACGAAACGCGCATGACGGTTTTGGATTTGGGGATGAAGTTGGATCGACTTCCAAGGTCAGCGCTTGCGCTCATTATTCCTTCGGGCTGCAGTCTTGCCGATTCGATGGGTTTGGTGGCTTTGGATAGCAGCTATCTCTTCGCCATATGGGGTGCTGGTGTGGTCTGGCTGGTTATTTTATGGACCGGTTTTCTGTCTAAAGATCTTGCCACGCAAGGGCTGGCGGCGCGTATCAATTGGATTTTAAATGTTGCGATGGCTGTGCTGGTGTCAGCAGTAGGTGTCTATTTATTAGTCGGAGGGCTAACACCATCGTGGTTGGTTTGGAAGATTATTGCAGTGGGTGGCATTTTTATTGTTGGATCGCTGCTGGACATATTTTTTAAGCCTGCTGTCGATCTCTTTATGCAGCTGGCTGAGTCTCCGGAGGATGCAACGCTTAATCAAAAGTACAGCCGTGCGCTGGCCCCCGTTTACGTCACTGTAATAGCGATTTATGTATTGGCACTTGGGGCTGCAGCCTTAGGAGTATTCAAATGAATATAGATTTCTATAGTCATGCCAAAGCACCTTTTGGGTGGATATCTGGGCCTCAAATTTTGAAGAGCATAGCGTTCACTATTTGTGCTTTTTTATGGGTTATTCCCGCAAGCCACGCTGATTCTTTAAGTGATATTGAGAGCGAGGGCGGCAAGTGGGCGCGATTTTATGAAGCAGAAGACCTTAGCGGTTTGATGACGCTTTATGTGGACGATGTGGTCGTTGCGCTTCACGGGCAGCCTGCACTCTTTGGTAAGGCGGCGGTTGAGGCGTACTTCGCTGAGCGGTTAGGCAAGGCGATCTCAACTTTCGAATTAGATTACGAGCTCCGAGAGACTCATGGCGATATCGCTTATATCATTAGTAAATACTGGCTGAAGGCGGTGGGTAAAGAAACTGGAGAAGTTTATCGAGAGACGGGGCGGTCGCTGCTAGTTTACAAAAAGCATGAAGGGCAATGGAAGATTGCTGCCGACATAGATCAGGCGACTCCCGATGTGACTTGGCCCGCACCGTCGGGGCTGGAATAAAGCCGACGAATAATAAGCCGTACTACTGTTATATTATGGCTGTTTGTCGAGATTGTCTTGAGGGCTTTGGAAGGGGCAGTAGTCTTCCTTTTCTACCAAGTCAAAAGTAAACAGAAACTTTGCGACGCCAGCTAAAATACCACCAATCAAACCCAACTCCAGAATTTGCGCATCGGTAAAATGGCGCTGTAATCTCTCGTGGAGCGTCGCGTCCATTTCCGCAGCTAGGTTGAGCAAGGACAGCTGGTCGGCCAAAGCCAAAACTGCTTTTTCGGCGTCATTAAAGGGTCCGTTCTCGGGCGCTTCGAAGCTTGCAATCTGAGCGCTTGTTAGCCCTGCCGCTAGCGCGTCTTTTCGATTCCCCTGATTGCAAAAGCGGCAACCATGTAATGTGGATAATCTAAGTCTTAGCAACTCCTTGAACTGTTGATCAACTAAACCTTTATAAAAAACCTCGCCGTAAAACTGATTTATATACCAGCGGTACAGAGGTAGATGCTGCGCAAAAACCTCGAAAAAGGTCCCGTCATTACGAAGTGCCATGGAGCTTGACCAGGCAGCCCGGATATCGTCGGGCATTAGCGCCGGATCTATTCGTTTGAGTCGTGTTTGGGGCTTCATTGTTTAGACTTCAATTCTTCGTCTCTATATCTACCCAGTGCCAGCATGGCTAGAGAGCATCCTATGAACGCCCACATCGCATAATTTAACGCCACATCGTAGCTGCCGGTATTTTTGAAAATATAGCCAAATACTGCGGGCCCAAATCCGGCACCGACGCCAAAGGCGGCATACAGTGCCCCATAAATTCGCGCATAACTCTTCATGCCAAAGTAACGTGCTACAAGATAGGCGAGCAGATCGTATTCAACGCCGGCTGCGATACCCAGTAGAACAATCGCAATGACCATATCCAAGTAGGTAGGATCACTTGTCGCAAATAGCACCATAGAAAAGGCCGGCAGGAACTGTACGACACATGCAATTAGTGGCGCCCATATGAAGTCCAGTAAAAAGCCGGCGACTAATCGTCCTACATAAACGGAATAACCCAGAAAGCTGGCTAAAATAATCGTATCTGAGCGGACAAAACCTTTGGTTTCGAGCAGTGTTTCCAGGTTTGGAATTGGGCCCCCGATCGCGAAAGACAAAGGCAAAAAGATTGCACATAGCCACCAAAACCGCCAATCCCTAATAGCCTCCGAAAAGGTATATCCATATTGTGCGATGGTATCTCCTGCCGCCTTTCGCATTTTTGAGATGCCGGCGGAGCGCACGGCTGCTTTAGGATCGTCCAGATCTCTAAAGCACAAAAACAGAACGGGGAAAGCTACCAGCAAGGGGAGCAGCCCCACACCGACGTACGCCAGGCGCCAACCTACTAGATCTATCAACGTAGCTGCATAGACTTTTGCCAGAGCGCCGCCTATACCCGTTCCAACAAGTGCGATACCCAGAGCGAAGCCTCGCTTGTATTGAAACCACCTAACAATGGCCTTTGTAAACGTAATAGGGAGTGTTCCTGCCCCTACGATCGAAAGTAACGCCCACAAAATAAGATAAACCGTGGTGCTGCCATTGTTCAGTGAAAAAGCCATCATCGTCAGTGAGAAAAAAAACATCGAGGTGAGTGCTACTCGCCGAACGCCATAGCGATCGGACAGATAGCCAGTCAGCGGTGCGCTAAGCACTGTGGTAATGGAAAATGGCACAAGACCGAACATGATTTGGTCAATCCCCCAGCCAAACTCCTGACTCAAAGGTTGGGCGAAAACACCAATCGTGTAAAAGGGTAGGGGGGACATGCCAAGAGATATGCCTATACTGGCAGCCAGTAGCACCGGCCAACCATAGTTGAATTCTTGATATCCAGACGACATCTAATACCCCTCCGCTTATCTTTTTATTATCTAACTGAGTATACACAAAAAACTTTCAACCAGCCGCTACGAACAGGGCGAGCGCGTTCGGATGACGCGGATTACTACAGCTCTATTTTGACCTCATTTGATAGCGATTCCCGCAGCGCTGCGCGCCATGCTATTGCGTATTTCTGGGTTCATGGCGGCGACCTTGAGTTTTGCGACAAGGCTTTTAAATTCGTCGCCATGCAAGGTGTCCATCTGCATCCCCGCTTCATGATTCTCTGCAAGACGGGGCGCCAACTCCGCGCTGAAGGTCGCTTCATGCTCGGCAATTGCGCGCTCAGCTTCTGCTTGTTTGAAACCTACGCCAAGGGGGCTAAGCAGTTTGCTCAACTGGTCCGCGACGCGGAAGCAGGTATTCATACCCATGCTTCGTGCAGGATGCATCGCGTGGCTTGCATCCCCAATTAACACTGCGGCACCTTCGCCGACAAAAGGTCTTGATTGAAGTGAGACCGGCGGGTATATGGCACCAAATTTTGCTTCGCTAAGTTCAATGCCCGGACTCCAGCGCCGCAGTTGCTCGCATAAGTCATCAGAGCTCAATGCCCGCAACCGCGTAAGCTCCGATGTGTCTATCGGAAAGCCAATTTTAGATCTTCCGCCTGTGCGCGGAATCACAGACACCATTCGATCTTTCGTTAGATGAACATCTAATGTACGGCGGTCGGCAGGCGTTCTAGTCCTGCCATAAAGTACTGCGATAGGATAACGATAACGGTGGATAATTTCTTCAATGGCTAGCCGCTTGCGAACGAGTGAGCCTGAGCCATCTGCGCCTACGAGTAAGGTGGCGCGCAAAACTCTGGTACTACCGTCTGGCAAGGTATAGTCAAGCTTCCAGGCGTCTTTGTCGTGCTGAACGCGCCAGCTGCGCACACCCGAGCAATATTGAGCACCGCTCTCAAGCGCACGCCTTAGCAGTGTAGAGCCAATTTTTTCATGGTTAAGGAATAGGAACCAAGGGTGTTTCAACTTTTCACCTAGCACGGGCACCGTAAGGATTTTTTCGCCATTGCTTCCAAACCACGACGTTCCATACCGTCGCTCGGCACCGGCTAATATAAGCGCGTCTAGTACACCCCAGCTGTCGAGGACATCTAACATTGCTGGCTGTATATGATCTCCCCTCGCGGTGTCCAGCGGATTTTCACGTTTATCGATTAGAGCAACAGATTGACCTGTACCCGCTAAGGCAGTCGCAAGCGCTGTACCCGCTATACCTGCACCGACAATTGCTATATCAACCTTCTCCATCGCCACTTTCTCCATCTGGCCGCGACATTAACACCTTCATTTGAGACTAGTGTATGTTGTGCGATGAGACTACTGAAAAATAATAAAATGCAAAAACCCAGTGAACCAAAAAAATACAAGTGGGTGGTTCTTGGTGGCTTATTTTTAATCTACATGGCCTCCAATGGCATCACGATGCATACCCTTCCCTTGCTCTACCCCGAACTAGTGGATCACTTTGGTTGGAGTGCGGCACAAGTGACACTGCCGGCTACGATCTTCTTCATCATCGGTGCAATTACTTCCCCTCCAGCTGGCTGGCTACTCGACCGGTTTTCTCCTCGCCGTATCATTCTTGTTGGCAGCGTAATTTTGTTTTGCGCCCTTATTATCTACGGCAAAGTCACCGCATTGTGGGAGTTGGTTCTTGTTTATGCGGTTTTGGGCGTAGGTCTCTCCATGTCGGGATTGGTGTCGAACATGGTTGTATTATCCGGCTGGTTTGACGAGAGTCGCGGTCGCGCAACGGGTATTCTGCTGATGGCATCTAGCCTTGGTGGTGCGGTATTTCCCCTGCTAGTGGGCAAGAGTTTATTGCTTGTAGGTTGGCGAGATACGGCCATGATTATGGCGGGCGCAACTGGCTTGTTGATGGTGCTCAGTACAATTTTATTACTCAGAGATCCAAAAAAGCTATCGCTGACCGACACCGCAAGCACAGGGGCCAAGGCTATAAATGTCGATATGGGCCCATCGCTGATAAGTGCATTGCGTGATTCAAAATTTTATCGAATTGCGTTGGCTACTGGAGCGCTATGGTTTGTTATTATCGCACTTGTCCAACATCAGTCCCTCTATCTTGCCCGTGACTTGGGCTTGGCACGAGAGAGTCTCCCCACTGTGTTCAGTGTTTTTTTTGGTTGCTCCATTATAGGGAAACTTTTATTCGGCCTACTTTCAGATTACTTTGATCTGCGTCGAATCATGGCATTCTCCATTTTATTACTCGGTGTCGCAGTAGCGCTACTTCAGCAGTTGCAAATCTCATCTAATTTTATGGTGTATGGCTACGCCGTTTTGGGGGGCATTGGATTCAGTGGCGCTTTCACCTGTATCCAATTGCTGATTGCGTCATTTTATCGCGGTGCCGCCTACGGTCGTATTCTGGCCATCCTCGTCCTTATGGATACGCTTTGCGGTGCTTTGGGAACGCGATTGGTGGGTCTTGTACGAGAAGCCCAAGGGAGCTACGCCGAGGCATTTTCTGGCATGGTCTTGCTCTGTATCATAGCCGCGGCGATTGTTATTACATTACCTATTGCGACTGGGAGCGAAGAGGCTACATGATTTTAATTACAGGAATATCTGGGCGGGTTGGCTCTGCGGCGGCAACACATATTTTGGCGCAAAAATCTCAGGTGAGAGGCTTCACGCGCGACAGGTCCAAAACTGAGGCGCTGGAAAATACAGGCGCCGACATTAGGCTGCTCGAGGGTGACGGGGGAATCCCGGGCGGTACTTTTGAGGATGTTGAAGCCGTCATCCTAGTCACGGGTAACCACCCGCAGCAAAAGGAACAAGAGATCAATCTGGCGAGGCAGGCAGTGATCGCGGGTGTGGCGCGCATCATAAAAATATCCTCGTTAGAGGTCAGCCCCAATACGACCGCGCCATTTCCAAAGGCCCATTATGAAGTTGAGCAGGAAATTGCTAGGTTGCCTGTTCAGCTGCAATCGCTACGACCTAATTTTTTCATGCAAAACTTGTGGTTGTTCGCGGCCGGTATCCGTCATGCCAATACACTTTCCTTGCCGCTGGGCGATGCTAAAACAGCAATGGTTAATGCTGCTGAGGTAGGCGTGGCGGCGGCAGAAATTGCCTTACAACCGAAGCATAACGAGTCGATTTATACTTTGTGTGGTAGTGATCTATGCGACTTCAACGAAGTCGCACGACAACTTTCAAGAACGCTTCAGCGGGACATACAATACCAGCCGATATCCCTTGAAGCCTTCCATGCAATGTTAAGCAAAGCTATTCCCAGTGCCTGGCATGTGGATGCCGTTACTGCATTATTTGCTGAAATAGCCGCTGGATCGCTCGAAGTAAGCAGTCCTGATCTCGAGCGTCTGCTCGGCCGAGCGCCTAGCACGATCAGCGATTTTATTTCATCTTCAGAGCAAGTGTTTGCCCCTGCTTAAACAAAACGCATAGCTTTCGGTGTTGGTGATGACGTACTTCGCTTATCGCATTTGACTAACGTCGACAGGCTCCGATAGGCACCAGTGACGCATAACAATGACTCGAGATGCAGGACAATCCATCCCCGGATGGAGTCACAAGCTAATCGCTTTGGCCGTATGCGCGGCGCGCAGATTGGCGTCAGACCAGCAACCTGCCGACGGTGGGATTGACCGCAGCGCCACGATCCGAAGCCCTCGCGGTTGCTGGACGTGCGGCTATCCGTTCGTACCATGCTTTGACATTGCCGTACGCATTTAAATCGATCAGGTGCCGAGTGTGTCTCCAAACCCATGGGTAGCAAGCCATGTCGGCAATTGAGTATTCTCCCGCGAGGAAC
>CAWUXF010000057.1:0-23645 GCA_963926325.1 uncultured Luminiphilus sp. | reverse complement strand
ATAACCTAACCCTAGAAGCTACCTATGGTTATGTGGATGCCTCGTACGATGACGCCGACTTTCTGGTTCAGACCTTTGGACCAGATACCGACGTGGGCGATTTCTTGTTGCAGATGGTGTCGGAGCAGACTTGGTTTGTAGCCGCGACCTATGGTCATGAGATGGACGAGATGGGAAGTCTCAGCTGGCGAGCGAGCTATAACTATGCGGACGAGGCGGCAGCAGATAACTTCAATTTTCTGCTACTGGATGACTACAGTCTTGTCGATGCGAGCGTGACTTTCAGGAGCGCTGATGAGCGCCTGCGTGTCGCGCTATATGGTAAGAATTTGACTGATGAGGTCTATTTTAACTTTGGTTTTGACAATACCTCGATCGGCTCGAAAACAATGTGGCTGTCGCCTCCACGGACCTGGGGCGTGCAAGTTAGCTACGATTTTTAAACTGCCTCGCGCTTCGCGTATGACGAAGCTTTGCAGAGAACAATAGGTCCGCAATTATTCCCAGGCGCCAGTCTGGGTTTTTTTATGCCGAGTGGGCTATCTAAAATTAAAAACAGATGATCTTGGCTTCATGGCTGTGACGCAACATTCCGTGTACCAATGCTCTAGTTGATTTTTGGTGCGTTTTGTAAGCTTTATGAATGTTTGAACATCCTCAACAAACCGATCCGGTTTTTGTGAATTGATTTAAGCTGCAAAGGCAACAGTGCGAGCCACCGATCCGACCGAGAGGGATACGATGGCGCATCTTCGCGTGTTGTTGCCTACCATCCGCCGCAACTAGTCAGCAGTTTGCGAAAGTTTGCTAGCGTTACTTTGGTTGATGATGGCGGGGCGAGCCTGATGACAGCAAGGTATTAACGTTCGGTTTAACAATGTTGTATGAGGGTTGTATTCGCGGGGCTAGTGTTGCGCTAGTGGGGGCGAGACGCTCCAGCCCTGTATGTGACACGTTACTTCATAGAAAACCCATCCCAGTCTTCATTTTGCACTCGATTGAGAATGCGTCTGTAGCCTCTAACCCCTCCCGAGTAGGGCATGAACACCTGGGGTTTTCCTGGAACTTCAGCGCCAACGTAGTAAGATTTTGCTTTGGGGTAGAGGGTCTCTTTGGCGCGCTCATTCACGTGCTCAACCCAGTACTCTTCTGCCTGGGTTTCGGCTTCAACTTCGGTGTAGCCCTTGTCACGCATATCGCTTATCAGGTCGCGGATGAAGTCAGCGTGCTCTTCCATAGAAACCATGACGTTACTCAGTAACGAGGGGCTTCCGGGTCCTACCATGATGAACATGTTTGGAAAGCTTCTGGTGCTCAAGCCGAGATAGTTTCTTGGCCCGTCCTTCCACTTCTCTTTTAGTGTCACGCCGTTTCTTCCGGTAATGGTTGGCGCCAGAAGCGATCCAGTAAAAACGTCAAAGCCGGTAGCAAAAATAATAATGTCTAGCGCGTAATCACTAGATTGGGTGCGAATGCCCTTGGGCGTGATTTCTACAATGGGGTCTTCTTTTATATCAATGAGTTCAACGTTGTCGCGGTTAAAGGATTCGTAGTAAAGATGGTCTACCGCAGGGCGCATCGCTGCGAACGGAAAGCCTCTTGGTGTAAGCTTTTCTCGAATAATAGGGTCTTTTACTTTCGCTCCGATTTTTCTGTGGGCGAAGTCAATGGCAGTATCATTCGCCGCCTCATCGAGTAATATGTCTTTGTAGACCAAGGCAAACCCGTAGCCCAACCGATTCCATGCTTCCTCAAAAACTTGTTCGCGTATCTCGGGCGAATCATCAAGGGCCGATTTTTTATTGGGAACGAAGCCAAGTCCGCTCGGTGAATTGCGCATTTGCTCGCGTCGAGCTCGATAGTTAGCCTTAACTTCAGCGTCCTCCTCATCGCTGATTTGCCCGTGACAAGCGGGGATGCTGTAGTTGGCAGTTCGCTGAAATAGGCAAAGGTGATCTGCCTGCTCCGCAATCACAGGCGTCATTTGAACGCCAGATGAACCAGTTCCAATAATCCCAACACGCTTGCCCGCGAAATCAACAGAGTCTCGTGGCCACAATGCGCTGTGATAAATCTCTCCTTTAAAAGAGTTCTCACCGACGATGTTTGGCTTCTTTGGTTTGGAGAGCTGTCCCACGGCCATGATGAAAAATTGGCTCGTGAACGCAGTGCCTTGATCGGTAACGATGTTCCACCGTTGCAATTGCTCATCGTATTCGGCGGAGTTTAGCTTAGTGCTGAATGCAATGTTCTTGCGCAGATCGAATCGATCGGCAACATGTCGAATATACTCAAGTATTTCAGGTTGCTTCGCGTACCGTTCGGTCCAGCGCCACTCCTGCTCTAATTCTTCAGAGAAAGAATAGGAATAGTCATAGCTTTCTACGTCGCAGCGTGCCCCCGGATAGCGGTTGTAGTTCCACACCCCTCCAATCTCGTCCGACGCTTCGAGAACTAAGCAATTAAGATTCTCCTTGCGAAGCGTGTATAGCGCTCTCAGTCCAGCAAAACCGGCTCCAACAATGATCACGTCTAATTTATTGGGGGATTGATCTGGCATGATCTTTTGTCTCCATGTGGTTGGGCTCCTGGTGCTGCGGGCAACCATGCAGCAGAAGGTTAATTATTACTATTAATAAAGCTGTCGTTATTATCGAAAAATTCTTTGCGTATTGTCAACACTTGTGTTGAAATATTGTAGGGTCTTGAGTGTGCTGGCAGATCTCATCTGCGGCTATGCGCGAACAAAACCTGCGTCAGCGACGGGTGAACTATGTGAGGAGGGTTTTTATGGTTCTTGAAAACACATTACGTATTGATGCTTCAACGCCTATCGGTACCGAGCTCGAGCCAATAAGGAAACGCGCGTTGATTCAGTTGATGGGGTCACGACTTTGGGGGCGTTTTAACCCCAATCACTGGGATCCAGAATATGCGCTTTCTACTGGCCTATCTGCGCCCATACAGACTGGAGAAATGAACTCAGCGTATATCACTGAGATGTGTGTCAACCATTTTGGAGAACATCTTTTTCAGAATGCTCGCATTGTCTGCAAATACATAGCATCTACGTTAGCCGATGAAATCATTACGACTCATGGGGTTGTCTCCGAGAAAAGCACTGTGGAGGGCGGTTGGCGAATCAAAGTCGATGTCTGGTGCGACAACGAGATGGGTGAAAAGAAAACGGTCGGGTGGGTTGAAGTGACATTGCCCAACTAAGCTGGATTGAAATGTGATAAGGATGACAAGTGTGAATGAAGAAGAGTACGCCCGCGAGTTACGGCCGCTGACAAACATTCAGCGAGCTCAAACCAGACAGTTCATCAAGGAACTAGAGCAGGAATGCCAGACCTACTGGGATATGGTTGAACTGGGCGATACTCTGTCCCGAGAATTACATTTGACGCCCGAATTAATCATTTTGTATTCCGATGGTGTTGAAGATTTCAACCCATGGTATGAGGCATGGCGAATGAATTCTTGGTACATAGAAGGCGAGTCACCATTTGGTGGCGCCATCGTTCCCCCATTACTTGTTTCCCATTTCATACTTTCTGTACAGTTCGATCACACTAGGCCATTTGCTATAGGCTCAATACACACCTATCACGATTCGAAGATAGTGGCGCCGATTAAGGTGGGTGCCACGGTCCGCATTACGACGCGAGCAATCGAAAAATTTGAAAAGCGCGGAAGGCGATACGTACGGCATGAAGCCGAGGTGATCGATGTGGACAACGGAACACTCTACTTTCAAGAGACCCGTGACATCTTATCTCTTTAGACGGTGACCCAGATGAAAACTGATCAAGTGCCGGTTATCCCAGGCTTGTTTGAGCTTAATAGTAGTGGCGTTCATCTTGTGGGTGCACGGTGCAATACGTGTCGCGAATTGTATTTTCCGACGACACAAACCTGCCGAAATCCCAAGTGTTCTAAAGACGATCTAGAGAGCGTATGGCTTGCGTTGAATGGAACTCTATACAGCTACACCATCCAGTATTACCAGCCACCTGCATTATTTAGGATAGATAATTGGGAGCCTTATGCCATTGGCCTTGTTGACTTGGATGATGGTGTACGAGTGTCTGGGATCCTATCGGGCATTGCATTTGAGGACATCCGTATCGGTGATCGGGTAACTTTAGGCGCGCTGCCACTGTATATCGATGAACATGGCGTGCAGCGCATGACTCACGCATTCTTTAAGCTCGACCTCGCAGCGAGCCACGGAGCGGTAGCGCAATGAGTGGTATTCATATTTTGGGCGCTGGCGCGATCCCTTGGGGCAAGCAGACCGTTATGACACAGCTGCAAATGGCGCTTGCAGCCATTAACGCGGCGCTTCGTGACGCAGAGCTAAGCTGGAAAGATATCGATGGCGTCGTCGCGGCGAGCTCTCGTTTCGAAGGCGGAATGGGCTGGGGCCTCCATGCCAATGAAATTGTTCAGGCAATTTCGGAGCGAGGAGTGCCTTGCATCAATGTCGGTGGCGCATGTGCCGCCGGTGCGATCGCATTTCAGACCGCGTTCTCAATGATAGCGAGTGGCCAGTCCGAGGCGGTTGTTGTGATCGGTGCCGAACGGATGCCCAAGGGCTTTATTCCTCGTCCACCGGGTGGCCAAGACGATATTACTGATAACGATTTTCTTCGCTGGGTGACAATGGGGTTAACCAATCCTGCCTACTGGGCGATGGAAGCACAGCGGAGAATTTATGATTATCAAACCACCCATGAATCACTCGCAGAGGCAGTAATGTTGATGCGGAGAAATGCGGCAAATAACCCTAATGCCCGCTTTCGGAAGCCGGTGACCGCGGCCGAGGTCTTAGCCTCTCCCATGGTGACTGACCCCCTACATTTGCTACAAATTTGTCCTGTGAGTGATGGTGCCGCCGCGCTAGTACTTTGCTCTGACAGATTTGCCGCGCGGGCAGCTAAAAGATCAGTAGAAGTGGCGGGAGTAGGCATCGCTTCTGGCACCTATGGTGATCCAGCGCATCGAATTCCAACGGTTGGTGGATCGGTAAAAAATGGCGTTCCCCATACCAGTGAAGTAATAAGTGCGGCCGAGAAAGCAATGTCTATGGCCGGTGTAGAGCACGGCGATGTTGACGTGTTGGAAATGGCCGACAATACCGCGTGGCATTTGCTCGCTTGGCCGGAGATGCTGGGGTTTGTAGAGCCAGGGCAGGGAGATTGGATGCTGCACAATCACAAATATGATTTGGACGGAGAACTGGCGCTCAATCCCAGTGGTGGGTTCCTGTCCTTTGGCGAGGCAACAACGGCGCAAGCGGTGTTGCAAATCTGTGAGTTGGTCTGGCAGTTGCGAGGTGAGGCATCTGGCCGTCAAGTACCGAATGCCCGTGTGGGAATGAGTGCTGTGCTGGGTCTGGGAGCGAACGGTGGTTCCGTGGTGCTAAAGCGATAGAGGGGGCGATACCGATGAATGCGTCAGCCAAGGATCGGCAGGCAGCGTTGGCGTCACTGTATCCAACGTGGGAGCTAAGAACGCTAGACCAAGCCCTTACCCATGCCGCTAGGCAATGCCAGACAACGAATTTGTTATTTCCAAGGAGCGCAGCTATAGCTATCGAGAGATTGATGCCTGATCGGTGTCGATACGACCGATAAGCAAAGCGTTCAGGATGCAGTTTCTTTAGTGTGCGCTCAGTTGGGTGAGCCTTTCCTGCTGGTCAACAAAGCGGGGCTTATGCGCTCAAGTATGATTCATAAAATGACGCTTGATGATTGGGAGCAGGTTATGGCGGTTAACGTGCGCGGTTCGTTCTTGATGTATCGAGCAGTGGCACCTTTCATGCGCAAAGCCAAGCGTGGCGGCATTGTTAACCTCTCCAGTACTGGGGCTTTAGGGCTACTCGGAAGCGCAAACTATGATTCTGCTAAGGCCGCTGTGCAGGCGCTGACCAAAAGTCTCGCGCTAGAATTGGGGCCATTTAATGTAACAGTAAATGCCGTTGCGCCAGGTTTTGTAGTGACCGATATGACACGCTCTATGGCTGCAAGATCGGGCATGTCCATACAGGCTATGGAAGCGGGCATGATTAAAGATATTCCGCTCGGTCGATCGGGAACTCCTGATGACATAGCCCATGCTGTCGCCTTTTTCGCCGATGAGCGCTCTTCTTATGTTTCTGGGCAGATACTTTATGTTGCTGGCGGTCCTAAGGGCTAGTGCAGCGCTAAGGGCGAACTGCCTGCTTACTAAAGTCAGCCTTGATGTCGGCTTTAAGCGCTCAACGCCGCGTCAAACGCTGTCTTCAATGCGTTGTTAACGTCTGCGCGGAGACGCTGAGTGATGGCGGCGTCTGGTGCTAGCATATCAAAGCCATGAATAGCACCTTCATAAACGTGGAGCTCTGTAGGAACACCCGCTTGTCGCAGCCGCTGTGCGTAGTCGATGTCTTCATCTAGGAATATATCTAAGTCGCCAACGCATACAAATGCGGGCGGCAAATTGGCGAGATCGGTGGCGAGGGAAGCTGAAGCATAAGCCGGTAATTCATCGTGACCCGCCAGTGCCCCCAGATAAAACTCCCATGCCAATCGATTAGTTTGCTCGTTCCAGAGATTTGGATCCTGAATGGCGCGGCTCGATGGCGTGCGGTGGCGATGGTCTAACATCGGGTAAATGAGTAACTGAAACAACACCGGTTGGGTGTCCTCATCTCGCGCCTTTAGGGCTAGCGCTGCAGTTAGCCCGGCCCCCGCACTTGCCCCGCCAATAGCTATTCTTGCGGGATCAAGCTTTAGTTGGACGGCATTTTCCTGTAGCCACGATAGGCTAGTACGGCAGTCATCAAGTGCTGCTGGGTAGGGGTGTTCTGGTGCGAGCCGATAATTAACCGAAAAGACGGCACAGTCAGTTTCTAGCGCAACATGAGCCAGAGTCTGGTCTGTATCCCCAGCTGAACCCATGACATAGCCACCTCCATGAATCCACAACAATACTGGCTTTTTCGTTGATCCGGTTAATGGCCGGAACGACTTAAGACTCAGTGTTGTCGCGTCTTCTGGGCGAGTGATGGCGTGCTCTTCCACAGTGATGCTGTTGGTGTCACGAATTCTAGCTCGCTCCGCGAGTTTCTCAAGAACGCCACGGCTGCCAGCTAAATCGGTTAAATCAAACCCAAGGGAGGGGAAGTGCGCGCGGACTTCTGCAAGGTCTGCGTCGAGTCGACCGTCGATATCAAAGATATGATTAACCATTGTGTTTCCACCTGTCTGCGCGGCGCTGTTTTATTTTAGTGCGCCACTGACTCTCTCGCGAGTGCTCGATTTGCTAGGCCTGCGACATAGCCTCTAACCGCTTCAATCTCTTTGCTCGAGTACCATTTAGAGAAGCCAATCATGCCGCGGCTCTCAAGTGCACCGTCGTAGACAATCGATTTCCATGCTTCTTGATTCTGCAATATTGCGCTTCGACGTAGGTCCGGCATTACCCCTGAGGAGCGTCCTGAGGGGCCATGACAAAGGCTGCAGCCGCGTTCATAAATTTCTCCGCCCACTGCAATTGCATCTTCTTGCCATTCTTCGCTGACGGCGACAAACGGTCCAAACTCTTTCCGCTCGACCGAATATTCATCATTACCGTCGAGTGCAAATACAATCAGTCGGCCGTTGGGGCGCGGATGAGGATCGAGAGCTAGAGGGGTCGATACACCATAACCGCCGCCATAACCGGCCATCAATCCGATATATTGAACACCGTCCAACTGGTAGGAAATAGGCGGCGCCATAATGCCGATGTCCGTATCAAAGGTCCATAATTGCTCACCCGTCTGATCATCGTAAGCGTGAAATTCGCCAGTAGCGATGCCTTGGAAGACCAGTCCGCCGGCAGTCGCTAGGATGCCACCGTTCCAAGGACCTTCATGTTCGGCGCGCCAAACTTCTTTTTGCTTTACCGGATCCCACGCCATTAACACGCCTTTGAGAGTCTCACTGATTTGCTTAAGTACGGTCTCTTCTTCGCTCGGCAATGCATTGGCAAGGTAGTCCACGCCCCAGTTGGGGGCGCCTTCGTTGGCCTTAAAGCCGCTAAAACTTTGATACACAAAGGCCGCAATCTGCGCGGGAATATAAACCAATCCCGTATGTTGACTAAAAGCCATTGGATGCCAGTTATGGGCGCCAATTCCGCCGGGTGATCCCACGAAGGGCTTGTCCTCGTAGCGCGCCCCTTCCGTTTCTATGGGACGCCCAGTAGTCATATCAACGCCGCTGGTCCAAGTCTGGGGCACTATTCCCTCTGCGGAGATGAGGCTGCCATCTTTTCGATCGATGACATAAAAAAAGCCGTTTTTGGGTACTTGCATCAGTACCTGGCGTGGTTCTCCATCAATAGTGAGATCCGCCAGAATGATTGGCTGTGTTTGCGTAAAGTCCCATGTGTCGCCAGGGGTGCCTTGATAGTGCCACCGGTATTCTCCGGTCTTATCATCAAGCGCTACGATGGACGATAAGAATAAATTATCGCCAACACCCTCAGATCGCAATTTATGATCCCAGGGAGATCCATTGCCAACGCCGATAATGATTTGTTCTAGGGCTTGATCGTGAACAATGGCGTCCCATACCGTACCGCCACCACCCAGAAAATCGAAATTTCCTTGCCAAGTCTCGCGCATCTTAGTGAGTACTCTGTCGGAAACTGCGCCGTCAAAACCTTTTTCGACCGTAGTTGGGACTGTATAAAAACGCCATTCCAGTGCGCCGGTAGTCACCGAATATGCGCTTACATAACCACGCACGCCATTCTCGGCGCCGCCATTGCCAATAACTACACGTTCGTTGATCACCCGCGGCGCGCCGGTAATCGTGTAGGGGAGGGATTGATCGACGGTGACTGTAGACCAATTTAGCGTACCTGATTTTGCATCGAGAGCTTCTAGTCGCCCGTCGAGGGTTCCCACAAAAATCTGTCCTTCATGGTAGGCGACCCCGCGATTAACGACATCACAGCAAGCTTTGAACGCGGTGCTTCCTGCAACTTTTGGGTCGTATTGCCACTTTAGTTTTCCGGTACGGGCGTCAAACGCATACACTTTTGACCATGTGCTTGTGGTGTAAAGTACGCCGTCGATTACTAAGGGGGTAGCTTCAAGGCCGCGCGCATCATCGAATTGATGGTGCCAGATGGGTCCAAGGCGCGTAACAGTGCCTTTGTTGATTTGGGTTAATGGACTATAGCGTTGCTCGAGAGATGTTCCGCCATGAACCCGCCACTCATTAATTGTTGGTATCGATAATTCCGGCTCTGAGCCGACAGGTAAATCTTCACCTTTAGAACAGCCCATCAGTGCTGAACAGATACCGAGGATGATTAAAAATCGAGGTGATTTCTTGGTCATAGGATTGCTCTTTAACACCGATATAACAAGAATGGGCGCGACCAACGTAAGTTAGACGGGCGCGCCTTTTTTCTCAACCGGGTAGATTAAAAACTGTAACGAAGTTCGGCACCGTAGGTCAGAGGCGCTGCTCGAACCAAAAAGGTGCTGTTATAGCTTCCTTCTACATTGATTCCATTTGGATAGTAGGTCTCATCGGTCAGGTTTTTGCCCCAGACAGCGATCGCGAAGGAATCTTTCTCCCAGGTGATGCGTGCATTGCTGGTCCAGAAGCTCGCACTGCCGTCCTTGATAGGTCCCAGTCCGAGAGGTGCGGCATCGCCACTGTAGTTACCGAAAGTATCGTAGTGGTAATGACCGGAGTAGGCGGCATCAATATGCAAGCGGACGTCGCCACCGGCAAAGGGTCCAACATCCCAGTCCATGCCTAGGTTTGCCGACTCTTCTGCAGCGTAAGGGAACGGGTTACCGCCTACGTCTATTATGCCCGCAGCAGTGAAGATGCAGTTACCGTCTTGTGGGAGTGCGCCAGTTTGGGTGGCGCCTTCGCAGTTGCCGTCTTTAAACTCGGAATCGAGAATGCCAATACCGAGATTGAACTGAAGGTTTTCGCTAGCGAGAAAGGTCAGTTCTGCTTCCATCCCCATCATTTCGCCATCTAGATTAATCAAGAAGGTTGTAGAGCTGGGATCGATGACTTGTTGTTGTTGACCTTCATAGTCGTAGTAGAAGGCCGTAGCATTTAATTGGACACGGTCATTCATGAAGCGACCTTTAAAGCCCGCTTCAAACACATCCACTACCTCTGGCTCGACGAAGTAAACCTGCGCCGCACTTTGGAAAGCTAAACCGTTATAGGTACCGCCGCGATACCCCTTGCTATAACTTGCGAACAACATGACGTCATCACTTACCTTGTAGTCCACGATCACTCGGCCAGTTGTTTGTTTAGAGTCATCTGACTGGTTGAGTGGTCCTGCCGTACCGGTGCTGGCTGGGACGCAAGTCGTGCCGTCAGCTGAGCAAGCTTCGTCTAATAAATAGAACCCATTCGCCACGCCGGGTAGATAATCAGAAACAAAGTAGGCGCGCGCGTCGCCCGCATCGTCAAAGAAGGTGGTTAGTGCATCGACGTAGGCAAAATCATCCTGTGTACTGCGCAAGCCCACAGTCAGTGACAGCTTGTCGGTAACATCGTAGGTCGCTTCCCCGTAGATCGCCAAAGACTCTCGCTCTTGGGTGTAATCCTGTGTTGCGCGAAACGGTGTGGGTAATCCTAGACCAAGGGCACCGCCCGGATTAAAGTATGTCGTTGGCGCACCTAATGCGGCATTGGTGTCACTCAAGAATCCAAAAAAGTTAGGTCGGTTGTTAGTGACTATTTCATCTTCCCCGTAATACAAGCCCACGATCAGACTTAGGCGGTCGCTCGTAAAATTTACACGGAGATCTTGGTTAAAGGATTCCATGTCAGATTCATAACCGATTGCGCAAACGTAAAACGGGGTGCCATCACAATCGATGTTGGGCAAAAGTCCGTAGTAGCTGTTGTCAAATCCAGTTATCGATGTCAGTGTGATCGAGTCTGAAATATCGTAAGAAACGTTTAACACGACACCGTCGGACTCAACCTTAGCGCCACCGATAGTATCGGCCTCGATCTCCAGATCATTAACGCGATCACCGGGATATGCGGGCGGTAAATAGTCGTCTAATCCTATGCCGTATAGCCCGCCAAAGGCCCCACGCGAAACCGCGATAAAGCCACCTTCACCTTGATTCTGAGGGCTGTCCTGGTCGCCACTCGCGTCGCTCATATACGCTTTAAATCGCACATTGAGACGGTCTAGGTCTAAATGCGCATTAAATCGCAACGCAAAGGTGTCGCCGCCCCCAGCATCACGACCGTCTGTTGTGTATCCATATGATGGGCCTGGTAAATTTGGGTTGACTTGCACTGGACCGGTGGGCAAGCGGTTTTCAATATAAGCATCACGCTCGGTGTAGGTGCCGGCAATTCGAATCCCCAAATTTTCTGAGGGAGTGAAATCGATGGCGCCAGTAGTTTCGAAGCGGTTGTAGTTGCCGTATCCAGCTGTGATGTAGCCTTGTGTTTCACCAAACTGTGGTTGCATCGTGGTGAAGTTAATCGCACCGCCAGTTGTGTTTCGGCCATAGAGCGTTCCCTGCGGGCCACGTAGCACTTCAATTTGAGCCAGATCATAAAGCTGCTGGCCATGGCTGGCGCGAAACGCCTGATAAACGTCATCGACATAGATACCATTGGGTGACGCTGCGTTGGAATTATATTCAGTACCCACACCAATGCCGCGAATAGTGAAGTTTGGCTGTGTTTCCCCGTATGATGAGCTTACGTTTAAGTTGGGCATGGAGTTGTTGAGATCAGAGGTATTGAAGACACCTTGATTTTTGAGCTGCTCGCCGGTGAGTGCTGTGATTGAGACCGGGACTTCTTGTAGGTTCTCCGTTCGTTTTCGTGCAACAACGATCACTTCCTCAAGGGCTACGGCAGTCGTGTCGCCCTGAGCATGTCCCACGTTGCTGCCCGCTAGGCCCAACGCGCAGATCACGGCGCTGTGTAATACTTTAACCATAGAATTCTTCATTATTATTTGCTCCTGTATTCATATAGGTAATTGTCAGACGGTACAGCTAATATCTATCAACGTTATTGTTGATGATAACGGCAGTAAAAAAAATGTCAACAGGTGTGATGACAAAAAAATAAAGCCGTCTTGTAGTCCAACTGATTGACCAATGCGCAATTCATCTACGCTCAGATCGACGTGGGATTTTTAACTAGGGTTGTCGGTTGCCTCAGCACATACTACATACTGAGAGTGAAACAAAGCGGTACGCCTGCTACAGTGCAGGCGAATACAGGAACGCTAATAGGCTTCTAAGGCGGTAGAGTGAAAAAGAATTCAAGTAATATCGGAAAAAGGCGTGCGGCAGCGAAGGCTAAGCCCGAGTCATCGGATACCTATCAGCGACGTCGAGAGGAGATAGCGATAGCGGCTGCCCGGGTATTTAATGAGAAGGGTTTTCAGGGAACCACGATTAGTGCGGTGGCTGAGGAGCTGCAAATTGATCGCGCTTCAATCTACTATTACATATCGTCAAAAGACGAACTATTCGATGAAGTTATTAGAGAGGCGTCGGTTGATAACGTAGCGAAAGCGAAAGCGGTGCAGCAAAGCGATGCCGCTCCGAGTGAAAAATTACGAACGTTGATTTTAGAGTTAATGGCGTCATATACCGAAACCTACCCATTACTCTATATCTATATCCGCGAAGACCTAAACCATGTCTCTGACAAGCGATCGGCATGGGCTAAACAAATGAAGAAGATCAATCACGACTATGACGAGGCGGTAACTTCGATCATAGAAGAGGGCTATCGCGATGGTAGTTTTAGGAATATCGGGCCAGCAAGGATAGTAGGATTCGGTATTGTTGGTATGCTCAACTGGACTAATCGCTGGTTCGTTCCGGAAAAGACAAAGGTGCCTTCCGAGCAAATAGGTGACATGTTTGCCGATCTGGTTACAGCGGGTCTGCAATCGGGATCGCTAGCCGGGATGATGGCTTTAACAGCCGGAAATGGATCTGTTGGGGCAGACAGTGGTCCCGCGAAGAGCCGCGCCAAAGGCAGAAAGGCTGTTGCCAAGGAAAAACCCCTAGCCGCTAAAAATGTGTCTGCCAAGGGTAGTGTGCAGAAAAAGAAGGCGACGGTAACAACCAGCGAGCGTAAGGTCGCCGTTAAAAAAGAGAAGTGACCTTAAGTCATTCCCCTCAGGGCGCGACTGAGGCCCAGTCTGTCAGTGGTAATTCGAGCCGCTATGATTTCGCCGTCCACGATGGTGACGATAGCGGCAAGGCGGAGTACAGCCTGACAACCAATTAATAGCGGAGATAGGTCACCAAAGCCCCCGGCGTAAATACCGTGATACTGGGCGTGAACCACCACCCTGTCACCTGCTGAAAATAGTGCATTTACCTGAAAGCCTCGAATATCCACCAGTCCTTCGGGATCAGGGTCTAGCGGCGATAATCGGTTGTTGTTAGGGATATCTTTTAATGGATGACTGTGGGCAATCCATTGACGGACGAGCGCCTCGTTTTCTGGATTTCTCGCTCGCGCTTGTATATCCCATGGCGCGATGTGGGATGGCTCAATCGCCTCGCATTGGCCTAAAGTTAGTTGCCGTTTTCTCGCGATATATTCTTCCTCAGCCCAACCGGTAACAAATCGCTCGCCGTCTGTGAAAAAGAAGGTGATACCGCTCCATGCGGCCCGGCGCCCTTCGTCCTGAATTGATGAGCCGTGCTCGGTAAAGCACATTGCTATCGCGTTCTCTCCAATGACAACGTCATGCACAGTGACGTTCAGCCCCGGAAATTGATCGAGTTGGGCAGCGGTTGCGGGTAGATATTCATCGTCGCGACCATCAAATACTGCACCGCCAATATTGAGGCAGTAGCCTGGTGCCATGATGCGCTCTACAACTGCATTATTGTGCGCGGTCAAAAAATCTATGGCGAAACCGCGTAAAAGTTGCGCCAGCGGGTGAATCCCCGATTCGTGAGTTGGCGGGTTGGCGGGTGTGCAAGTCAAGGCGGTGCTCCCTTGGGCTGTCGGTTGGCGGTGTGATTAGTAGCTTTTGGGGAGTCCCAAACTATGTTGTGCTATGTGATTCAAAATCATTTCCCGACTCACGGGTGCTGTTTTATGCAATCGAGCGATAAACCACAGATCGGCGAGGCCATACTCCAGGGCGAGGCCGTTTCCTCCATGGACCTGAATGGCTTGATCTAAAGCCTTCAGTGAGCTTTCTGCAGCACAGAACTTAGCCATGTTGGCGGCTTCCGCCGCGTCTTCTCCTCGGTCAAAAAGATCTGCGGCGCGCATGGCCATTAGACGAGCGGCTTGTACACCTACGTAGGCCTCGGCCAATGGATGCGCGACTCCTTGGTGTGCGCCAATGGGTTGCTGATTCCAGACGCTGCGATCGTTGGCGTAGCTAGTGCCTTTCTCTAGTGCGAAGCGGGAAATACCATTATTGATAGCTGCCGCTGCGACACGCTCGGGATTGAGTCCCACGAAAACCTGTTTGAGTCCCTTGCCGGGCTCGCCAACAATTGCTTCATAAGGAAGCCTAACGTCGTCGTAAAAGGACATAAACTGCTTGTCGGCAGCCTTCACCGCACATTCAATTGGCTGCCAGCTAACGCCCGGGGTGTTGGTAGGGACAATAAACAAAGATAGCGATGAGCGCTCGCCGGTCGAGAGATCTGCGTCCCGCGCAACAACCATTACCGCGTCTGACTCGTCTATTGCGGATGTCCAATATTTCGCGCCCTGCAGTATCCAGCCATCACCATCGCGACGTGCAGTGGTCTTAATGTTGTGAGTGTTTGATCCGGCGTCAGGTTCCGTGATCGCAAACGCTATCCGCTTGCTGCCATCTGCCATGCCCGTGAGCCATTCTTCTTTAACGGCTTCGGTCCCGTAGTGCTCGATAATGGGGGCGCAAATGGACGAAATGACAAGCGATAGCATTGGGCAGCCCTGTGCTGCTGTTTCTTCGATGACAATGTATAGCTCGGCCAGGCCGCCACCGCTTCCGCCGTAACTCTCAGGTATGTGCGCACCCAAGAATCCTGCCGCACCTAGTTCTTCCCACAGTTCAGTGGGCTGTTCGTTGCGAGCAACAATATCTTGAAAGTATTTTCGACCGTAGCGACTTACAAGCCGCTCCACACTCTTTCGCAGCTCATCATGATGCTCTGCAGTATCGACTAATCCGGTATTAAAAATTTGCGCTTTCACTAGCTAAACTCCTTAATCTGTAATGCTTTTGACGTCGCAATGGCAGCACTGTGATAGGTTCGCCGACATCATAAAATCAAACTCGTGTTTGCCTTTAGGCTGAGTCACTCCATTCGAAAAATCCCTGGCCGGTTTTTCGTCCGAGTACGCCCCGTTCAACCATGTCGATAAGTAAGTTGGGTGGCGTGTATCTCTCCCCATGTGCTCGCTCGAGCACACGGGCGATATCTAGTCGCACATCCAAGCCCACGATGTCGCTGAGTCTTAACGGACCGATGGGGTGCCCATAGGCGACAACTGCAGCTCGATCAATATCTTCAGCACTGGCAACACCCTGTTCCAGCATCCGTATGGCCTCAAGGCTGGCAATGAGATCCAGACGGCTCGTGGCGAAACCCGGTATGTTTTTGACTACGAGGGTTTGTCGCCCAATTTGCTCAGCAAATGCCTTAGCGTTAGCGAGTGTTTCGTTACTAGTTTGTGCCCCGACCACAATTTCTACGAGCTTTATGGACCAAACCGGATTGAAAAAATGAAGCCCCAGAAATCGATCGGAATGAGCAACGGCCTCGCTCAGTTCGTCTATGGACAGCGCGCTCGTGTTGCTAGCGATGATCGATGGCTCACGCTGTGCGATTTTACGCAACACATCTAGTTTGATATCGACTCGTTCTGGCACTGTCTCAATAACGAGATCCATCCCAAGTGCGATATCGTCCACGTCGAAAACGTGATTAATGCGCTTGAGTAAAAACCTAGCACCTTCTTTGTCGAGACGCCCTCGCCCGATACCGTTTTCCGCGGCGTCACTCAGTGAGTCCTGCATAGATTCAGCGGTGCGTTCATTGGGCTCGACAACTGTGACATGACAGCCGGCTTGCGCCGCGACGTAGGCAATACCGGTACCCATAGTGCCGCCACCAACTACCGCAATGTTGTTCATGAGCATTCAGCGACTTCCGAGCTGCAGGAATACGTTGTGAGGCTGTACTTCATCGGGCACTCCAAACTGGGGGTCTTTTTTCAGTAAACGCGATTGAACCTTCTGCGGCATCTGCGCTCGCAACGATCGAGTCAACAAGGGGCCTCTGTTGCTCCCAAACTTCTTTAGGTGACCACGCTCTGGACTCTTCAATAATGCGTTTGCTCATGCTGACCGCGAGGGGCGCATTAACCGCAATTCGCCCGGCGAGTTTGATTGCGCAGGTCAGAGCCTCCCCGTCAGGACAAATCTCGTTTACCAGTCCCCAGTGGCGAGCCGTTACTGCATCCATTGACTCACCAGTGAGTGAATACTGCAATGCGATAGCTCGTGGGATTCGCTGGGGTAATCTCACCAGTCCGCCTGATCCCGCGACTAAACCGCGTCTGACTTCGGGTAAGCCAAATGTTGCACCTTCTGCAGCGACAATTAGGTCGCAGGCGAGGGCGAGTTCAAAGCCACCGGCCAATGCAAAACCCTCTACGGCAGCGATTAGGGGTTTTTTTGGACTGCGTTCGGTGAGGCCGCCAAAGCCGCGATTCTCTAATTCTGGCCGCTGGCCTGATAAAAAGGCTTTTAGGTCCATGCCGGCACAAAAGTACCCCCCGCGACCGGTGAGAATGCCAACATGCAATGCATCATCTTCGTCTAGGGAATCTAATGCTTCTGCAACGGCGAGTGAAACTTCACGCGTGACCGCATTGCGTTGAGCAGGGCGATTGATGGCGATCACCAGCACTTCGCCCAGTTGTTCTACTTCTACGTCCATATTCAGTACGCCGAGCTTAATCGTTTGTTTACACTTCGATGAGTCGAATATAGCAGTGCATAAAAAAATAGTCAACAAATGCGTTGACAAAAATTTGATTGATTGGAATACTTTATTTGCATAACGTAACCGAGCTTTTCTTTAATGCGCACTGATTAGTTTTTGTTGGGGGGTATATGTCATTCACTTTCGCCGGTATCGTTGTTTCGCAGTCAAAGATTCAGCCAAGCGCTATAGCGATTACGTATGGTGAGCGTAATGTGACATGGGGATCACTGCATGAACGCAGTGAGCAGCTAGCTGTTGTTTTACAGCAGAGTGGTGTGCGGGCGGGAGATCGAGTTGGTCTGCTCATGAAGAACACGCCTGAATTTCATGAGGGGTTATTTGCTTGCAATAAAATCGGGGCGATAGCCGTAGGCTTGAACTTTCGACTTAGTGCGCTTGAGCTGTCTACAATCATCGATGATGCGCAACCGAGGATTGTGGTTGCTGACCAGGAGCACCAGGTTACGTTGGATCATTCAACCGCTCGGCATGTTTTAGATCGTGTCATTACGCTTGGTTCTGCCTATGAAGATGAGCTTGCGAATGTCAGAGCGGATCCAATCTATGTGCCTGGAAAACCCAACGATCCAATGCTTATTCTGTACAGCTCAGGGACAACTGGCCGCGCCAAAGGCATAACACTTAGCAATACGAACTTTTCTTACATCAAGCCAATGGCCACTGACTTATACCGTATGAATGAGAGCTCGGTATATTTGTTGGGTTCGCCGCTGTTCCACATTGGCGGTGTAGCAACTGGTTCAGCGTTAATGACCTTGGGTGGGCGAACGGTTTTGATGCGCGATGCGGATCCACGCAACATTCTCGAGACCATTGAGCGTGAGCGCGTGACCCACACGTTTTTTGTTCCAGCGGTCATTCAGCG
This sequence comes from uncultured Luminiphilus sp., assembly GCA_963926325.1. Classification (GTDB taxonomy): domain Bacteria; phylum Pseudomonadota; class Gammaproteobacteria; order Pseudomonadales; family Halieaceae; genus Luminiphilus. The sequence goes on along the minus strand of CAWUXF010000057.1, from coordinate 5,724 downwards.
ATTGGTAGAGGCCCAGGAACAAGATCAACGCGACTTATCGAGCTTGGAAATTCTCTCCTATGGTGCCGCACCAATGACGGAAGCCTTGCTACGCAAGGCGAGCGAGGTTCTGGGGTGTGGATTTTTAGGTGTTTATGGTATGACCGAAACGTCTGGAACAGTAACGGCTTTGTTCCCCGAGGAACACGACTGGACCGGTGCGGGCGCGAGGCGTTTACAGTCAGTTGGGCGACCATTGCCTTGGGTGACGATGGCGTTAATTAATCCGGAGAACCGCGAAACTGCCCCGCTTGGGAGCGTTGGCGAAATTTGGATCAAGTCTGAGGCCAACGCATTGGGCTATTTTAACAATCCCGCTGAAACTCAGCTGGCGATGCCGGGTGGGGGCTGGTTACGTACCGGCGATGGTGCAGTCCTGGACGAAGACGGCTTTGTTTTTCTTAAAGATCGTATTAAGGACATGATCATCAGCGGCGGCGAGAACGTTTACCCGGCGGAAGTAGAGAATGTCCTGGCTGATCATCCGAGTGTTTCCGATGTTGCTGTGATCGGTGTTCCCGATGAGATATGGGGCGAAACCGTGAAAGCCGTGATTGTACCTGCAGGAACCGAGGTTCCAGATGCCAGCGAGATTATAGGTTTTGCTCGTGAGCGTCTGGCTCACTATAAATGTCCAACTTCCGTTGAATTTCTGGGCGAGTTACCCCGCAACGCGACGGGCAAAGTTTTAAAAACCCAATTGCGCCGAATCTACGGCTAGGCGTTATTACGTCAATTCACACGAGTGGAAAACACAGCACAACATATTTTTCAATTGGAGTAATCTCATGAAAGAAGCGGTCATTGTGTCAACGGCGCGCACGCCAATTGGCAGAGCGTTCAAAGGTAGTCTCAATAACATCAAATCGCCAACCATGGCGGCTCACGCAATATCTCATGCAGTAGCCAGGGCTGGTGTTGAACGGGGTGAAATTGAGGATGTCGTCTTGGGCTCGGTGCTCAATGCCGGAACAGCAGGGATGAACGTAGCGCGATTGTCTGCACTCGCTGCTGGCTTGCCAGCTACCTGCGCGGGGCAAACTATCGATCGACAGTGCTCTTCAGGTCTAATGGCCATCTCCATAGCGGCCAAGCAGATCATGGTGGATGGTTTCTCGGTTGTGGTGGCTGGTGGGCAAGATAATATTTCTTCAGTACAAGGGCCTTATTTTGAGTGGGCGCAGCGGCAGCAAGATGAACATGTAGTCGCGGGTCAGGAACATGCCTACATGCCGATGTTGCAGACCGCCGAGCATGTTGCCAACAAATACGGAATCACTAGAGAGCAAATGGACGCGTATGGATTGGAGTCGCAGAAAAAGGTAGCGAAGGCTCAGCAAGCCGGTTTGTTTGATGGGGAGATTGTTCCCATTACCGCTACTCAGTTGGTGCACGATAAAGCGACTAACACCACCAGTTTTGTCCAGACAACGCTGGAGAAAGATGAAGGTAACAGACCGAGTACTACCCTTGAAGATCTGCAAGCGCTTAAGCCGGTAATTGAAGGCGGCACCATTACCGCAGGCAATGCGTCTCAGCTGTCAGATGGTGCTTCTGCTTGTGTGCTGATGGATGCCAAGCTGGCGTCGCAGCGGAATATTGAGCCATTGGGGATTTATCGCGGCATGATGGTGGTGGGTAATGAGCCGGAAGAGATGGGTATTGGCCCAGTTTACGCTATACCTAAGCTCCTCAAAACTCACGGTTTAAAGGTTAACGATATCGACCTTTGGGAGTTAAACGAGGCGTTTGCAGTTCAATGCCTCTATTGCCGGGATACGCTGGGTATCGATCCTGAAAAATACAATGTTAACGGTGGCGCCATTTCGATAGGACATCCCTACGGTATGACAGGCTCGCGTACCACTGGCCATATTTTGATCGAAGGTAAGCGTCGAGGCGCGCGCTATGTCGTGGTGAGTATGTGTGTTGGTGGCGGCATGGGCGCTGCTGCTCTTTTTGAAGTGGCCTGAGTGAAGCGCGATAGCGAGTAATATTTATTCGGCCACCCTGGTGGAGGCTAGATGGCGTCAATTAGTGTCTATTTAAGGCGATACGCTCTTTAGCATGTCGTCTTCGATTTGATGCTTTAGAGCTTATTGACCGATTTAATTTGCTGTCATCCATTGTCCTGCAGCGCACTCTGCTGCAAACACTTCGCGGCCAGAAAAAAGTGGATCGCGGACCATATACCTGCAGCGGGTATGACGATTAGCATGGCAGATCGTAGCGAGCCGCCTCCCAGTTCAGGAGCTAGTGCGTCACTGATGCCTCCAATCAGGGTTGGGCCAATTCCGAGGCCTATGACATTAATCAGTAGATAGAAGATAGCTGAAACCATTGCCCGCATTCTCGGGTCCACCATGCCATGCAGCGTAGCGATGCTCGGGCCGATGTAGCAGGTGATGAGGCCGCCCATCAGCAGGTTTGCGCTTAGTGCAATATAGGGGTTCTCCCGCGTTAAGATGAAAACCATGCACAAGGAGGACACAATAGCGGTGATGCCGGGCAGCCATTGATTCCAGCGCGTATCGCGAACGCTCAATCGGTCACAGTAATACCCCGCTAGAAACGTACCGATACCACCGCACAGACCGCTGCCCATGGCAAGCCAGACACCGAGTTCTGCGGTACCCATACCAAATTGGCGAATGAAAAAGGGCGCGGACCAGTTCATGGTTCCATAGCCCACCAATGCGGTGAGTCCGCCGGCGATGGATAGATGACGAAAAGCAGTTTGATTCCAGAGCGAGGCGAAAACAGTCATAAGCGGGATACTGTCACTTGAGACGTTTTTGTTGTCGGACCATCCCCGAGTGGGTTCGGCAATGGTCAGTCTGATGACTAGTGCGAGGACAACTCCAGGTATACCAACCACCATGAAAGTGGTTCGCCAGCCTAAATACTCATTGAGAATCCCACCTAAGAGAAAGCCGGCCATAATTCCAATGTTGACACCAACCGAATACGTAGCCATTGCCGTGGCGCGTTGTTCTTTTGGGAAGACGTCGGAGATCATTGAATGTGCTGGGGGGCTACCACCTGCTTCACCAAGCCCCACTCCCATCCGAACTAAAAATAGCTGGATGTAGTTAGCCGCTAAGCCGCTCAGCGCCGTCATTAAGCTCCATAGACCGACCGCTAGGGCGATGATTGTCCGTCTGTTACCGGTATCAGCCCAGCGCGCAATCCATACCCCGGCGATAACGTAGAAAAATGCGAACGCGGTACCCGTGAGAAGGCCGAGCTGAGTGTCCGAAAGTAATAATTCAGCTTTAATCGATTCTTGGAGCATGGAAAGCAGCTGTCTGTCAAAGAGATTTAGCGCATAGGTAAGCGTCATCATGCCGAGAAAATAGTGTCTTACTTTGGCAGATTCATAGACGTTATGTGATTGGTTCGTCGGTTGGTCGCTAGCAGTTCCCATGCCTTGTCTCCTTTGTTCGCGATGTACTTGACGTGGTATGCCATATAATGTCAACAAATATGTTGATATAAAAGCCCCCGTGGCACAATTGCACGATTTTTTTTGAAGAAGTCCTAGTCTTGCTCGTTGCTTAGTAGGCCATAGAGCGGGAAAAAATAATGCAAACAAAGGAGATCTAAGGCTCGCTTTGACCTTTATTCAAATTTTACTGATGAAGGCATTTATTGTTTGGTGGAGGCGGCGGGAATTGCGTCTTCACTGGCTTCGCCAGCTCGACAGGCCGGCGCTGCGCTTGGCCACCCACGCCCTTTGGGCGCGTGTTCAACCCAGTCGGTTCATCAAATTAAAAAAGGGCGACCCTTTCGGGCCACCCTTTTTTAATTTGGTGGAGGCGGCGGGAATTGAACCCGCGTCCGTCAGCACTCTGCCATTGGCTCTACATGCTTAGATTCCGTTAATTAATTTAACCGCAAACAGCCCAACGGGCAGGACGTTTTTGGCGATCTTGATATTGTTTAACGACGCCACCTCAAGCGGAATTTTGTCGCGATCCAGTTCTATATGACAGTCCGTAGCGCGGGGCTGGAACCTTGCTAAAGACCGCTAGGGCCGAAGCCACTAGATGGTACTACAAAGGGCTACTTACGCAGCCAGTTGTGCACCGTAGTTGTCATCATTGGCAACTGTTAGTTTGCAGCTTTGGATTTACGTGATTGGCTACCATCACGGCATGCACCGCAGGTTTTGTCACCGGCGTCGAATCCGGAACGCCCCCAAGTGTCAAATGAGTATACGCGAGCAAAACAACAAGTGCGATGACTATTAATTAATGCCGAGTAATGGCGGGTAATGCCGAGTAATGCCGGGGTTGTGATGCCCGAGCTTGGCTAGGAGCGGTAGTTGTCAGTAAAGTGGCATACACTACGGGTTTGGCAGCACTTCGATAAACGCCAGCGCGAGCCCGTTGTGCAACAAGGCATAAATGAAAACCGACCGAACAAGCGCATCCAACAACTAAAACCCCAACAAGTAATAAGAGACCTATGATGATCGAGACCCCCTTAACACTGCCCTGCGGGCAGACATTACCGAACCGTTTGGCGAAGGCAGCGATGACTGAAGGACTCGCCACTGCCGATGGCACGCCCACAGAAGCGTTAAACAGGCTCTATGGTTTGTGGAGCGATGGTGGGGCAGGCATGTTGTTGTCGGGCAATATTCAAATTGATCGTGATCATTTAGAGCGTCCAGGCAATGTGGTTATCGATGCGCCGCCAACCGCCGAACATGCAGCGGCGCTCGCCGCATGGGCAAAGGCAGCTACCCGTAACGGCAATCATTTTTGGGCGCAAATTAGTCATGCAGGGCGGCAGTGCCAAAAGGTTGTGAATCCGCATCCTAAGGCGCCGTCGGCGGTCAAGCTGGGCTTGCCGGGCGGGCAGTTTGGCGAGCCAATACCAATGACCGACGACGATATTGCGGAAGTCGTGCGGCGTTTTGCCGTGTCTGCTCTGGCCTGTAAAGCGGCGGGTTTTACCGGCGTGCAGCTGCATGCGGCTCACGGTTACTTATTGTCACAGTTTTTAAGTCCGCGCAGTAATCAACGGACCGATGCCTACGGTGGCTCGCTCGAAAATAGGGCGCGCGTTTTATTGCAATCTGTTGCCAGTGTTCGAGCCGCAGTAGGACCGGAATTTCCAATTTCTGTAAAACTCAACAGTGCAGATTTTCAGCGTGGTGGCTTTGACTTCACCGAGAGTTTACAGGTGGCTAAGTGGCTCGAGGCGGCTAGCGTCGACCTTATTGAAATATCTGGGGGTACCTACGAGCAGCCCAAATTACTTAATTTAGAGGGAATAGAGCCCGTAGAAAACCAAGCGGTGGCAGAGTCTACGCGTGCCCGTGAGGCCTACTTTGTCGATTTTGCGCAAGCCATGCGTAAAGAGCTGAACATGCCACTTATGGTGACCGGTGGTTTGCGTCGACTCGATGCTATGGAAGATGCGTTAACTAGTGGCAGCGCGGATGTCGTTGGTATTGGTAGGCCGATGTGCGTCGATACAGCGGCGCCCTTACAGTTACTCGCCGGCGAGCCTGAACTGAACCGGTACGAAAATTCCTTGTCATTATTACCCCCATGGTTGAAGTTTCTTGAGCGTATTTCGCTGTTTAGAACGTTGGGGGCATTTGCCACGCAATATTGGTACTACGAGCAACTTGTACTGCTCGGTGAGACGGGTAAAGCAGATCTTGAATTA
>CAWUXF010000056.1:0-17987 GCA_963926325.1 uncultured Luminiphilus sp. | reverse complement strand
TCCTACTGCAGGAAAGAAGGGGTCATAGCTGAAGCTGTCTTTGGTGTGGTTAATACCTTCGCCGACAAAGCGGCCATCGATACGGCCTACTGTCTTGCGCTGCGAACGTAATAACTCTTTAGCAAATACGTCTTCAGCAATACGCAAATTAGCGCGCTCCCAGAAGTCAGCGCTGATACCGGTAAACCGTTGCATGCCAGCGAGCACAGCCGCGCGCTCTTCCACGCTTGCGCGGTTGCCCTTGAGCAGCAGTGGAGCGTATTCATTTTCGGCAAAGGCTTCTGCAGCCGACAGGAATGTCGCCAGGTCATCGGGCCGATACTCGCTGACCTTGTGGTACCAAGCGACGGCGGCGTAGGTACTGAAGTAGTTGATGTACGGCTGATCCATTCGCGATCCTGCGTTGCCGGCGACGTAGTCCATGTAAGGCGAGACCAAGATGACACCATTGAGGGCAATGCTATGACGCGACAAAAGATACATCGAGACACCACCGCTGCGAATTCCTCCGTAGCTTTCTCCTAAGATATATTTAGGCGCTTGCCAGCGTCCATTTTCAGTTACCCAGCGAGCGATAAAGTTAGACACTGATTTAATATCGTCATCTACCCCCCAAAAATCCTCGCCTTTACCTTCGCCGACAGGACGTGAAAAACCAGTGCCAACAGGATCAATCATCACCAGATCGGCTTTATCAAGAATAGAAAAGTCGTTGTTAACACGAACGAAAGGTCCCGCCGTATTGAACTCAATATCGTCAACTTGGGTACGCTGTGGTCCTAGTATGCCCATATGCAGCCACATTGAGGCCGAACCTGGACCGCCGTTGTAGGCAAATAATACGGGTCTGGTTCGCGGGTCACCGCCTGTCTTGGTATAGCTGGTAAAGCCAAACAAGGCGATCGGCTTTTCTTTGTCATCCCGCATCAGCAATTGACCGGCTACTGCAGCGTAGTCGATGCGCTTGCCGTCTATTTTAACGGTGCCAGTCGTCTCGACTCTGATGGGCTCTGGTATGGCATCGACCGCTTTCTCCGACGCAATTTCCACGTCGACTTCTACTTCAGCTGCTTGGCTGATAACGGCGCCTGAGCCGGCAATAGCTGCAAGCAGAGTGATCAACAGCCAGGGTTTGTTTTGCATGTCGTGTCTCCAAGTAAGAATTTCTCATCATATTTTTGACGAGATCATTGGCTGAGTAAAGCCAGTTGTTACGTCGTCATTCAGGTCGCGTACGTGTGAAATTGTGTGTACCGAGACGCGTTCCAGGCATCTCGACACTTTCTGACACTATCTTAGTCGTCCAGCTTATGCCATTGGATGCATTGTGGCCATAACGGGGTGAACCGAAGGCGGTGCAGTGATCGATACCCCGCCTCGGGTGTACCGTGGGTGGCATGGGGCAGGGGTCACGGTTTTGTGCCCTAGCGGTTAGCGTAAGCGGTAACCCTCGCATGTCTCTAAAGCGACAGCGGCCAATAAGGCGTTTAAAGGGCTTTGTTGTTAGGTATTTTGATTTCTGGGTGCCCCGCAGCGCAGCAGTTCCCACAGGTTCCAGAGGTAAATGCGTATTCGGCCTCGCTAAAATATGTCGCGTTTGGCTACATATGCTGGATATTCGACTGCATTTGAAGCTATTTGATCGTTACAATGCTTGCAATCGCTGCATTTTTTACTGATTATACATACAGTACTTTTGTGGGCTGCGAGTTACTACATGCTTTGCAGTTGGCAAATGAGTGAACCGAATGAGCTTGTAACTGTTGCCCAATAACGGCAACCGCCATACCCGAGGGAGATAACATGGATCCGAATAAGCAGAAAGCTTTAGACGCCGCATTTGCACAAATTGAACGCCAGTTTGGCAAGGGCACGGTTATGCGCATGGGTGACCATGAGCGCGTTGCCATCCCATCTATTTCTACAGGTTCGTTGGGTCTCGATATTGCGTTGGGTATAGGTGGTCTACCGAAGGGGCGTATCGTTGAAATCTACGGTCCAGAATCGTCAGGTAAGACAACATTAACGTTACAGGTGATTGCCGAAGCACAAAAGGCAGGCGGCACCGCGGCCTTTATCGATGCGGAGCACGCGCTTGATCCACAGTATGCTGAAAAACTGGGTGTACAGGTCGACGACCTTATCGTGTCACAGCCCGATACCGGTGAGCAGGCACTCGAAGTTGCCGAAATGTTGGTGCGCTCGGGGGCGGTGGCTGTACTCGTTGTCGACTCAGTTGCCGCGCTGACGCCCAAGGCCGAAATTGAAGGCGAAATGGGTGATTCTCACGTAGGTTTACAGGCACGTTTGTTAAGCCAGGCGATGCGTAAGCTCACTGGGGCGATCAAGCACTCTAACTGCTTAGTTATCTTCATCAACCAAATTCGAATGAAGATCGGTGTAATGTTTGGCAGTCCTGAAACGACCACGGGTGGTAATGCGCTTAAGTTTTATGCATCGGTGCGTTTAGATATCCGTCGTATTGGTGCGGTTAAAGAGGGTGATGAGGTCGTTGGTAACGAAACCCGCGTGAAGGTGGTAAAGAACAAAGTGTCGCCGCCCTTCAAGCAGGCTGAGTTCCAGATTATGTACGGATCAGGCATTTATCAAATGGGTGAGGTAATCGATTGGGGCGTTAAATTGAACCTGGTCGATAAGTCAGGTGCCTGGTATGCGTATAAGGGTGACAAAATTGGTCAAGGTAAAGCCAATGCTGCGCGCTTCTTGTCTGAGCATCCTGACATCGCCAGCGAGATAGAAAATCAAATACGTCATCAAACTATGGGTGTACCACTCGCTGCGGTGGCGTCATCGCCTGCTGCGGTAAAGGTAGACGCGCCCGCGCCCGCAGCTGCAGCTGACTAGTTGTTGTGGTGGTTAAATGGCGATGACGAACGAAGCTTGGTGCGCTGACGGCAATATATTTGATGTTCCCGCAGATGACGCTCAGCATATCGATCCGGTGCTCCTGCGCCGCTCGGCAATGGATCTACTTGCTCGTCGTGAACATGCCACTGAAGAGCTTGCGCAGAAGTTGCGCAAGCGGTTCCGTATTCGCAGCGACGAGCAGGGCATTATTAATGCCGTGTTAAAACGTCTGGCGGATCAAGGTCTACTCAGTGATGAGCGTTATGCAGCCTCGTTAGTTCGCCAGTGTATTAACCGTGGCTTAGGTCCCCGCCGTATTGCGCAAGAACTTAAGTTAAAAGGTATTTCAGATTCGCTGGTCTCGATTATGCGTGCTGCAACCATTGAAATAGATTGGTTCGAACACGCGGAAGGGGTGTATGCAAAAAAATATGGTGTGATACCACTGCCAGACGCTCGAGATGATCGACAGAAATCGCTGCACAAGCGCATGCGTTTCATGCAGTATCGGGGTTTCGCCGCCGAGCATTTTGTACACCTTGCTAACGGTAGCTAACGCCAAGGCTGGTAACTATGACTCAGGCTCTTCCTGAAACGTCTAATAAAACAACTTTGACAGATCTACATGCTGAATCAATGGCCGTAAATTTGTGTGCCGGAGATGCCCAGATAACCGGTTACGCGGCGCCGGGTTACGACGGTGTTGTTGAGGCGTTTGTTGACAATTTTCGGGGCGCAGAGCGCGGTGCTAGCTTTTGTCTTACCGTAGGCGATAAGCGTGTAGTCGACCTCCATGGTGGTATAGCCACCGATAATAGCGCTTGGAGCGAACACACACTGGCGGTCTTTTACTCCTGCTCTAAGATGCTTTCAGTACTGGTGATTCACCGCTTGATAGAGCAGGGAAAGTTAGTGCTAGATGCGCCGTTGACGACAATTTGGCCAGAGCTTGAGGCAGCCCGGCAAGGCGGCACTTTGCGCATGCTGTTGGGTCACACACTAGGCCTGCCAGCACTCGATAGTAAGTTGCGCCTGGGTGCCTATAACGATCATGCTTACATGGCGTCACAGTTGGCAAAACAAGTGCCCTTTTGGCAACCAGGTAGCCGCGTTGGGTATCACCCGATCACCTTTGGCTTCCTGCTCGGCGAGCTTGTCAGGCGAGTCGATGGGCGTACGCTGGGGCAGATGTTTAGAGAAGACTTTGCCATTCCTCTAAATCTGGATCTGCATATCGGTTTGCCCCCGTTGGAGTTCGCCCGAGTCGCACCTATTTCAGCGTATCGCCCCAGCCAAGGTGATCCTATAAGCCATGTAAACAGTGCTTCGCGACGTATTGGATCTATTCAGAATCTATGGCTATTTAACGCAGGGGGCTGGTCTCTCGACGCCCTCAATAGCGCCGAGGGGTTACTGCCAGAAATCCCTGCAGCGGCTGGTGTGGGCAATGCGCGTTCACTGGCGGCGCTACTGGCCATCTTTAACGTGCCAGAAATGCTCTCGGCGGTCGGATTGAGCGACGTAACCACCAGGCGTTTGCAAACAGTGACAAGCGCGACGCATCAGGATGCCACGTTACTCACCAAAACCCGATTTTCTCTGGGCTTTATGAAGTCTATGGATAACCGTGAAGACCCACGCGCTGACAATTTCTTGATAGGCGAGCCCGCCTTTGGCCATGTAGGTCACGGTGGCTCTTTTGGCTTTTGCGATCCTGAGGCAGGTATTGCGGGGGCTTATGTCATGAATCAGCAGGGTGCCGGTATATTAGTGAATGAGCGTGGCCAAGCATTGATTGATGCCTGCTATAAGCAGCTGGGCTACAGCGGTGTTTCAGCCGGCGCTTGGCGGCCCTAATTTGGGCGGCCCTAATTTGTGGGGGAGCAATGGCGTCACAGCATTGGTTAGGCAATATCTGCATCTTAAGCGCTGTATAAAGAAGGGCGCCAGCGGCATCTTTGTAGTGCTTGTAAAGATATGCGGTCGCCGCCAGCCAGTGGGGTTGGTGATAGTTGCTGAACAGATGAATCACCTAAGCGTTCGAGGGGCAGGGTTCTGCATCTACGCAAAGGCTGACCGAGTTCAGTCGTTCTTCTCTAGCTCGGATTGAAGTGCTAATGCTTTGCTCCGCAGAATAGCCATGTTCTCATCACCCATCCGCATAATTTGCTTTTGCAGTGCTGGCAATGCTTCGAGCGACTCGTCGACGTAAATATAAACGGACTCTTTCACCGACAAAATGGCCTCAGGGTAGGGCTCAGGGGTTGTCGCTATCTGTGTGATCGCGAGTTTAAGTGCGGTATCGAAATCTTCAGCAGGGTACCCGAGCAGGGCATAAGCTTCTTGTGCTGCCGGTCTGAATTGATCTATCAATGCCACCAATGTTTGAATATTGATGGCGTTTATCCATTTAGCCAGCCCGTCATAGCGCGAAGTATTCACAGGTGCTGCAATAAATCCCTGATCAGTTTCGATTACCTGGAATTTCTGGGTTGGCCGGGCGATAGGCAGTAGTTTATAAGGCACTTGTCCGAGCTGTAGATTGTCTAGGACGGCAACGGCACGCTCGATGATGAAGTCTGCAGCGGTGAACTGCTTTACAATTTCCCCGCCATTAATGGTATTGCTAGCTTCTCGAATAACAGGATCGCTATCCTCTAATGCCAGTGCGGGCTCGGGGGGAATTATTTCAGGCTCGTCTGCCACTGCTTGGGGCTCTGCAGTCGTTTGTGAGGCGGGTTCAATGACTGCAATCGGTTGCATAATTTCTGGTGCACTTGCGGGTATAACCGTTGCCACGTCATTTGCATCGCTACCGAACGGCTCATCTTGAAAGAAGCCCCAACCAATAGCGCCACCGACCAAAGCGAGACCAATCACGCCTAAAATTACACCGGTGCGATTGTTTTTTGTTGTATGAGTCCCCGGTGGTGGTGCATCGTCACGCGGTTCTGCTCGCAGCGGGGTGGGCGATGACGCTTCGGTGGTTGTTTGATCGTTTGTGGTCATGCTTTTACTCCGTAAGCCGATGGGTTGGGGGCTTGTTTGGCTAGTGATTACTGCGCTGCACGGGACTCACGGGCGAGTAATGCCACGACGTTATTCAGCCTTGTACTTCCTTCGACCCATTAATGATGGAATTGTTCAATATTGCGTACCTGTCCTACGCGTGACCTTGGTCGATGGCCACGCATAGACCGAGAGCCGCATTGCTTAACGCGGCAATTTTAGTTTTTCTTCATACCGGCCATACCGGCCATGTCGGCCAAAGCGGCTTCGAGCTGGGTTACTAAGTCGTCGAATACGGCGATGGTGGCGTATACCGGCGCCGAAGTGGTCATGTCGATACCGGCCTTTTTAAGCAACTCAATTGGATAGTCACTACTACCAGCACGAAGCATATCGAGATAGCGTACTCGGGCGGGCTCACCTTCTTCCAAAATCATTTTAGCCAGCGCAGTGGCTGCGACGAACGAAGTGGAGTACTGATAAACGTAGAAATTATCGCTACGCATAAAGTGAGGTATGCGACTCCACTCAGTCTTATTGAGCTCGTCGACATGCACCGCGTCACCGTAATAGGCACTAAAGACCTCTGCGTAGATCCCGTTTAGCGCATCTGCAGTCAGCGCTTCACCACTCTCAATCTTTGCATGGGCCTGCATTTCGAAATCTGCGAACGAAGCTTGGCGGTAAAATCCACTGCGGAATTCATCCAGATAACTCTGTAAAAGGTACGCACGATCGGCGGGAGTTTCTGCCTCTTGTAGCATTTTTTGCATCAGTATCGCCTCGTTGGTCATAGAGGCAATTTCGGCAATAAAGGTGCGGTAATCGCCATAAATACGGGGCTGTGCAGCGCGTGACAAATAACTGTGAATCGAGTGCCCATACTCGTGAGCCAGCGTTGAGACATCGCTCAGCGTACCCTCGTAGTTCATCGATAAGTAAGGTTTAGAGTCGTAGGTGCCCCAGCTGTAAGCGCCGCCGCGCTTGCCGCGATTTTCAAAGGCATCAACCCAGCCTTCGTCAAAGCCCTGCCAATAAACGGTCAAATAGTCATCGCCAAGCGGTGTCAGCGCGTCGGCAACGATCTGCTTAGCCTCTTCAAAGTCGACGTCTTTAACAGTGGGCTCAAGTAGCGGTGCATACATGTCCCAGACCTCTAAAGTCTCTAAGCCGAGCACCTTTTGGCGCAGTTTTAAGTAGCGTTGTAGTGGTGCTGCGCCATCACGTGCTGCGGTGATTAAATTACGATACACCGCTTCGGGAATTGCATTGCCATAGGTTGCGGCTTGTAGCGCCGAATCGAAGCCACGGGCTTTGGCCATGAAGGTTCGACCTTTGACATGGCCTTCGTAGTTAGCGGCCAAGGTATGATTGATATCAGCATACGACTGAAATAAACCCTTCCAGGCATCCTCTCGGACTTGTCGGTTGGTCGAATGTAAAAAGGCGCCATAGCGCGATTTAGTCAGCTCGACTGTCTCGCCATTTTCATCTTGTATCGTGCCAAAGGTGAGGTCAGCATTGTCCGCTGCGCTAAAAACATTGCCGAACTTACTGAGTGGATCGGCGGCCATCGCTAAAATTCGTTCTTCCGCTTCGCTTAGCGTATACGCACGCATGCGGGACTCTTCGTCTAAATAGTGGCGATAAATATCCAGGCCTTCGGTCGCCTGAATCATGGTTTCAAGTTGTTCGGGCGGTATGGCTAATAACTCAGGGGAGAAGAAAGACAGTATCTGTCCATATTCTGAATACAGCGTTTGCGCTTCCGAAAAGCGCGCAGCATTTTCGCTGATTCGGGTGTCTTCAAAAGATTTCATGCCCGCGTAAACGTACATGTTGCCAATGACTGACTCAATACGTTCGCGGGTCTTAAAGGCCTCAAGTAGCGTGCCACCATCATTGCTAGCTAGACGCCCTCTAAAGGCTTCGATTTCAGGGAGCATGGCTTGAAAGCGTATTTTGTCCGCCTCCCATGCATCGGCGTTGGAGTACATGGCGCTTAGATCCCACCTATATTTTGTCGGTATATCTGCGCGCTCGGGGACGTCAGCTGCACTAACAATACCCGTCATGCCTATTATAAGTGCGACGGCAACAGCTGTTTTCTTTAATGAAGTATTAAAATGCATCATCAAATCCTTTGTGATTCAGAAGGTTGTTTTGTAAAACACCATTCAAAGCGTATCTGTGCAGTGAATGGTATTCAGAGCTCGAACTGGAGATTACCCAATGCGCGTTGCGCTGGCGAGTCTTAGTCCAGTTTTTTAGCCACCTGTTTTGGCTTGGCATAGGCATAACGTTGGCCTGTGTCGACCTGGTGATAGCGATCGAGTCCTGTGGCAACAATCGCACCCGCAGAATAAAGGTCAACACTGCCGTCTTCGGCAATCCACTCATCGGCAATAGCAAGATGCGCAATTTCGCCTATCACCATAGTGGTGTCGTTGAGTGCAATAGGGGTGATCTGGCGAACGATCATACCGAGCTGAATGGCAGATTCTGTAACGAACGGCGCGGGGAAATTTGACTGCCATAGCGGCGTTAGTCCTACGGCCTCAAATTCAGACACTGTCTGTAGATAGCGCGCGGAGGTTTGATGCGCTTTAGCCATCATGTCGGGGGCGACGCTATTAATCGTGAAATGTTGATTGTTATTGATGTTGTCAAGGGTGTGTCGTTCCGTACCGCTCGGCGCTGGGCGTATGATCATACCCAGCAAACCGGGAGACGCGCCTAGGTGAAAGACGGAGCTAAAGATGGCGAGGTTGCCGTGTCCTTGTGCATCGGCAGTGCCGATTAAGTTCACTGGCTTAAAACCCGCAACACCGTTAATGAGGTTGGCGCGATAGCGCTGTGGCAGCTTGCTCAGGTCATCTCGGTTAATGTTCACGCGGAGGGGTTCCTATCGGGTGGGTCTATCGTCGGTAATGACTGTTGTAAGTCTGGGCGATTCAAAAGTAAAGATGCCGGAAGTGACCCTGTCGCTGGATGCCAGATTGAATTTCTATGATCGGGTCGACAACACACCATGACTTTAATTTAAAAAGCCGGCGGTCACTCCACTATTTGTGGCGTTGTTGTGTCGCATTGGCTGGCACAGGGAATGCCATTGCCATAAAGACGAATAAAACGCCTATGTGCCCAGTGTTTATATACCCAGTCGACGACTGCACCCACCAGTGGCCAGCGGAGTACCTGCCAGATTGCGCCGATTCGTGTATGCCGCCAAGCGGCAACATTGGCATCTACGCCGGTTAACCAATGATCGCCGCGTTTAAGATGCAGTACCTCCAGCATGCTGGCTTTGGTGGGCGAAGCTTGTGTATCTGGCAAAGAATGGATATCGACTAATGTCAGTCGCTCATCTTTTAAGCGCGCAAGGTGCGTCATTTCTTTATTACACAGCGGGCATGCGCCGTCAAAGTACAGCGTGTCTATTGGGGTGGTGGCTGACATGTCGACTACTCCCGTGTCTCTGATTGTGCCAGGAGCGCGCGGATCGACGCTTCGATCGTCACTTCATCGCCGCGCTTAAAGCCCACATGCACCTCATGCACGCTACCTGCCGCATCCAGCAAATATCCCGATGGCATGCCATTCACTGCGAAGGCCTTCGCTACATTGCCTTCGGTATCAATTAATACAGGATAGCTAACGGGGTAGCGTAATAAAAAATCTAATGCATCTTCTTCAACCACATCAACGCTAACGGCAATGATGGCAAAGTCTTCGCTCGAGAACGTCTGCGTTAGCTGATCTAGTGCCGGTAGTGAAATACGGCAGGGACCACACCAGCTGGCCCAAAAGTCGATATAGACAACTTTACCTTTGAGGTCTGCAAGTGAAATTCGGCCTTCACCGTTGGCGATTACCGGCAAATCAAACGGAGGGGCTTGGATTGTGATCGATGCCGTTGCAGCAGGATTATCCGCGGCAACGACTGGGCTAATAGTTAGACTTAGTACCGTGCCTAGCATGAGCATCAACGTGCTATTAAGCATAACTTTGCCCAGCTGGGTGGGTGTAAAGAGACACAATACTCGTGAGGCGCGAGCAACAATACTATGCGAGGGTAATTTGTCTGATCTAAACCGTTTCATGCTGAACTCGACAGTGTAATAAGCGGGATTATGAGTAGTTACGCACTCGACGTGTTACTGGCTCATCTCCCGATAACAGAAAAGATCTAGGTCGAGCGCATACCTTTGCAAGGTGTGGGTTGAGGCGGTGGCGATACTTGGCCTTTAGGGGTAGTGGGCACACAATTTAATACTATTTGGATGCGCACCACACGTCTCTGGCTAATTGAGCGACGGCTCTGTTTGCTGTTTACCGATTGCGTCCCAGACGCTCGTGCGCATCGACCCATTCATTCACCCGGGTATCTTTATCAATACGAGTTGCAGCTGCTAGTGAAAGCTCTCCGGCTACCACCAGGCCCGCAGCGATCTCACAGAGCTTGAGCGCTTTGCCTTTGCCTTGGCAGTCCATCATTTGTAAGCATTCGCTCTGGGTCGGCAGGCTGGTGCCACCGCCGTAGCTGGCCATGATGATCGAGGGTAGGGTGATCGAGTAGTAAAGGTCACCATCGCGAGTAGCGCGTTGATAGGTGGTGCACTGGTTCGATTCGCCAATGTTAGCAATATCTTGGCCGGTCGCTAAATAGAGCGCAGCGAGCCCATTGGCTGGGTGGCTGGCATTACTCGAACTGTTAGTCATAAAGGCCGATAGGGTCGAAATCTGATAGCCGTATTGCATTTGCTCTGGGGTGATGCGCAGATTATCGATCAACACTTGTCTTGGGATGGTTAGCTCTGCGGTGACGCGTCGTCCGCGCCCTTTGAGCAGGTTAACTGAAGAGGTCTTTTTCTCGGTATCAAAGTTTCCCGACAACATATAGTTGCGCAGCTTGCCCGGATAGTTTGCTTGAATCCATTCGCAGGCAAAGAAGGTTGCACGGCTGGTCATATTTTG
Organism: uncultured Luminiphilus sp.; assembly: GCA_963926325.1. GTDB lineage: Bacteria > Pseudomonadota > Gammaproteobacteria > Pseudomonadales > Halieaceae > Luminiphilus. The sequence goes on along the minus strand of CAWUXF010000056.1, from coordinate 7,133 downwards.
GCCGGCGGCGTCGCCTGTTGAGTAGTCAAAACGCGTCGCGATGAAGTTGTGCGCGTGGTAGTTCTCGATCTCGAGCAATTTCCCCACGGAGGTCGTACTTTCGGCCTGTGCCTTGATGGCGTCGAAGTTCTCACGTAACCAGATTTGGAAGTCACGCGCGTCTCTGGCATCGGCGAAAATGAACAGCGGTGCGCGTTGCATGGATTCCGCTGACACTGTCGTCGTCACGCCGCCAGATTCACGAATTACCTTCATGCCACGGTTGTAGCTAGCCAGCATAGTACCCTCGACCGTAGCCATCGGTACGTAAAACTCCCCCTGTGCATGCTCACCGTTGACGAGTAGTGGTCCGGCAACACCGATGGGCACTTGTGCCACGCCCCAAATATTCTCGATATTGCCATCCATGACATGTGGGTCGTAGGAGAACTGCTTACTGTGGTCAAGTGTGACCCCGGTCTTGGCCTCAATAAAGTCCTGACGGGCCTTGATAATCTCGGGGCTGTAGTCATCAGCTGGGTCGCGTGGAATTCGTCGATTGTCGCTCATAGCGCCATTAACCTCGCACGTGCCTCTGCATATTCTACTTGCAGCCTGGCAACGTAGTCGCCGGCCGGTCCGATCTTCTTGACCGCCCCTACGCCCTGGCCTGCGCCCCAAATATCTTTCCAGGCTTTTGCGTCTTGGCTGCCACCTGAACCAAAGTCCATCTTGGTAGGGTCGCTAACCGGCAGGTTAAATGGATCTAAACCAGCGGCCTCAATAGAGGGCTTTAAGTAGTTACCGTGTATGCCGGTGAATAGGTTGCTGTAAATAATATCGTCTGCAGCACAATCGACAATGGCCTGTTTGTAGCCTTCGTCTGCATTGGCTTCGTCGGTGGCAATAAATGCGGAGCCAATGTAAGCCAAATCGGCACCCATGGCTTGTGCCGAGAGGATCGCGCTGCCGTTCGCAATGGAGCCTGACAGTATCAATGGCCCGTCAAACCATTCGCGAATCTCTTGAATTAACGCGAACGGCGATTGTGTACCCGCATGGCCACCAGCACCTGTGGCAACCGCAATCAGACCATCGGCGCCTTTCTCAATGGCTTTTTTGGCGAATCTATTGTTGATGATGTCGTGTAACACGATGCCACCATAGCTGTGCACAGCGTCATTGACGAATTCTTTTGCGCCGAGTGAGGTGATGACAATGGGGACCTTATATTTAACGCACATCTCTAGGTCGTGCTGTAAGCGACCGTTTGAGCCGTGAACAATTTGGTTGACCGCAAAGGGCGCTGCAGGCTTATCGGGATTGGCTTGATTGTAAGCGTCCAGCTCTTCAGTAATGCGCTTTAACCAGTCGTCTAATGCCGCTTCAGGGCGGGCGTTCAAAGCGGGGAATGAGCCCACAATACCGGCTTTGCACTGTGCTATGACTAAATCTGGGTTTGAAATGATGAATAGCGGTGAGGCAATAAGGGGTAGGCGAAGGGTATCTTTAAGAATGGGTGGCAATGCCATGTGCAGGGTCTCCTGATCAAATAATAGTGTGCGCTGTCAGCGGGTCATGGGCCAACCATTTAGCGGGTTTGAACATACAGTATGTTTTTTGTACGCTCAAGTATGTTTTTTGGAGCAGCCTCAGTATTATTCAGGCTTGATAGGCTGATTTTTCGTAATAATATTCCAAGACAATCGTTTTCCTGCGATGGCAGCCGCCACACCCACCGTGCATAATGTAGCCGTCTTCTAGCAATCAGTGGATCTATGTATTATCAATACTTCGGCCTAACTGAAGCGCCATTTTCGATTTCGGTCAATCCGCGCTACCTCTTTATGAGTCCGCGGCACCGAGATGCTTTGGCGCATTTATTATACGGTGTCGGCAGTGGTGGCGGCTTCATTTTACTGACCGGCGAGGTAGGCACAGGCAAGACCACCGTTAACCGGTGTTTGTTGGAGCAGCTGCCGGACACCACCGACCTGGCGATCATCTTAAATCCAGCGCTGAGTGCCGTAGAGCTTTTGGCGACCGCCTGCGATGAATTGCAGATCGACTATCCCCAAGGCACCGACAGCTTAAAAGTGCTTACCGATGCACTGCACAAGTTTTTACTCGATAATCATCAGGCGGGTAGACGAACGGTACTGATGATCGATGAGGCACAGCATCTCGATTTTAACGTGCTCGAACAGATTCGCTTGTTAACCAATCTCGAAACTAATGAGCAGAAATTGCTGCAGATTATTTTGATTGGACAGCCTGAGTTAGTTGAGAAATTGGCGCGTCCAGAGTTGCGTCAGTTAAATCAGCGTATTACGGCACGCTACCACCTGCAGCCGCTTAGCGCTGATGAAACACACGCGTATATCAGGCATCGCTTAGAAGTCGCGGGTCTTAAGACGGGTCAGTCCTTATTCTCTACCTCGGTCGTCAAAGACATTCATCGGCGAACCCGAGGTATTCCTCGCCTCATTAACCTGCTCTGTGATCGAACCCTACTGGGTGCCTATGGTCGTCAGAGCCCTCAGGTTGATCGGGCCATGGTCAGCACCGCGGCGACTGAGGTCTTTGGTGGGCATGCGGTTAATCAGTCGAGGGCACGCCTGGCTTGGCTGAGCTTTACTGCCATCGTTTTACTGATTGCACTGGCGGTGGGCCTCTTTTGGTGGCGCGCAGCAACCGTGGGGGTTCCAAGCGAACCCATAGCTAATGTAGCAACACCGAGTGCGTCAGTAGCCGTGTCTAATGGGCTGACTAGCGATAAACAGCCCTCGATCACGCCAAACTGGATGCTGCCCGTGGAATTGGCCGATTCATTATTGTGGCGTTTGAATAGCGATGCCCCAATCGCGGCAGATGTCTGTGAGCCGTCGCCGTCAACAGGCCTGCGTTGTACCGATGATAATGCGCCGGTATGGGATGAGCTGATCTCATTGCAGCGTCCGTTGATTATTGGTCTTCGGACACCCGAAAGATTTGCCGCCTCTGCGCTGATCGTGGCTTTTGAGGGTAGCGCTGCTTGGCTGATGCAACCAGACGGGCTGTTATTGGTACCGTTAGGGCAGCTGGCAGACTACTGGACCGGTGCCTACCGCTACCTTTGGCATGCCCCTAGTCGCTGGGAAAGGCCCTTGGCGCTCGGTGACAAAACTCCAGCGGTTATGCAACTGGCACTATTGTTTGCGCAAATTGATGAGCAAGAAAACCCATTAACATCAGATATTTATAGCGCAAAATTAGAGCTTAGAGTTAAGATTTTCCAGCGACAGATGGGCTTGGAGCCCGATGGTGTGGTTGGCGCCCGAACCCTTTTACGCCTAAATGATCAACTGGGTGTTGGGCTAAACCCGGAGCGTGCCATTGATCGGGCTAATACGCTATTGAGGAGCCGCTAGTTATGTCGATGATTCTCGACGCCATTAAGCGCGCTCGTGACGAGCAGCGTGACAAATCGACCACGCCGAGTCTCGACAGTGATCACTTTGTGGCACCAATGACGAGTCGCAGGCCGTTGTGGCTGATCGCAGGTATCAGCACAGTTATTGCTGGATTATTAGTGATCATTGTTTTACTCGTTAACGACGGTGCTGCGCCTGACGGTCAAAGTGTAGTCAGCCCAAAGGCGCCTGTGATTATCAATCGCTCTAATAGCGGCATGGTCACAAACGATTCGAATGGCGCCGATGTGCAGCGTGAGGTGGCACTTCAACAGCGCAATAGATCGACCATGAGTGGCTGGGGTGTCAGCAAAACGCGCCCAGCAGAGCCAGCACGGATACCGCAATCAGTCGATTCCTCGGTCGTCGCGCTTTACGCCAGTGCCGAGAATAGCCCTCAGTCGGGTGCGCTTAAGACCGATTCGGCAACTGACGAGACCGCATCGCCCGACAATTCAGGGCCGGATACTTTGGCGCAGCGGTCGGTTAATAATGACCAGACCACAACTACGATCGCCCAATCGCCGGCAGAAAAGCCCTTGCCAGCGAGTGACGCGCGACTGGTGGAAGAGGTAATAGACATTGAATCGGTGCTGAAAAGAGCGCAGCGAGCGATAGGAGAGCCCCAGCTTCAACCGCATGGCACACCCCTGCTCGAGAATTTGTCGCAGCAAACGAAAGATAAAATCCCGTCAGTTTTTTATACAGTGCATCAATATGATAACTATGGCAGCGACAGTATTGTTATCAATGGCCAGCGTGCTCAGGTCGATGGCCGCGTCCAAGGTTTTACGGTGAAAGAGATTTTATCCGACAGTGCTATTTTATCGTGGAATGGCATTGATTTTAGACTGCGCGCATTGAACAGCTGGGTCAATTTATAGGGCGATTCAAGACCCGGTCAGTGGCGGTCTTGAGCCTAATAGCTGCTGATTATTGCTGTTGCTGCGCGATTTTTAAGGCGCTGGACTCGGTTGTCCCTGATGGATCTTTTCAATACCCGCGATCACCGATTCAGGTAGGTCCAGATCAAACGCAGCGACATTACTGGCTAGCTGTTCCATGGTGGTAGCGCCAATAATGGTCGACAGTACAAAGGGCCGTGTTTTCATCCAGGCCAGCGCCATTTGTGCTGGGTCAAGGCCATTAGCTTCTGCAAAGTCGGCGTAATCGGTAGCCGCCTGCATTCCCTCTTTGCTCTCATAACGGGGAAAACGGTTAAACAATGCTAAGCGTGAGCCCTCTGGTCGCGCGCCGTTACGATATTTACCGGTCAGCACACCGCTACCGAGTGGCGAGTAGGGCAGTAGGGCGATATTCTCGCGATGGGCCATCTCTGCTAATCCCACCTCGAACGTTCGGTTGACCAAGCTATAAGGGTTTTGAATGGTCAGCACGCGCGGTAGACCGGCGTTTTCGGCCAGCTTTAAATACTGCATCAGGCCCCATGGTGTCTCGTTAGATATCCCAATTGCGCGAATTTTGCCGCTACTGACCAGGGTTTCGAGGGCTCGCAGGGTCTCTTCAATAGGTGTGATCGGATCACCCCGATGGACATAGCCGAGCTGACCAAACATATTGGTTGGCCGGTCGGGCCAGTGCATTTGATACAAGTCGATGTAATCGGTTTTTAACCGTCGCAGGCTGTCATCGCAGGCAGTTAAAAGCTGCTCACAATTAAGTTTTGGGCCGTTGCGTAGATAGTTAAAAGCGGGATTGTGGCCCATGGCCTTGGTAGCGATTACCCAGGCTTCGCGCTGACCGCTTTTCTCCAGCCAGTTACCAATATAGGTTTCCGTCAGTCCCTGGGTTTCAGCGCGTGGGGCGACTGGATACATTTCTGCGGTATCCATGAAGTTAATGCCATGTTCGGCCGCAAATTCTATTTGTTCATGGGCTTGCGCTTCGGTGTTTTGCTCACCCCAGGTCATAGTGCCTAGGCAAATTTTGGAGACTTCAATACCATTAATGGCTGTGATATTCATAGGTAACTCTACCGCCGGTTTAGTGTTTCAGTTCTAAATAGTTGGCCATCAGCTTGAATACATCGCGCTGTCGCATGAAGGGTTTGGCCCAGTCAGCTCCCACCTTGTTGGCGAATAATGGCACATTGGCGCCGCTATGCTCCGCGTTTGAAATATTGTTGGTTGCGTAGTTAATACGCATAAGACCGCCTTCAGGGGTCTTTATACGAGCGACTTTACCGGGGGAGTATACGGGGATGGGGAGCCTATCGAATAAGCTCGGCTCCGGTATAATCTGTGCGGCTTGTGCGTGGTCGGCGGTGACAATGACCAGCGTGTTGGCATGCGCATTGGCATAGGCAAGTGCGACGGCCAGTGTTTCCTCGAGTTGCGCCACTTCACCGATCGAACCACATGGATTGCGTTCGTGGCTCTGCTTGTCGATAGAGGCGGACTCTACCATCAGGAAAAAGCCTTTATCGTTGTCGGCGGCCAAGTGTTTAATCGCGCTTTCAGTCAGCATCGCCAGTGGTGGCGTAGCGCCGTACTCTGGATTGGGTTCGCAAGCCATGGGATCCGGTTGCGTGACGCTGCCGAGCATGTCATTGACTGCGTTGAGCATACTTGTATTGGCAGATTCGGCCGTACGGCCATCTGTCCCCTGCAGACGTACCGGTAAATGGCTGCTGGAAAACAGGCCAATTAGTCGTTTGTCCGTTTCGGCCTCTGTCAACGCCTCGGTAGTGGTGACAACGGCAAAGCCCTGCATTTTAGCCATTGCGAGTAGATTTTGCTCGCTACCAGAGATCTCCTTTTCGAAGTGCTTCATACCGCCGCCTAAAATCACATGCATAGACGACTGAACTATCTGTTCTGCGATGGAACCCGGCCCATTATTGTCTAAGGCATCCTGTGGACAGCCCTCAAACTTAACGCCATAAAACGTACCACCGAGAATAATCTCTGGATTTTCACAACCACGATGAGCGACATGCGCCATGAAAGAGGCGGGTGTGGCATCGGTGATCGATGCTGAGCTGACGATGCCTGCGCGATAACCTGCTGCCACGGCCATTTCGGCAATCGTCGCGACATCTTCATCATCAGGCCCTGTGCCAATGCGTCCGATGTTAGTCACTACGCCCGTCGCGAGTGTCGTCGCGGTATTGGCTGAATCGGCGACATATAGGGGGATGCCGTCTGTGGATACAGTTTCAATTTGTACGGCTGCACGGATTGGCTGCTCATCTAATAAGAGCATTCCACCATTGCCTGATAAGTAATTGCGGGCCATGGTGACATGTTGGTCGTCAAAGCCGTCCCCGATGATGAGAATGACGTTACGCGCTTCCGCACTGATCGCCATATTGGCGTTAAGCGAACCGCTTAGCGCTATAAAAGCGAGGAGGACGCTTAAGGAACGGGAAGGATATGGCATAAAAAGCTCCGAATAATGTTCTATAGAGACTAATCCTGCATAGCAATGGCTGCAAGCCCGCTAAGCGTTGAACCGAGAATATGGATCGAATTTTTATATTGATTTGAGGCATTGCCGAAGTTTGTGGCAAAATGTCCGCTGTTTTGAACCAATTCGGATCTAATAAATGAATAAGTTCCTTCCTGCCGCCGGTATGGTGGCCGTTTTGTGTAGTACGTTTTCCCCCCTAGCATCTGCCGCTGAAGCGAACGCAGCAAATACCGCTTGGATGCTTACTGCAACAGCCTTAGTCCTATTTAT
>CAWUXF010000055.1:0-4359 GCA_963926325.1 uncultured Luminiphilus sp. | reverse complement strand
ACAGAAACAAACGCAGCGAACTATTGCTACGCTGCTGATTGGTGGCTCACTATACTTCTGCCGCTCGCCCCAAACACTGACTGGGGCCTGCTAATGGTTGCCTAATTCGTTTACGGTGATTGCTTGCCCGGATCCAGGCTTATAACCTCACCATTTACGTTTTCTGCCAGACGTCACTGCGGCATCTAACGACCTGTCCATTTAGGCGCTCGCTTTTCGGCAAAGGCCATCGAACCCTCGATCGCATCGGCACTGCGCATTATTGGCTCCACCAGCGCACTCTGCTTCCCAAACATGGTCTCTGCCGACCAATCCTGCTGTTCCGTAATGACCTGCTTGCTAATTTTAACCGCTAAGGGGCCGTTTGCCGCAATCTTAGCCGCCAGTGCCAAAGCACCCGTCATCGCTTCTCCCGCTGGCACAACGTGATTGATCAAGCCCAACGCAGCTGCGCGCTCGGCATCCATAAAGTCACCCGTTAACGCCAGCTCCATAGCAATTCGCTGAGGCAGTTGACGCGGCAAGCGCATGAGACCGCCAGCGGCGGCTACTAAGCCACGTTTGACCTCAGGGATGCCAAACTTTGCATCCTCAGCGGCGACAACCAAGTCACATGTCAGCGCCAATTCCAGTCCACCCGCTAGCGCGTAGCCCTCAACCGCCGCAATCAAGGGCTTCTTAGGTGGCGATTCCACCAAGCCACCAAAGCCGCGGCCCGCTAGGAAAGGCGTTTCGCCACTTAAAAAGGCCTTAAGATCCATGCCCGCACAAAAAGTATTATTGGCGCCCGTGAGAATACCAATACGAATATCATCGTCAGCATCTAACTGGTCTATCGCTGCAGCAATACCCTGTGCTACCGCTTTATTGATTGCATTTTTCGCCTTCGGACGGTTGATCGTTATGATCATCACGCCTGAATCTACGTCTACTAGGACTTCATCGGTCATGGTCTTTCCTCAAAAATTATGAATAAGCAGTATTTACTGCAGCGCGTTTAAGCTCAACGCGGCTGCATACGGATACCGCCGTCCATGCGAATACATTCGCCGTTTATATAATCATTGTCGACAATACTTGCCGCTAGCTTGGCGATCTCTTCGGGGTGTCCTAGGCGCTTCGGGTATAAAACCGAGTTTGACAGGGTTTGGATATACTCTGGATTCAAGCTGGCAAAAAGCGGAGTTTTGATCAGACCGGGGACAATCGTGTTTACTCGGATGCCGAGTGTCGACAAATCCCGCGCAATCGGTAACGTCATGCCGACGATACCACCCTTGCTGGCGCTATAGGCCGCCTGCCCTACTTGGCCTTCATAAGCGGCAACTGAAGCAGTATTAATGATCACGCCTCTGCCCATATCATCGGTTACCGGGTCATTCTTCGCCATAAGCTCAGCACACAGGCGCAGCACATTAAAGGTGCCCGTTAGGTTTACGGCAATCACCTTGTTCCAGGTATCTAGTGGAAATGGTCCGTCTTTACCTACCGTTTTTGCGGCACTGCCAATCCCTGCGCAGTTAACACATACATGTACTGTGGCAAACTTGCGCACAACTTCCGCAAGTGCTGACTTGACTGAGTCTTCGTCAACCACGTTAACAGAGACAAAAAGGCAGTTATCTGCGCCGAGCTCATCGACCATGGCCTGCCCTGCTTCGGCATTTAAGTCGAAAATCACCACTTTGGCGCCATCGTGGGCAAAACGTCTTACCACGGCTTGGCCAATACCCGACGCACCACCGGTAACGACTGCAACTTTTCCTGAGATATCCATTCGTGAGTACTCCTATTTCTGTGTGTTGTTTAAAATATTTTAAATTAAAACTGCGCTAAGCACGGCGCTCAGCAAATGTTCCCTATGCGTCAGCCAATAAATTTAAAGCGATTACCCGCCTCACTCGCCGTCACATGTACCCTGCGATGCAATGGATCCGCCTCACTCATAACGGCTAAAGTCTCCGTATCGTCAGGCTCTGTATTTGCCACAAAACGGTGGTTATCGGCCGTTAACCGACCGACAATAATGCCAATTGTCGGCCCGTTCTTATCCCACAGCACTGTGTAGGTTTCAATCAGGCCATCACCCTCTGGGTTAGGCGTTGACGGTACTTCGGGTAAGTTATTGAGCTGCACTTGCGTCGCTTGGCTAGCGGTCGCGACAAATGGCTTGGGGGTTGTCGAGTAAACTCCAACAGCGTGTTTAGAAAGGTTGCCACCGTTGGCGCCAACCACACCAAATTCAGTGGGATGCAGACGAAGGTAGTCGACCATCGACGCCAGTCCGTGGAGCGAATAGTTATTACCTGGACCGCCAAAGAAAGGCAGACCACCGGTCATTGTAAGTGGGCGCTCATCAGCGGGACCGATGTTTAGCGCCTCCATGGCTGCGAACACAGCGATCGGAAAGCAACTATACAAGTCAAAAGCCGCAATCTCGGCCGCTACTTTACCCGCTGACGCCAACGCCGCGCTATACGCCAACGCCAACGCAGGGGAACTGCCAAGGTCTTCTCGGAGCAGAACTGGCTTTTCTTCTACACGGCTGTATCCGTGCAGAAACACCCACTGTGATTCAGGGATGCTGAGCTCACGGGCTAATCCCGCGCTACAAACAATGACCGCCGCGCCCTGATTTACCCCGTCTTTGGCGACCATCGCTCGGCTATAAGGGTCGGCAATCGTACGATTACCGGCTGTAATTTCAGTGATCTCTGACGCAGATAGCACACCGTCAAACATACTGTAGGGATTGTTCGCGGCAACCGCTGAAAAGCGCGCAAAAAGTGCCCCAATTGAAGCGGTGTATGCACTTTTTGACAGCCCCAGGCGAGCTCGCCGAGCGTGATCGAAAATTGGATAGACCGATGCTGGCATTTGAAGTTGATGACGGATCATCTCTGGACAGACTAAGCCATCAATGCCCAAACCTCGGTCCTCGACACTCCCGTCAGCGGTCTCCCGCCAGTCGAGTGCTACACCGGTTTTCTGGGCTTGGCGCTGCGTTGCGATCGTTTCGGCACCACAAATTAAGCCCGCCCTTATCTCTCCACGCGCTATCCGCTCACACATTTCGGTTACAAGATACTGGGGCTCATCGCCACACGCCGGGGAATAAATCGCCAAATCTGGCGACAGCTTGAGCCGCTCGGCAATTGAGCGGGGCATATTGTCACTGGCACCAAACGGCGCGAAAAACGGTACCAGCGCGGGGGGCACCGAATCACCAAACAAACGAACCACCGCAATAGCATCAATAGCTTCGCCTAACAGCGCCCCATTACCACCATCCAAAAGTGCCAACCGCCCCGCCTCGCTGGCCATCTGCTGCGGCGAGGATGCCGCGCTGACGTCGAGCCCTGACAGACGCTCTAATGATTGCCCAACACCAACAATTACTGGTGTATGGTCTGGAATATACTGCATGGGTACTCCCATTAACCCGCGTTAACTCAACCCGACTGAGCGACAGTGCCACCGTCGAGCACAATCGTATGGCCCTTGATCCAAGCCGAGGCGCGACTACAAAGATAGATTGCGGTGCCACCGGCATCTTCTGCGGTGCCTAGCTGGCGCGGCACGGCATCGAGTAGCGCCTTCTCACTGCCATCAACCAGCCAATGCGCCGTCATTTTACTCGGGAAAAACCCCGGTGCTATGCCATTGACGTTAATGCGACTCTTATTCAAAGTCGCTGCCAAATGGCGCGTCAGGTGTATTACCGCGGCCTTGCTGGCTGAGTATGAATAATTGTCCATCCCCTCCGTTGGCGTCGTAATGCCGTTAACCGACGCAATATTAATGACGCGAGCGGGGTCATCATCGGTTGCCCCCGCCTCTAATAACGGCAGCAGTTGCTGAAGCAAGAAAAACGGTGTTTTAACATTTAAGTCCATGACTTTGTCCCAACCCTGCTCGGGGAAGGTGCCAATAGGCGAGCCCCAAGTGCTGCCGGCGTTGTTAATCAGTACCTGAAGCGCAGTATTTTCGGATTTTATTGCCGCTACCAGCGTGCTAATACCGTCAGCCGTCGATAGATCACAGGCCACCGCATGGCATTCACCGAACTGCGACAGCCGTGTTGCCGTCGTGTTCAGGTCATCTGCCTTGCGGGCAGTGATATAAACCTTGGCACCGCCCCGAACAAATGCCTCTGCCATCATTTCACCGATGCCGCGAGACCCCCCGGTGATCAGTACGGTCTTGCCAGACACCGAAAATAAACTGCTCATATCCATGTAGAAGTTCCTTGTTATTTTTAACACTATAGATCTAGTAAGTGATGACGCTGCTTCGTAATCGCGAACGCAAGAAGATCGTCAAAGCGATACCGAACTGCAGGTTACCAACGAAACTGGG
>CAWUXF010000054.1:0-5650 GCA_963926325.1 uncultured Luminiphilus sp. | reverse complement strand
CGATTTATTCAATCATTTGAATGAGCAGGACGTGGTCACGTTTACCGGCTCGGCTACTACCGGGCGGTCATTGCGCTGTCATCCTAATATTATTGCTAACAGTATCCCCTTCACGATGGAGGCTGACTCACTCAATTGCGCGATTTTGGGGCAGTCGGTTCGCCCGGATGATGAAGAGTTTACGATTTTCATTAAAGAAGTTGTCCGTGAGATGACCGGCAAGGCGGGGCAAAAATGTACCGCTATTCGTCGTGTGATTGTTCCCGAGGAAAGTATCGATGCGGTGATTGATGCTATATCGGCACGTTTGGCAAAAGCGACACAGGGTGATCCGGCCCTCGACAACGTGCGCTTAGGTGCGCTTGTGAGTAAAGAGCAAGCGCAAGATGTCCGTGAAAAGGTCGCTGAGCTGTGTACCGAAGCGCAGATTGTTTTTGGCGGCGACGAAAGCATCGCGCTCGAAGGATTGTCGAGTAATGCCGGTGCCTTTTATCCGGCAACGCTTTTGCGTTGCAATAACCCGATGTCAGCAGAGCGGGTTCACAGCGTCGAGGCATTTGGACCCGTGGCGACGGTTATGCCGTACAGCACATTGGGCGATGCAGTTGAACTGGCGCGCATGGGCAAGGGCTCTCTTGTGGCAAGTGTCTATACCTATGATGACGGCGAGGCGCGAGCGCTTGTACTAGGCGCAAGTGCTTGGCATGGACGTATGCTGATCCTTAATCGTGATTGCGCAAAGGAATCGACCGGGCATGGCGCGCCTCTCGCGAATATGATTCACGGTGGTCCTGGTCGCGCAGGTGGCGGTGAGGAGCTCGGCGGCGCACGTGCGATAAAGCATTACATGCAGCGAACAGCACTCCAAGGATCGCCGAGCTCGTTGATGGCGATCACTAATGAGTATCATGAAGGCGCTCGGGTTTATTCAGATCAGGTTCACCCATTTAAAAAATACTTCGAAGAGTTAAAAATCGGAGAAACACTTATTACTCATCGAAGAACAGTCACCGAGGCAGATATTGTCAATTTTGGTTGCCTAAGTGGCGATCATTTTTATGCACACTTTGATGAGATTGCAGCGAAAGATTCGTTTTTTGGTCAGCGTGTTGCACACGGATATTTTATTATTTCTGCTGCAGCCGGGATGTTCGTCGATCCTGCGGCTGGACCTGTAATCGCTAACTATGGTCTTGAAAACCTACGATTTATTGAGCCGGTGCCTGCAGGTACGACAATTCAAGTGAAGCTGACAGTCCGCAGGAAAATCAAGAAAGCGCGAAGAGGTGATGAGCAACCAAACGGTGTGGTGGTGTGGGCTGTCGAGGTGACCAATCAAAATCAGGAACTGGTCGCCATTTACGATATTTTGACGCTTGTTGCCCGAAAGGAAGACTGATTAATGACATACCAGAATATCCTTTTTCAGATTGATAAAGGGGTTGCATGTTTAACGCTAAATCGGCCCGATAGCCTCAATAGTTTTACTGCGGACATGCATGCAGAAGTCGCTCAGGTGTTGACCGAGGCGGCAGAAAGCGATGCCGTGCGGGCGGTGGTGATCACCGGTGCGGGCCGAGGCTTTTGTGCTGGCCAGGATTTGAATGATCGCAATGTTGCGCCCGGGCAACGCGTGGATCTAGGTGAGTCGGTCAAAGCGTTTTACAACCCGCTTATAAAGCGAATTACGGGTATGAATAAGCCGGTACTTTGTGCGGTCAACGGCGTCGCGGCTGGGGCTGGGGCTAATATTGCGCTGTGCTGTGATTTAGTCTTTGCAGCGCGTTCAGCAAAGTTTGTTGAGTCTTTCGCTATGCTGGGATTGATCCCAGACTCTGGTGGTTCATGGCATTTGCCGCGACTAGTGGGCATGGCTCGCGCTAAAGGTATGGCCATGTTGATGCCGAAGATTACAGCGGCGCAAGCTAAAGAGTGGGGCTTGATTTGGGAGGTGGTCGACGATGAGGTGCTGTTGCCGACAGTGATGGCGCTCGCCGAGCATTTGGCAACGCAGCCGACTCTGGGTTTCGGTTTTACCAAGCAAGCGTTCAATGCCTCTATGACCAACACCCTCGATCAGCAGTTGGCACTCGAGGAAGCGCTGATGCGCAAAGCGGGATTTTCTGAAGATTACGCTGAAGGGGTGGCGGCATTTTTAGAGAAAAGAACGCCAAATTATAAGGGTCGTTAATGACAGCATCTGATCAAATCGCGAAGGCCGCCGCTGCCGCTATGTGGGCTGATGATCGAGCGACCCAGAGTATGGGCATGACGCTAGATGATGTGGCGGAGGGTCGTGCTGAAATTAGTATGTCCGTCCGAGAAGACATGGTGAATGGTCATAATATTTGCCACGGAGGCTTTATTTTTGCGCTGGCAGACAGCGCTTTTGCGTTCGCCTGCAATAGTCGAAATTTGGTGACAGTGGCCGCGGGTGCACGTATAGACTTTCTGCGCCCAGCCCTGCTGGGCGATACCTTGACTGCTTGTTCGACAATGGTACATCAGGGCAAGCGGAGCGGGATTTATGACGCCGTAGTGAAGAATCAGGATGGCCAGATAATTGCTCAATTTCGAGGTAATTCCGCAACTATTGGCGGGATGCTCACGACGATTTCTCCAGATGAGGAAAACTGATGAACGCCGCATTTATTTGTGATGCAATTCGAACACCGATCGGTCGCTATGGCGGTGCGTTATCTAGTATTCGTACCGACGATTTAGGTGCCCTACCGATCAGGGCGCTGATGCAGAGAAATACATCGGTCGATTGGCATGCGTTGAATGATCTCTGGTACGGCTGTGCGAATCAGGCTGGTGAAGATAATCGCAACGTCGCGCGTATGAGCGCACTGTTGGCTGGCTTGCCCGAGATCGTTCCCGCAGTCACGCTCAATCGCTTATGTGGCTCGGGTATGGATGCGGTGGGTTCCGCAGCGAGGGCGATTAAGTCGGGTGAGATCGATCTAGCGATGGCGGGTGGCGTTGAATCGATGAGTAGGGCGCCTTTTGTTGTTGGAAAAAGCACGACTGCCTTCGACCGAAATGTTCAAACTTATGACACCACTATTGGCTGGCGATTTGTTAATCCTGCGTTTAAAAAACAATGGGGTACCGATTCGATGCCTGAGACTGCAGAAAACGTCGCAGCGCAGTTTTCGATTTCCCGTGAAGATCAAGACGCGTTTGCGTTGCGCTCCCATCAAAAAGCGATCGCGGCACAGGATGCTGGGCGCCTAGCTGATGAAATTACATCGGTTACAATCACACAACGCAAGCGAGACCCGGTTGTGGTCGAGCACGATGAAGGCCCCCGGCGAGAGAGTTCTTTAGCGGCGCTGGCCAAATTGCCCACTCCATTCAAAGAAGGTGGCACCGTTACCGCAGGTAATGCTTCGAGTGTTAACGATGGCGCTTGTGCACTGCTGTTGGCTTCGGAGCACGCTATTAAGCAGCATGGTCTAACGCCAAAGGCGCGCGTTGTAGCGATGGCGACGAGTGGATTAGCGCCGCGCATTATGGGTTTCGGACCTTTTGAAGCGGCTACGAAGGCACTAAAAATAGCGGGCTTAAGCATCGATCAGATGGATGTTGTGGAGCTAAATGAAGCATTTGCCGCGCAAGGGCTAGCAGTCACGCGGGCATTGGGACTCGCCGACGACGCAGCACACATTAACCCAAATGGGGGCGCGATTTCACTTGGGCACCCATTGGGGATGAGCGGTGCGCGACTTGTGACAACGGCGATGTACGAATTAAATCGGAGTGGAGGCCGGTATGGTCTCTGCACCATGTGTATTGGTGTTGGTCAGGGCATTGCCTTGATCATCGAGCGTATTTAAATCACGAATGAATGTGAGTGAGGTTTAGCATGACAGATAACGTTGTAGCACTGCCTAACGAAGAGCAATTTCAGGCACGTATTGATGCAGAAGAAAAGGTAGAGCCGAAAGACTGGATGCCGGAAAAATACCGCCAAAATCTGATTCGGCAAATCTCGCAGCACGCGCACTCAGAGATCATCGGAGAGCAGCCAGAGGGGAACTGGATTACCCGCGCACCGACACTTGCGCGCAAAGCCATTTTACTCGCCAAAGTGCAAGATGAAGCGGGCCACGGGCTGTATCTATATAGCGCTGCGGAAACCTTAGGCATTACCCGAGAAGAAATGGTTGATCGGCTGCATAACGGCACGAGCAAGTACGCGTCAATTTTTAATTATCCGTCGCTGACATGGGCCGACATTGGTGCCATTGGCTGGCTAGTAGACAGCGCTGCGATTGTTAACCAAATATCGCTTCAAAATACATCATACGGCCCCTACGCCCGAGCGATGGTACGCATTTGCAAGGAAGAGAGTTTTCATCAGCGCCAAGGCTATAACATCATGATGGTATTGATGCAGGGGTCTGACGAGCAAAAAGCGATGGCTCAAGACTCTATTAACCGTTGGTGGTGGCCGGCATTGATGATGTTCGGTCCACATGATGCGGAATCAGCGCATTCGGCACAGTCGATGAAGTGGAAGATTAAACGTCGTACTAATGATGATTTACGTCAACAGTTCGTCGATCAAGCCGTGCAGCAGTCCCATGCGATTGGTCTTGAGGTTCCAGATGCCGATCTAAAATGGAATGAAGCGCGCAATCACTATGATTTTGGTGAAATAGATTGGGCGGAATTCGAGCGCGTTATTTCGGGGAATGGTATTTGTAACCGGCAACGTTTGGCACATCACGTTCAGGCGCATGAAGACGGGGCCTGGGTTCGTGACGCGATGGCTGCATACGTATCAAAGCGACGTACAAAACAGGCAAGTGTCGCCTGATCTATTGGTAAAGGACGAGGTTAATGACTGATCATCTACAGTTATATGAAGTATTTATCCGATCGCGGCGCGGTCTCGATCACAAGCATGTGGGCAGCCTTCATGCGGATGATCCCGAGCAGGCCCTCGAGTACGCGCGGGATGTTTATACGCGGCGAGGTGAGGGTGTCAGTATTTGGGTAGTAGCGTCTAGGAATATCACCGCCTCACAAGAGTCAGACTGCGAGAGCTTTTATGACCCGCTGGATGACAAGCCCTATCGTCATGCTGCGATGTATGCGCTACCAGAAGGGGTTGATAGTCTGTGAAGGGGTTGTCGGATACTGCGCGCTTCGTTGTGCGTTTGGGAGATGACTCCCTCATTATGGGCCATCGCGTATCGGAGTGGGCAAGCCGGGCACCTTTTCTCGAGGAAGACTTGGGTTTGACCAATGTGGCCCTCGATTTCGTCGGTCGCGCTCGGATGTTTTATCAGTATGCCGCGGAGATAGTCGGCGGTGATTGCACTGAGGATACGTTTGCTTTCCAACGTGATGTGCGTGATTTCAGTAATCTACTGCTGGTTGAGCTTCCTAGAGGCGACTTTGCCTTCACGATTGCGCGTCAGTTTCTTTATGATGCGTATATATCCCCTTATTTTGGCGCCTTGAAAAATAGTACCGATGCGCGTTTATCCGCTATTGCGGGAAAAGCCGAAAAAGAGACGACGTATCACCTGCGTCGCGGCCGAGAATGGATGTTGCGTTTAGGCGATGGCACGACAGAAAGTCATGAGCGTATGCAGAAGGCTTTGGACGAGCTCTGGGGTTATACGGCGGAATT
>CAWUXF010000053.1:0-8569 GCA_963926325.1 uncultured Luminiphilus sp. | reverse complement strand
CAGCAAGACCATCAAGGACAAGAAAACCGGCGAGGCAATTGAGCGCACAGAATGGCATCGTGTTGTGTTCCTCCACCGTCTGGCGGATATTGCTGGGAAATATCTGAAGCAAGGCAGTCAAATTTACGTTGAAGGAGAGCTCCATACCAAACAATGGGAAAGGGACGGTCAAAAGCATTATTCAACAGAGGTCATCGCAGGCGAGCTAGAAATTTTAGCGAATAATCCCACCTGACCGATGAGCTGAGATAGCCAAGACAATCCTTGAACTCACTCAGAGCACAGGCAAAACCACCCCTTGAGTCCCCTTGCAAGACATTGAGACGCCGCCAACAACCGTCGACTGATTCGAAAACAAAAGTCGAGAATCACAGTTTGTGTCAAGCTGCTCTTAAGCCGCGTATCCGCAGCGTCGTCAATGCGCTAGCAAATCAATAACACCTATTCAATGCAGCTCATCGACGGCGCTGAGTGGTTCCCGACTCTAGGGGTTCGCGACAATACTAAAAGAGTTTTTTGGAAGCGATCTCCGCACCTTGCGCCAAGGCGGCCAGCTTAGCGAAGGCCACATCAGGGTCAACACCTTGCATGCCAACATGTACACTAAAACCACAATCGACACCGGCCATGAGCTGGCTCGGATCAATCAATTTTCCATAACGTACGATACGCTGCGCAACCAATTCGGGATGCTCCACATAATTTGATTGGCACTCGATAACCCCCGGGCACAGAATCTTGTTTGAGGGCACACGAGTGTCCTCAAAAATGGTCCACTCGTGTGCATGCCTAGGATTCGCAGCCTCGAACAATATGGTCTGCGGTTTTGCATCCCAAACGAGATCAATGATCTCAGCTAACGCAACATCACAATGGTGTGGTCCAGGATAGTTACCCCAGCATAGATGCATACGCAACTGCTCTTCCGGGATATTGCGCACCGCGTGGTTCAAAGCGGCAATATTCATGCCCATACGTTTACGATAGTCTTCAAGACTCAAATTCGCATAGGTTGAGTGTCGGCCCATGGCCAGGTCTGGGCAGTCCAGCTGAACCTTAGCGCCAGAAGCTGCGATCGCTTCATATTCATGGCGCATTGCCTCAGCGATGGCAAAGACATAAGCCTCATCACTGTCGTAATACTGATTCTCAAAAAAGATAGACACGACACCGGGCGACGCTGCGCTAGAAAAAATAGTCGATACACCACGGTCAGCTGCCGCCTTGTTCAGGTTCGCCATATCCAGTAGCGCCGCGTCTGGGTCGCTTACACTAATTTCGCCCGTGCATGCAGGTGCATAACGCTTCCTACGACCCGGATTAGCAGCAACGACCTCCTTCGACCGAGGAAACTCCTCAAGGTCCTTGAAAAAATAGCTTTCGACCGCTTCGCCGTCAAAACCACTCAACCGATCTTTCACATAGGTTGCATAGCTCGGCTTTGACATCTCGCCATCGTTCAAATAGGTAATCCCACTATCCGCCTGACGACCAAATACCGAGTCGACGGCCGCTACAATTGATTCATCTAACGCTTTCGCATCAACCGGGATGCCATCGGAGACAGCCCACATTAGCTTGATGAGTTCGTCAGGACGAGGCAAGCTGCCGGTATGTGTCGTTTCTATTCGGTTACTCATTTCATTCTCCTCAACAAACTCATTTTGGTCATTAATAAAGAGCCTGACCGTGCCCAATTAATCGTTCATTAGCGCTTGATCAGACTGTCGGCACGTCACTGTAGTCGACGAGCTTTGATTTGTAGGTTTCTCTCGGTAGCGCATTGTATTGCACCAGCGTTACAGCGGTTGTCACCAACAAACGCTCTCGAATCATTGACTCGATTGATTTTTTCAAACTCGCTTCATCTACATGAGCATCAACACCCAATTCAACCTGGATAGGTAATGGCGGGTCCTGCATGACGCCGCGCGCCGTTGGCCGAATTTGCAGCATGCCCGACACACTGGGGGTAAATTCCTGAACGATGCTACGGATAGCTGTTGGAAACAGGTTTACGCCGCGAACGATCAACATATCATCGGTACGACCGACACAGCGGATACGCGGCCCAGTTCTACCGGTAGGGTTGGGCTTCATATTGACGACCACATGGTCCCGACTACGAAATCTGAGCAGCGGCATAGCTTCGCGCTTTAGCGCCGTATAAACCAACTCGCCTTCCGCACCATCTTCCCAAGCTTTCGGCGTACCTGTCACAGGATCGATCAACTCGACATGAACCGATTCGCGCGCCATAAAATGCATGCCCTGGCCATCTTCATCTTCTGCCCAGGTAGACAATGAAATGTCCCCTATACCCATGGATTCTCGAACCTGGCAACCAAACGCTTCTTCTATTTTGCCGCGAATAAGCGGGTCACCACCGCCTGGCTCGCCCGCTGTTATCATATTTTTGAGCCCAAGGCTTCGAGTATCTATGCCGTGCTCTAGACAGTAGTCAATGAGATAAAGACCATACGATGGCGTACAACTTATCCCTGTCGCCCGCATCTTTTGAATCGCGGTTACCAAGCGCTCAGTATTACCGGTTCCGACGGGTATCACGGTACAACCAATCTTGTCGAAGCCGTAATAGACAGCCCCCGCGACAAAGGGACCGGCATTAAAGCCCACTGCTATTCTCTGCCCTTTCATGAATCCGGCTGCTGAATAGCCCCGCGCAACATTGGTGGCGTACATATCGATATCATTATTGGTCAAGCCCAGGTAGCAGGGTACGCCCGTGGTACCGCTAGTACTGAATACTCGGCGCAGGTTCTCAGGCACACACGCCAGATGATCGCCAAACGGTGGCGCGGCTGCCTGAGTAGCCCTAAGCTCATCTTTCTCGGTGAATGGCAATTCGGCAATATTCTCCAGACTACCCACTTGCGCTGCAGACTCAAAGCCTGCAGCTTTCAACTTGTTTTGATAGAAAGTTGAGTGTTCAAATAGATAAGCTATTTGCTTTAGATAACTCACCTTATCAAGCTTCAGCTGATCCTCAGGCGAGCGGGTTTCTACCTCATGGTGATAGATCATAAATGTCCTATTATTTTCTTGGCTCAGGTATTCCAGCGCAGTGTACTTTGCCCAACTCGACGTCCCAGAGACTTGGCGGTCTCAAGATCAGAAGCTATCGGGCCTTCGTCAGGACCAACGTCGACATTAGACTGTGCCATGGCGCCGAGAGATGCGCCCAACCGATTCAGGTCATTGATGCTGCCCGCTGAACTATTGTTACCAGGTGCTATATTCAGATTGATCCAAACCATCCCATGCTGAGCAGCAAACGTCACAAATTCCACTAACGTGTTTTGTTTATCACCATTATGGGAACCGGAATTAGTGAAACCTGCAGCCAGCTTGTCCTGCCATTTTCCCGCCATCCATCGACCCGAAGATGCTTCCATAAACTTCTTAAATTCTGCCGCAGCGGAACCCATATAGGTTGGACTGCCAAAAATTACAGCACTAGCTGCATCAACGGTATGCCAACCTTCGGCGTCGGCACTTTCGAGTGACGCGACTGGTATTAATGTGCAGTCTACGCCGGCAACCTCTAATGCCCCCGCAGCAACCGCTTCCGCCTGCTTCTCCGTGTGGCCATAGCCGCTGTAATAAATAATGACTACAGATTCACTCATCGTTTTTCCTTATCCGCTTAGCGGTGATAGGCCTCGTTATTTGGCGAATGATCCCCAGCGAGCCATCGCTTTAGCTCAGCGTGGGCGGTGGTTTTCTTGTCCGCATTAATTTGCTCGACGTCCTCGTGATCCACAGTAAACTCAATCAGTAGTCCTGCCGGGTCAAAAACGTAAAGCGAGTAGCAATAACCGTGATTGAGGATGTAGGTCTGCGGCTCACCAACGCCCGCGGCCGCAAGTCGATCACGGATACCGTCTTGGGTCACCTGATCGACATTCATCGCAAGATGACGAAAACCAGAGGGCGGTAGCTCCGGACCGAACTCCTGTGCATCGTCGTCATCTGCAAACTGAAAGAACGCGAGTGACTCGCCATTACCGATTTCAAAGAAGCAGTGCATATACACACGCTCTTTGCCGAATAGGTCGGTTTTTTCGCACCAAGTCGCGCTTAATGGAAAGCCTATGATATCTTCATAGAAGGCACGAACAGCCTCCATGTTTCGAGTCACATAAGCGTTGTGATGTAACTTTGTATTAACCGCTTCGATTGAACTCATGATTTAAGGTCCTCGTGGGCTTCTAAAAGTTTTTGATAAAAGACAGGCCAAAACGTCGTGGCGGCGCCTTCCAAAGGAAATTCAAACCCGGTGCTGGACCCGGCGAAAATTCGGCATTGTACTCTTCATCAAATGCATTTTTGGTCCACAGAACCACTGACCAGTTATCATCTGACTCGAATCCAACTCTGACATCTACAAGATCAACGGGTGAGCGGACTGAAATATTTGCAGGATCCCAGTAGGTATCGCCAATATGTTGGTAGTCAAATCGACCCGTAAAATACAGGCCATCTACTGATGCAATGGGGTATCGCAACTGTAAACCGGCATTCACTGTATTTTTCGAAACCAAGGGTGCCTCATTGCCGTTATGTGCTGTGTTAGCCGCATCAGTAATCTTGCTGTCGGTTAAGCCAAGCCCAAAGTATCCCGTTAGATAATCGTTGATATAGGCATTAGCCTCGAGCTCAAGGCCTACATATTCAACTTCGGGAATATTCCCCAGATTCTGGGTGCTCGTCGTAGGATCATAGAAAAAGAAATAGGCATTATCAAAATCGGTCCTGAAAATGCTCAACGCCGTGGTGAACCGGCCGTCCATAAATATATTCTTAACACCCACTTCAAAGGTATCCGCAACCTGGGCGCCAAATACGTCCTCTACCCCGGGCTCTGAGATCGCTGCGCCAACACCTGTCTGATTGAATCCGCCGCTACGGAATCCTCGAGACCATCCACCATAGATTGTCAGGTCATCGGTAGGCAAATAACGCAGGTTAACCTTCGGCTGTAGCTCACTGAACGACTCTTTCCGTACCTCTCCCAAAATAATACCAATACCACCGGTTGGATCGTATAAGGGTTCAGTCAGGGTTGTGTTCTCGCGCGTATCGCGATCATATCGAAGCGACAAAGAACCTTCGAACTTGTCGGTAAAATCATAGGCAATATCGCCGAACACGGCCCACGCAAAATTATCCTGGGTATCAGCCAACAGGCTTAATTGCGGACTAGGATCGGTGGGGTCAACAAACAATGAAACCCTGGGCACCTTATAGACGGGGAAAACACCCTGATCTCGGTCTATCTGATTACCTGTTGATATGTATCGGTCTGTTGATATGGCGTACGCACCAACAATCCATCGCATACGCTCGCTCGCAGCAGAGGTGTAACGAAATTCCTGACTAACAGAGTCAGTTTCGAGATACTGGGTTTGACTCAAATCTGCAAACGCATCACCTGTCAGCGCAATCGCGATGCCGCCGATGGGGAAGAAATTAATCACCGACTCCGCAGGCGGTAAGAAATTGAAATTATCACCGGTTAGTAATTCTTCAAGATCATCATAAGCCGTGATGGAAGTGAAGGTACCTCCGTCATCAAACTCGTATTCGAGTTTCACACTGGAGTTCATGATATCTCTCTCGTTGACGCCGGGGTTGTTAACCCGAATATCGAGATCTGTATCGTCCGCCTCGGCACCGATAACAAAATAAAGCGCCTGAGTATCTAGTTTTGATTGACTGATTCTGAAGTCGGCTTGGAAGTTATCTGTCGGCTCCCACAGCAGTTTCAATCGTCCTGAAACATCTTTGTAGGGATCAGCTTTTTCGCCCAAAAAGGCGTTATCCAGGAAACCATCGGTATCAATATAGGACAATGAGGCACGGTACTTTAACGTCTCTGAGTCGCCCACAGGTCCGCTAACGAACCCTTTCGCCGCATATCCTGGACCCGAGTCGGCACCCACTTCTAACCGCCCAGCCATTTCATCGCTGGGTTGCCGAGTCTGTATGGTGATAGCCCCACCGATCGCATTTCGCCCATAAAGTGCGCCTTGCGGACCGCGTAGTACTTCGATCTGCTCGATATCAAATAACTGTTGAGTGAACTGTGCTGGGTTAGCCATCAACACGCCGTCAACCAACACGGCAACTGACATCTCACTGTTGCGCGCCTGGGATACACCCCGAACGTTAATAAAGGCGTTACCCGCATTTTGGGTTTCAACCAACGTGACATTCGGCGTGAGTGCGATGAAGTCTCGTGCCGTCTCGATACCGGCCGATTCAAGATCCTCTGCGGTGAAAACACTTACTGACACGGGACTTTCCTCCAGTGATTCAGCGCGTTTACGTGCAGAAACAACCACCTCTTCCATCATCCTGTCGGCAGCAAACACCGTGTTAACCACCGGCGTTGAAATGGCAATCGCCACTAATATCAATAGACTCCTCATTGGAATCACCCCTTCAGCTTAATTGTTAATAGTTTAGGTATTTCGCATAGCGAATTAATTTTCGATATGCGAAGCTTTCAATACTATCAGACAAACGCCACAAAGGTTAGAGATTATGCTCGAGCAAAAAGGTACAACCAACATCTGCGGGTTTGACGCCGACACCATCATCGTTCGAGGTAAAGACCTCTGCGAGGATTTAATCGGCAAGGTCTCGTTTACCCAAATGATCTACCTGCAAGCCCTAGGTCAAGAACCGACCGACGCCCAGTGCAAAATTATGGATGCCGTACTCGTCACGATTATGGAGCACGGACTCGTACCATCAGCGATCGCAACTCGCCTGACTTATTATGGCGCACCAGAATCATTCACTGGCGCCATCGCCGCCGGGCTGCTGGGCGTAGGGGATCGCTATGCTGGCACCGCCAGCGAATGTGGCGCCGTGCTTGAGAGGATTGTTGCCGCTGAAGATCAAGAGGCCGCGGTTTTGACTGAGATCCAGCAATATCGCGACATTCGCAGACCGGTACCAGGTTTCGGACACCCCATTCATGGCGACTTGGACCCAAGGGTTAAGCGCCTCATCGCGGTTGCCGAAAGCCTTGAAGTGGACGGCAAATACATACGGGCGGTGAAATTATTAGAATTAGGCCTGCAAACAACCCTCAAAAAAAATCTTGTGACTAATGTCAGCGCTGCGATCGGGGCCGTACTGGCCGAAGCCGGTGTACCGTCAAAAATGATGCGCGGCGTGATTTTGACCGCTCGGTGCGCAGGCCTCGTAGGCCATCTTTTCGAGGAGATGAACAACCCTGCGGGTCACCCACTGTGGATCGGCGCGCAAGCAGCCGTGGACTACCAAGCCTGAGGAGAGTCATGAGAGCCTGGGAGCTCAGCGCGAGATGACATTTTTCAGGACTCTGTCTGGTGACTTGCAGCAGAACTGCGGATGGAGTCTGCGAGAACCGGATAGCGCCTGAGCTCCATTTCAATTTTTTGGGCGGCGTCGCGCAATTCCTGCAAGCGACTCTGAACCATTTGCTCACGGTCCACCCGAGTCGTGACCGTCGAGCAATTGATGGCGGCCAGCACCTTGCCTGATTGATCAACAACGGGCACTGCCACCGAGACGATACCGTAATCAAGCTCATCTTCAACAGAGGCATAGCCTTGTTGTTTGACCTGCTCTAACAGCCTCTTGAGCTCACTTCGTGACGTCACGGTCTTGGTTGTGAGCTTCTTAAAATCACTATTCTGCAGGTACGAGTCAACGACTTCCTGTGGCTGGTTGGCGATCAGCACCCGTCCCATGGATGTCGGATGCGCTGGAAAACGCGTGCCGAATCCTGCGGCTACGCGCACCATTCGGTGGGTAGACACATGCACCAGATAAAGGATGTCTTGCTCTGACAGCACCGCCAGAGACGTACTGTCACCCGTGTTATCACGCAACACCTGCAAATGTGGCTGCACTATTTCCTCCAGATTCATCGACTCGATAAAGGCGGAAGCAAAACCCAGCACCTCGGCCGTCAGCAAGAACAACTTGCCCTTCTTACCCACATAGCCGAGCTCAACTAGGGTATTCAGGCAGCGTCGCGCCACAGCCGGACTCAGATCGGTTTTTACTGCAACTTCACTCAAGGTCATTTCTGGACTCTCGCGAGAAAATACGCGCAGCACCGTCAAGCCCCGAGAAAGCGTAGCCAAAAACTCACCATTTTTTTTCATTATCTCGAACTCTCGGCGTCTATTCGCGGCGCAACAATCAATGTCA
Source organism: uncultured Luminiphilus sp. (assembly GCA_963926325.1). GTDB lineage: Bacteria > Pseudomonadota > Gammaproteobacteria > Pseudomonadales > Halieaceae > Luminiphilus. The sequence continues at coordinate 334 of CAWUXF010000053.1, read as the reverse complement.
GCCGACCTGTCTCGGCCAGCACTTTGCAGCTTAAAGCGCAGCAAAGCAACCACAAAAAAACCTGAAACCAACGAATTTTCAAGACTTCTACCGCAGTTTCTCTCGACCGTTTTGCGTTGCCTTGCCTGCTTGCGGCTTGACCATGCAGAACCTTAAAGGCTATGGTCCCACGGACGCTGCGGTTAGCAACCACAGTAAATTGCCAAGTCAGAAAGGACAATAACCATGACCCTAAAAGTCATCGGCGCCGGCTTTGGGCGCACGGGCACCCTGTCATTAAAACTGGCGCTGGAGCAACTGGGCCTGACCCAGTGCCATCATATGATGGAGCTGT
>CAWUXF010000052.1:0-3760 GCA_963926325.1 uncultured Luminiphilus sp. | reverse complement strand
AATATTAAACCCTCGCTTCAAGTGGCCTGCCGATGACGTGGCGATGGGTGTTTCAGTGGGTCCGGAGGCTTCCGTATTACCGATTCGATGGCCCAGCTCCGCGCAGCTTCTAGCTACAACGTTTGATCACACTTTGGGGGGGCAAGCGTCGACATTATGTCACGCCACCAAAACGTAAACCCTATTAAGCTAATCCGTCGCGTTCTCTCAATGTGTTCGAGCGCTTATCCTCGCCGTCGTGGGACCAGCCGGGGGCCAGCATGAGATAGGCGAGCTTGTCCCTCCATCGATCAGCGCGTTTAACATCACGTAAAATATGTCGATATTCGTCAAACGCCACACGAAAAACATTACCACTGTCTATATTGGCGGTGAGTCCGTAGCGGACCGGGTCATACGCGGTTTCATTACTGAATGTACCGAACAAACGATCCCAGATAATCAAGGTCGCCCCATGGTTACGATCCAAGTAACGGGTATTGGAGCCGTGGTGGACACGATGATGCGAGGGCGTATTAAAGACAAACTCATACCATGCAGGCATTCGATCAATCGCTTCGGTATGCAACCAAAATTGATAGATAAGACTAACGCTCAACATAGTGACAATCATGACAGGATCAAAGCCAATGAGGGCAAGCGGACACCAGAAAAAGTATTTGTATCCCCGCTCAACAACACCCTGTCGTAATGCAGTACCCAGGTTGTAATACTGAGAATTGTGATGGGAACTATGTCCCGCCCACATCCAGCGCACCTCGTGATTGCCTCTATGGAACCAGTAATAGGTAAAATCATCGAGAAAGAACAATACAATCCACCATGGGAGGGTGCGCGACACTAGATCCTTAAAAGGCGACAGTTCGTAGCATACGAACATCAACGCGATGCCAGCGATCTTGGGAATAATATCGATAAACACCGTTAACAGCATGACACCCATTGAGGTCAGGAAATCGGCTTTTTCATAGACGGCCTGCGCTTGTTTACGCGCCCAAAGTAACTCGACGACAAGTGCGACGAAAAATAACGGTAGGGCCATGATGACCAGGTCATCTTGCATAACGTTCATGACTTGCTCGAGCATCGACGGTCACCCTGTAATTCTGCTGCTGTAGGCGTACTCGGCGCACTACAAAACTGTAGTTTAAGTTGAGCTACTAAACCAAAGCAATGGTTCAGTGTGCCACCCTGAAATACCCCGGCATTGAATTACGGCAAATGTTAAACACGCAAGCCTTGCAGAGACTAATCCTCATCTGAGAAAGCTGCGTCGCGACGCGCATCCTAATAAGGCATGGCAAATTATCTCACGACATAATAGCGCAATAGCGACCGATGCCCTGGTGGGCCGTTTTACCCTGATTTTTCAAGCAGGTGTGCCGAACCAGCTTGAGGCGCAGCGCTTTGGGCACAGCGGTTTGGGCACAGCGGTAATGTCCAACTTGCAAACGACTGGGCAATGGATAGGCGCCTGCCAAGGCACAAACGGAGTCTTGGAATATCAACAGTCCGCTCACCAAACTTTGACTAGCGCCTAAAAAAAGAGCGAATAGGCCGACAAATACAACGATTATCTCAGTCGCGCTAAGAATTGCTGTGTCACGCCGCCAGAAGCTCAATGGTGCAAAACCGACGCACTACACTCTTAACGTTTCAGCCGTTAATTAGCCGTATATTCGTCTATTGCAGCTTGAATCATTGGAATAATCGTATTTTTGACAAGTGCAGGGGGCTCCCTCGATGCGGCGTCAGAGTAGTCATCAATGGCAACATAACCGCCAATACCACGTTCAATATCAATAAAGCTAATCGCGCCAAAAGCACCTGGGTCGTTAAACGTGCCAGGGTTGCCGGCGTCGATCCACCAGCCCATGCCATAGGGTGTGGGATTGTTTGCGGTCACACCGCCGCGATCAATTTGCATGCTGTCAATGGCAGCTTGGCTGAGCACCTGCGTATCACCACAAAAGCCGCCATTTAAATGCACTTGCAGTAGCTTAGCGTAGTCGGCCATGTTGGTAATGGCGCCTCCCCCAATGTACGGATTAGCTTGCCCTGGCAAGCTTTCAACGGTGCCATCAAACGTGCTTCCGCCTGAGTTGATATCTTGAAACGGATTACCAAAGGTAAATACTTCCAAATCGCAAGGCGTCCCTAGGTAATTATCAACTAGTTGGTTCCACGTGGCATTCGCTGCCACAGAAGCAGTAACACCCGCGGCTTGCCACTGACTCCCACCGTAGTCAAAGCCAGCACCTGCCGGCTGACTCATAGCCAGCTCATTGGTTAAAAGTTGCTGGCCGCAAGCCTCAAATTCAACAATCCCGAGAGAATCAAAAGAGCAGAAGTGGTTGAGATCTTCAAGTGTTTGCCCAAGCGGATTCCCATAATTGCCAAGCATCTGCAGACCCGGAATACCTGAAGTATTGCTTAACATTTGGGTTATCGTTCGATCCGTGTAAACACCGTCATAGGGAAGCATAGTGCCGACTGGTTGATCTATGGTGAACGCAACAGTCGGATCTTCATCCAGAGCGAGTATAGTCATGACCGCGGGAACTTTACTCGTTGACGCGAGTAGCACCACTGTATCTTCCGTGTGGTCACCAAATACGGCCTGGTGAATAACGCCTTCGGCATCGACCAAGACATAGCTAATGCCATCAAATACAGTGCTGTCATCAAGAAAGTTCTGGAACTCAGCATCTACGTCCGTAAAGTCAGGGCCGGTATCTCCGCCGCCGCCATCAGTGCCGCCGCCAGTAGCGCCGCCATCTCCAGGAACCGGTGCAGTGGTATTAGATGAGCCGCCGCCACCACATGCAGCAACCGTTAGCGCAAGGCTGCTCATTAGTATTATCTTTATCAGACGCTGCATGACACCCCGCATGCAGCACACTGCAAACATATCGCGCGTTGCTGTCTTGAGGTTTTTTGACTGTATCCAAACGTCGGCGCTAGTGTGGTTTTTGTGCCGTTGGGGTATAAAGAAAAAACTTAGCCGCATCACAAATGTCCTCTTTTATCGTTAGCCAATGCCACCAAGCAGGTGCCTGCCGAAACTTAACGATTAATCATATTGTCGTGTTACGAGGGATAGAATTAAAATCCGCCTCATAAATAGTCAGTTATTTAATGTTATGCCGCGCTACCGTCTCAATCGTCCACCGCAGGCGCCTGTCGTATGTCTCGTAGCCTTCGTTAATGCAGTATTAATTTTCGACCGCGTCACAGGGTCGCAAGGTGCTAAAGCGTATCGCGTATATCGCCGCCGCTCATGTGCACCCCAAAAAAATTGCCCTACATTTATAGGTAGCGCCCAACAAACATTCATACCCCCGTCCACTCACTAAAAGTCGTCAACAACAGGCTATCGCATTTGCCCGGCAAATCGCGGTCGGGCGCTACCAGCGGCTAGATTCTGCATTACCACTGCGCCCATTTCATAGCTTTTCAGCCGCTGCTCGTGATCAAAAATAGACGACACTAGCATTAACTCATCGGCACTTGTTTGCTCGAGAAATGCCGCTATTTGTGCCTGAACCGTCACAGGACTCCCGACCGCCGAGCATTGCCCGATCGCCTGAAGCATCTGCTGTTCAGCAATAGACAAACTGGCCTCTAAGTCGTCTACCGGCTCCGGTAACGGCCCCGGCGTGCCACGCCTCAGATTGACAAATGCCTGCAGTGAAGACGAGCGTAAAAAATGCGCTTGCTCATCGGTATCGGCCGCACACAGGTTAAAGCCCAACATGAC
>CAWUXF010000051.1:0-33032 GCA_963926325.1 uncultured Luminiphilus sp. | reverse complement strand
TATCAGTGTCGATACCTACGCTAGTGATGCCGGCGCGGCTGAAACTGTATCCTTTGGCGGAACTACTTTAACTGAGGCTGTCTTGGTTTCTGCAGTAGAGGTTGGTACCGTTTCAGTAGCAAGTACTCAGGGGCAGATTAGCTATGCTGGAGCAGACACAGAGGCTTTTACAGCAACCTCTGGGTCGGGCTCATTCACATCGGTTGCGGCAGCTGATATCTCAACTGCTGATGGTGCAACTGCTGCGATCGCTACGATTGACGCTGCGTTAGCGCAGGTCAGCACGGGCCGCTCTGAGTTGGGTGCGTACCAAAACCGCTTTGAGTCAGTAATTAACTCGCTACAGGTAGCTTCTGAGAACGCCGAGGCATCACGTTCGCGAATTCAGGATGCTGACTTCGCTGTGGAAACGGCTAACCTTGCTAAGTCACAGGTGTTACAGCAGGCGGGTATTTCTGTCCTGGCGCAGGCTAACGCAGCACCTCAGCAGGTGCTGGCGTTGCTCCAGTAAGTTGAACCTAAAAGCCTATATCGGGCGGGTCCGGGTGGTGCAGTGCATCGCCTGGACTTTTTCATGTCGGAGCGCAGCCGTTGGCAGCGCTTTGATTAGGAGGGCATAGCAATGGCTATCTCCATTAATACATCAGGGGCTACAACCGCAGTGGTAAGCGCGCCCACCCCAATCAATAATACAACAGTGAGTAAAGCGGGAACCTCAGCAGCCACGTCGGTTACAGCCGTGACGGTCACTGAGCCGGTTGCAAAGCCGGAAGTCGATATTGAGGAGATCTCGACCACGCCCAGTGTGCAGGATGTGCGCGATGCGGCGGCTGAAGTCAGCCAGTATATCGATACGGTTTCCCGGTCGTTGCAAATTTCGGTAGATGGCGAGCTAGACCGGCCTATTGTCACAGTGATTGACGGCGATACCGAAGCGGTAATACGCCAGATCCCGGCCGAAGAGATTGTTGCGATTGCGCGCTTTCTAAAGAGCCAGGGCGTCGACATGGCAGGGCGTGATTCGCTGTCGGGTATTTTAATCAACCAAAAGGGTTGAGTTAGTGCGCGATATTTTTTGTGCTGGCGCATAAGTTGGTACGTCTATTGCTTGTTAATTCCGTAGACGATAATTCTGCCTGCGCAAAAGCTAGCAATGGCAAGTTATTGACTCAGCTAATATGCGAGCGAGTCACGACAGGAGGCTGTCATGACCGCTGATGGAGAAGTGAAATGGTAGCGGCGACAGGGCTCGGTTCGGGTCTCGACATAGAACTTCTGGTCACCGGCTTGGTGAATGCAGAGCGCGTGCCGGTTTCCAACCGTTTGATTCGCCGCGAGTCTGAAGCGACGTCGTTAATTTCAGGTTTTGGTCAGCTCAAAGGGGCATTATCGGCGGTTGATGCCCGCATTCAAGCGCTGGCTAATGCCGATACCTTCACCGCCTTGAGCGCGAGCTCATCGCAATCATCTAAAGTTGGGGTCACTGTTACAGCCGACGCAGCCGTTGGTAGTTACGGCGTCACCGTTGAAGCACTAGCCGAAACGCAATCTTTCGCCACAAGTACGTTTGCAGCCGCCGACACCGTTATAGGCACCGGCAGCTTGACGCTCACCTTTGGCAGCCCCACTTATGCGGGCACTGACCCAGATACCTACACTGCTTTTGCAGCCGATGGCGATAAAACGCCCGTTACTATTGATATCACCAGCAGCAATAACACTTTAGAAGGTGTGCGCGATGCCATCAATGGCGCCGATGCCGGTGTCACTGCGTCACTGGTAAAAGATGGTGACAGCTACCGATTACTGCTGACCACTGATGACACGGGGCTGAGCAATAGCCTTGCGATCTCGGTGAGTAGTGATGGTGACGGCGACAATACGGATGCCGCGGGCCTGTCGCAATTGGCGTTTGACGCAACGACTGCGAATTTAAGCCAAACCCGCGCCGCTGCCGATGCGGAATTCAGCATTAACGGCTTGGCATTGACCGCTGCTAACAACACCGTGACCAACGTTTTAGACGGGGTCACATTAAAATTAAATGACGTCACCGAAAGCCCCGCTACGGTCACAATTGCTGAAAACCGCAGCGCGATTACTTCCTCTATTGAGGGTTTTATTGAGGCTTATAACGGGTATATCGGTGCGGCGAATAGCTTGACTAATTATGACGTCACCAGTGGCCGTTCGGGCGCGCTTCAGGGTGATTTTTCTGCGCGCTCTATTGTCAGCCAGGTGCGTGCAGGTTTTGCCGCCGAGGTGAATGGGCTGGGTGGTAGTTACAACGCACTGTCACAAATTGGCATCACCACGAATGCCGATGGCACCTTGAGTTTAGACAGCGCTGCGCTCACCACTGCGCTCGACACTGACCCCGCGAGTGTTCAGGCGCTATTTGTAGGCACCGACACGGTCGATGGGGTTGCGGGCCGCTTAGATGTTGTCTTAGGTGGTATTTTAGACAGTGACGGGATAATAGATAGTCGCACTGAGAGCCTAAACGAACGTATTGCCGGCATTACTGATCAGCGCGAGACGCTTGATCGCCGTATGTCGATATTGGAAGCCCGTTATCGCAGCGAATTTAATACTCTCGACGGTCTATTGGCACAAATTGCATCAACCGGCGAGTACCTAGCACAGCAGCTCGACAACTTGCCCGGTTTCGACAACCTAAAGAAATAAACCCTTGAATTCACTATTTTAAGAGTGTGCACTGCACAAAGGATGGATCCGATGAACGCACAATATGCCATGAGTGCTTACAGTAATACCCACGCGCACTCGGCCACCGCCGATGCCTCACCGCACAAATTAATTGCCTTGTTGTTAACTGGTGCAATCGACCGGGTCAGCCAAGCACAGGGTGCTATTGAGCGCAGTGACATTGCCAAGCGCGGTGAGTTAATTGGCAAAGCAATTAGTATAGTCAGCAACTTACAGAGCGTTCTCGATCTTGAGCAGGGCGGTGAAGTAGCGCGCAACTTAGACGCGCTATACGACTATATGCAGCGTCGTTTGGTTATCGCCAGTCGCGATGCCGACCCGGCAGTACTAGAGGAGGTCGCCAAGTTGTTAGGTGAAATCAAGGCCGGGTGGGATGGGATCGCCTCTGAGGTAGAGGCCTAATGGGTTTTGCACAACGCAAAACTGCCCAGGCCCTCGCCGAACATCGTGGCCAATGTACTTTGCTGGCAAATGTGTTGTTAATGACGCAGGAAATGGTGGCATTGGCAGAGTCTGGGGACTGGGATGCTGTGGCGGGCATGGAAGGCGACCGTCGTGCGCAGCTACAGGGTTGCTTCGCGGCACCCGTGCCGCCTGAACACAGTGAAATATTTGCCGAAGCGCTAGCTGCTATGCTGCATCTTAATGAAGAGTTAATGTCGCTGCTCGAGCAGGCCAAAACCAACATCGCCGACCGTCACTCGCAGCAAGTGGAGACCCGCCGCGGTATTACTCAATACTTAGATATCGAAACCAATAACCGTTAACCAACGCAACAATTGCGTCAAAAAATTGGCGCAATCTGTACGAACTTTTGGTAACGTCACCCCTAGCAGAGCACTTTGCCAATTGTAGGCCCTGAAGATTATCGGCAAAGCAGTCTGAATGCGCAGCGCAATGGACAGGTATGCTGTTGTATAAGTAACTACTAATACAGTTGGGAGTGATTCGCTCAGTATGACGGGTACCAAAAGCCAACGTATCAAAGCCGGCCCCGTTAACGCCGACGGCCTTGCGGACCGTTTAATCGGCAGTAGTGCGTCAACCGAAGCTGCTCGTCAGCTTATTATGAAAGTGGCCCCTAGTGAATCTACCGTGTTGTTACTCGGTGAATCGGGTACGGGCAAAGAGGTCATTGCTCGCGCTGTTCATGAATGCTCAACCCGTTCCGGTGGGCCATTTATCCCTGTGAACTGCGGTGCAATCCCCAGCGAATTATTAGAAAGCGAACTGTTTGGCCATGAGAAGGGTGCCTTCACCGGCGCTATTAACGCCCGCAAAGGTCGTTTTGAAATGGCCGAGGCCGGGACTTTATTTCTTGACGAAATTGGCGATATGCCATTAGAGATGCAAGTCAAATTGCTGCGAGTGCTTCAAGAGCGCAGCTATGAGCGTGTCGGTGGTACTAAAACCATCAAATGTAATGTCCGATTTGTCGCTGCAACGCACCAGCATCTTGAGCAAAAGGTTGAAGTCGGTAGTTTCCGTATGGACCTGTTTTATCGGCTCAATGTCTTTCCCATTGAAATTGCGCCCCTGTGCGAGCGTGCCGATGATATCGAAGATTTAATTGCGCGATTTGTTAAAAACTTTCAAGCCGAGCAGGGCATTAGTGTGCGGCTAATGCCAGATGCGATCGAGCATTTAAAGCAGCTCCAATGGCCTGGAAATGTGCGTGAATTAGCGAATTTGATAGAGCGGCTAACAATCCTGCATCCCAATGAGGACATCTATGCCGCTGATTTACCCTCTAAATATCAGTCTCAAATGTTGAGCGTTGCGCCCCGGCCCGATGCCCAGGGAATGTCCCAAGCCGATGGTGCGCCTGCGGCTGCCGACCTGGCGGGTCAGTCTGCCACTCGGCGGGAGGGGGATGCAGCGCGGGTCGAAACCGAAGACCTGTCTGAACTATATGGCCCGTTACCTGTCATGTCAGCGGATGATGCTTTCCCTTATGCCAACGCCTTTAGTGGTGCCGACGAAGAAGACGCACTGCATGTGCCGCAAATCAGTCTAGAGACTCCGATCGACTTGAAGGCGCATTTAGTCGAGGTTGAGCGTGCGCTGATTATGGCTGCTTTGCACAAAACCCAATGGGTCAATGCCCAGGCGGCAAAATTACTTGGTCTACAACGCACTACGCTGGTTGAAAAAATGCGCAAGTACGATATTCAGCGCAGCGACTACCACGTTTAGTTGTGGCGCTGAGCCCCGTCCTCCGTTCTTAAACCTCGCTCCTCAAACCTGGCTTTACTGGCAAATTAGGTTCTGCGCCCGCGCGCTGGGCTGCGTTGGGCAGCACTTTGCCGGCCGCCATGCTGTGAGGCTGCTTCTAGCTAATTATTGCCGATAACCGTTGTCGCGCCAAGCCAGCTTGTTGACTGTCAATAAACCGTCATATCTTCGAAATTAAACCTTAAATCATTGTTTCTATTGAATAAATAGCGCACGGCACGGCCTTTGCTTTATACCATCGTACGGCAATTAGGCGGCAAGTTATTGCCGCTCAAATACAGCAAATAGGCAATCGGGTCAGTATTATGGATCGAAGTAGTAATCTCGTCCGGCAAGCGCAGTTTGATAGCGCCTTGTCGGCATTAAACGGCTCCGCCTTGCACCACCCCGATTTAGATTCGGTGTCCGAGGCGCTGACGACGACCTATCGTGAGCTCACTGGTCAGGTGGCACGGTTGACCACTGAGCTGGAGGCTGCCCGTCTCGCGCGGCGCGCTGAAGCTGTTGAGCGGGAGCGGCTACTGGCGCGATTAGCGACACTGCTCGATACCCTGCCCGGCGGCGTGGTAATCATAGATCGTAACGGACTCGTTTCCGAAACTAATCCGCAGGCTGAAGCGCTTTTGGGAGAGCCGCTGACGGGCGAACAGTGGGATGTGATTGCGGCGCGCGGTTGCTTTACCTCTAATGGCGCGTTTGAAATCCATGGGCGACGTCTGTCGATCACCAGCGAATCGTTAAATGGCGGTGAGCGCATTGTGTTGCTCGCCGACATCACCCATTTACATCATCTACAAGATGAACTGAGCCGCAAGCGGCGCCTAACCGCCCTCGGCGAGATGGCCGCGCGCCTGGCACATCAAATTCGCACACCGCTGGCATCGACCAGTTTGTATGTCTCGCATTTAGAGTCTGATATTGAGCCCCAGCGTCGCCAGCGTATTTGCACCAGTTTGCGCGAGCAACTGCATCATATGGATGGCCTTATTACGTCAATGTTGAGTTTTGTCCGGGGAGCCGCGCAAGAGAGCGAACCCGTTGCCATAGCTGAAGTCATTGCCGACGCCGTTGAGGCGTGCAGCGCCGAAATTACCACTCGCAACGTGCGCATGACCTTGCCCCCTATTGACCACGATCTGCAAGTAATGGGGTCACACGACGACCTGGTTGCGGGCCTCACCAATTTGATTACCAATGCGATTGACGCTTCTGGCTGCAAGCCCAAAATTGAAATTTGGGTTGGTGCACGGGATGAAAATACCGTGATGATGCGCGTGCTCGATGAAGGAAAAGGCATTGCCCCCGAGATTATTGACCGTATTTTTGATCCCTTCTTTACCACGCGAACTCAAGGTACCGGCCTCGGCTTGGCTGTATTGGCGTCTACTGCAACGCAGCATGGTGGCAGCGTGCGTGCTGCAAACCGTCCTAACGGGGGTGCTGAGTTCACACTGGAATTACCTATATTGATGAATGATGAGGTGTCGTTATGACTGCTGCCCGTGTGCTCATTGTTGAAGACGATGCGACGCTGCGTCGTGCGCTCTGCGACACCATTGAATTTGGTGGCTATCAAGTCGTCGATGCCTGCAATGGTATAGAGGCGCTGGTCCATCTAGATCGCGAAAATGTCGATTTGGTGATTAGCGACGTGCAAATGGCTGAAATGGATGGTACCGAGCTTTTACAAGCGGTGCGTCGTCGTAGTCCCCAATTACCCTTTGTGATGATGACCGCTCATGGCTCGGTGCGCGACGCAGTTCAGGCGATGCGCGATGGCGCCACCGACTATTTGCAAAAGCCTTTCGAAGCGGCGGTATTGCTCGATATGGTGTCGCGTATGGAATCACAAATTCCTGTGCTCGACAGTGACGATATCGTCGCTGAAGATCCAGCATCCAAGCGCATTCTCGAAATCTGTCACCGTGTTGCGGTGAGTGATGCAACGGTATTGATGAGCGGTGAGTCGGGAACAGGTAAAGAGGTTTTGGCGCGTGCGATCCACCGCTATTCGTCACGCGTAGACGGTCCCTTTGTGGCGCTAAACTGTGCGGCCATACCCGAAAACATGCTTGAGGCTATTCTGTTCGGCTATGAAAAAGGTGCTTTTACCGGGGCTTATCAAGCTCGTCCAGGAAAGTTCGAGCAGGCCAATGGCGGCACGCTTTTGCTCGACGAAATTTCAGAGATGGCCCTGGACCTACAAGCTAAATTGTTGCGCGTATTACAAGAGCGCGAAGTTGAGCGCCTCGGTGGCAGCAAGTTAATCGATCTCGACGTCCGCGTGGTAGCGACGACCAACCGGACATTAACCGAAGAGGTGGCTGCTGGTCGATTCCGCGAGGACCTTTACTACCGTCTAAATGTATTCCCTATTCTATTACCGCCTTTGCGTGACCGTCCCGCGGATATTTTGCCACTTGCAGTTCGTTTTTTGGCACGTCATGCGGGTGAACGGCGTTTATTTCTGGACGATACTGCCAGGCAGAGATTAGTTGAGCACCTCTGGCGCGGCAATATACGTGAGCTTGATAACTGCATGCAGCGGGCGGTGATTCTGGCTTCTGGTGAGCGGGTTGATGCCTGCGCCATTAGTTTTGACGACGCGCCTACCGTGCGAACCGGCTCGCTCGGAGCGAATAGCGACGCGGTGGTTGAATCGCGGCCGGTAATAGCGGAGCCAACCTCACCGGCCTTAGAAGGTGATCTAAAACTACGCGAACGCGAGCTAATCTTAGACGCCTTACGCGCGGTGAGTGGTAATCGTAAAATGGCATGTGAGCGCCTGGGTATTAGTGGCCGAACACTGCGCTATAAGCTTGCGAAATTTCGAGAAGAGGGCCTTGTCTTGCCCGGTGACAGCGTTCTTGTAGGAGCAACCCAATGAGTGACATCGCTATTAATCAAGTGCTTGCGCAGATGCGGAGCATGGCATCGAGCGCTAAAGCTGAGACAATCCAAGATGTTGATGTGACCCGCGGCGTGAACTTTTCCGAATTGATGAGCCAGTCTATCAACGAGGTGAACGAAGCATTGCACGCGTCCAAAACGATACAAACTAGTTTTGAAATGGGTGATCCGAGTGTTTCGTTGGCAGAGGTGATGATCACCGCACAAAAAGCGAGCCTGCAATTTCAGGGCATGACCGAGGTACGCAACAAATTGCTTGGCGCGTATCAGGAAATTATGAACATGCCGGTTTGAATCGCGAGCTGAGCGGAGAAAGAAATTATGGCAGATAACCCTTTACTCAACCGCGTCGGTGCTTTCGCATCGCAGCCGGTGACTCGACAACTGGCGCTCCTGATTGGGATGGCGGCGAGCGTTGCGCTCGGCGTTGGCTTGGTTCAATGGGCCAGCACACCTGATTTCCAGCCTTTGTATGGGTCTATGTCGCCCTCCGATAACGCGACGGCAATTCAGGCGCTGGAGTCCAGTGGAATCACCTATCAGGTGGACCAGGGCACGGGCGTCCTCAAGGTGCCCTATGCGCAGGTCGCCAAAGCCCGTATTGCCCTAGCCAGTGAAGGCTTTCCACGCGGTGGTGGTGTCGGTTTTGAGTCGCTTTACCAAGAACAAGAAATGGGGCTGTCGAGCTTTATGGAGCAGGCCCGTTACCATCGCGCGGTAGAGGCGGAGCTTGCACGCACTATTGCCTCAATGGATTCAGTCAAAGGCGCGCGTGTGCACCTGGCTATCGCCAAGCAGTCGGCCTTTATGCGTCGTGGTCAAGAGGCCTCGGCATCGGTCATGGTGAGCCTTTATCCGGGCCAAACCCTCAGTCAGCGTCAGCTGTCAGGTGTTATACATTTGGTGGCATCGAGTACGCAAAACTTGGATGCGGCGCATGTGTCGGTTGTTGATCAGGCGGGTAAGCTGCTGTCTGAGCAGGGCCGCGACAGTGATTTTGACTATTCTGCCGATCAGTTCCGCATGACTCAGCAGATTGAACAAAGTTTGAATGACCGTGTGGTCAGTATTTTGGAGCCTATTTTAGGTGTCGGTGCTGTACGTGCACAGATAACCGCGGATTTAGACTTTACGCGTATTGAGCGCACCAGCGAAGTCTATGATCCACAATCGGTTCTTCGCAGCGAACAGACCAGTGAAGACATCTCAAATGATGGTAGTTCAATAGCGGCTGGCATCCCTGGTGTCCTGACCGATCAGGCGCCTGGCGTGGCTGTGCTAACGCCACAAAATCCGAATCAAGTAGCGTTGGCTGAAGGCGAAGCGGCGGGCCAAGCGGTACCCGCGCGTGAAAGTCGCAAGTCCACCCGTAACTACGAGGTGAATAAAAATATTAGCCATATTCAGGAGGTGCCCGGTAGCTTACGCAAACTGTCGGTCGCCGTCGTCGTCGATTACATGATGGACCCCGATGGCAACAAGATCGCTCTGCCTCAAGAGCGTATTGATGAGATCAATAGCTTGGTACGGGAAGCGGTTGGTTTTGATGTCGATCGCGGCGATACCGTGAGCATTATTAACTCGCCGTTTATTGCGCTCGCGCCCATGGAAGCGATTCCTGAGCCTGGCCTACTAGAACAAGATTGGATTTGGCAGGCCGGTCGGGCGTTGCTGGCCTTGATCGCACTATTGGTCCTGATTTTCACGGTGCTTCGCCCCTTGGTTCGCTATTCGACAAGCTATGTGGCGCCGGCGCTAGCTGGACAAAACAATGATGCTTTAGCGCTGCCCAATGCCGATACGGACACTGTGGCGCTGTCTTCACCGCCAATCGCGGCGCTGCCGGGGGCGACAACAGGAAACTATCACCAGAGTATTGCAATGGCGCGCAACGTGGCTAATGAACAGCCCGCTCGCGCTGCTTACGTAGTCCGCAATTGGATGTCTGCAGATGGCTGAAGTGACTGACATGACTGGCGCACAGCGCGCCGCAATATTTTTACTCGGTGTCGGCGAAGATACCGCCACTCAAATTATGCGCCATATGAGCCCTAAAGAAGTTCAGCAGGTGGGCGAAGCGATGGCGGCGATGAAAGGCCTGACCAACCAGAATGTTGAGCAGGTGCTGCGCGCTTTTCAGCAGGAGGCGAGCCAGATCAATCCGCTTGCCATCACCGCCCCCGATTTTACGAAGCGTGTCATGATCCAGGCTTTGGGCGAGGGAAAGGCGCGTTCGATTTTGTCGCAGGTGTTGGATAAGCCTGAGGAGCACAGCGGCGTTGACGCTTTGCAATGGATGGCGCCAAAGGCAATCGCCGATGTGCTAGCTGAAGAGCACCCACAAATCACTGCGACGGTACTGAGTCAACTCGAGGGAGATCATGCCGCTAAGGTGCTGGAAGCCTTACCCGCCGATATGCGACAAGATGTCATTTTGCGGGTGGCGCGGATGGAAGTACTCGACCCTCGTGCCATGGAAGAGCTGGATCGTGTACTAGAGAGTCAGCTGGGTAAACTTCAAAAGACACCGCCGCGCGCGGTCAAGGGCACCAATAACGCCGCCGCGATTTTAAACGCTACCAATGTTGCGCTAGAAAACGAATTGCTCGACTCGCTGCGCGCAACTGATATGGCGCTGGGTGACTCAGTTAAAGAACTCATGTTTGTATTTGATAACTTGTTGGCTTTGGATGATCGCGGTTTTCAACGGCTTATTCGTGAGCTGGCAACCGAGAGTTTAGTGATTGCGCTTAAGGGTATTGACGAAGAGCTGGCAGATCGTTTCTTTAACAATATGTCCGAGCGTGCCGCTGATATTTTGAAAGATGATATGGATGCCAAGGGGCCGGTGAAACTCTCTGAAGTTGAAGAGGCGCAAAAGGAGGTTCTGCAGGCAGCACTAGATCTTGCTGAGCAGGGAGAGATTCGTTTAGGTCGCGGAGACGACGACTATGTCTGATGCTGTCGATCTATGGCAGCCACCGAATTTAAGGGTAGTCAGTGCCGCTGATACCGAGCGCGCGCGTATTGACGCACTGCAAGCTGCAACCCAGCGCGGTTATGACGAAGGCTTGCGTCGCGGGCTCGATGAAGGTCGTCAGCAATCGTCTGCCCTAGTGGCCGAAATGGAAACCCTGTGGGAGGCAATGCAACATCCATTTGCCAACATGGAGCAGAGTGTTCATAGCGAACTGCTGGGATTGTGTTGCGCCGTTGCACAGGCGGTTCTCGAACGAGAATTATGCACCGAACCGGAAGCTATTGATCGTGCGTTAGCGGGGGGGCTTGCGGCGCTAACGCGCAGTGAGGGCGCTATAGAAGTGACCTTAAACCCTAAAGATTATGAGCGTGTCGAGCAACTGCTTGATGGCAAGCCAATTCAGGCGACGTTGTTAGCAGATCCAAACCTTATGCCGGGTGGTTGTCGTATTCGCCGTGGCAGTGCCACTGTGGATGCCAGTATCGAAACTAAGTTGCGCCGCATTATTCGCGCTTTAGCGGACGGTATCGCTGTTGATCACAATAAAGATGACGCAGTCGAATCAACACCGTCACCGACGGTGGATGCTGACCAGATCGGTGAATTTGCACAACGCTTGGTGGAGGACGATGATGCCGACTAAAGCGAACCCACTGCGTCAAAAGCAATTTCATCAGTTTGGGCAGCGTGTTAGTTCCTTAAGCGATCGCATTAGTCCGCCTGGCGTGCTCGCCGAGGGACGACTCGCACTTTTGTCAGGTATGCGTCTTGAAGTGGAAGGTTTAAAGGCGGGCATTGGTGCTCGCTGTCGCATCGACAGCGAGGAGCCCGGTGGGGTTGATGCTGAGGTCGTCGGCTTTAATGGCGAGCGACTGGTATTGATGGTTGAAGGGACTGCTGAGGGTTTGCAACCCGGTGCCGTTGTCCGCCAAATTGCCGGTAGTGGTCGTGTGCCGGTCGGCCATGAATTGCTAGGTCGAGTGATCGATGGTGCGGGTCAGCCCTTGGATGGACTTTCGGATAATCTGGGGGCATTTACTGTGCCGATGCGGGGCGGATATTTAAACCCGATGGCGCGTGCTGCTATACGTGAGCCAATCGATGTGGGTATCCGCGCGATTAATAGTTTATTGACTATTGGTGAGGGACAACGTTTGGGCTTGTTTGCCGGCAGTGGTGTCGGTAAAAGTACGTTGCTCGGCATGATGACGCGATTTACTAATGCCGACGTGGTCGTTGTCGGACTGGTTGGTGAGCGGGGTCGTGAAGTGCGCGAGTTCGTTGAGGACAGTTTGGGCCCTGAGGGGCTGCGCAAGTCAGTGGTTGTTGCGACACCCGCTGACACTTCGCCATTGATGCGCGTTGCAGGGGCATGGCGCGCTACCGCCATTGCCGAATATTATCGCGCCCAAGGCATGCGCGTACTGTTGTTGATGGATTCGCTGACGCGCTTTGCACAAGCACAACGAGAAATTGGCTTAGCAGCCGGTGAGCCACCCGTATCTAAAGGCTATACGCCCTCAGTTTTCTCATTGTTACCCAACCTGATCGAGCGAGCGGGTAACTATGGTGGTGGCTCGATCACAGCAATTTATACGGTACTTACTGAGAATGATGATCTGCAGGATCCTATTGCCGATGCAGCCAGGGCGATTCTTGATGGTCATGTGGTGTTGTCGCGAGAACTCGCCGAAAGTGGCGTTTTTCCGGCGATTGATATCGAAAGCTCGGTGAGTCGTGCCATGCTGCAAATTACCGATAAGGATCAGCAGCGTGAAGCGCGATTAGTTAAAGAGGCCTATGCGACTTATCGCGCAAATCGAGACTTAATTGCGATCGGCGCCTATCGGCAGGGCAGTGATCCCAAAATTGATATAGCAATTCAACACCAAGATGCTATCCGTCGCCTGATTGAGCAACCGATTGATGAGTCGGCAGACTTCCAATCAAGTGTGGCCGCACTTGCTGAAATGACTGCCGCTATGCAAGTGTCGCGCGCGGTCGATGCAGGATCCCAGCAATCTGGGTCGGCTACCTTGATGCCAATTCAGCGCTAACGGTGCTTTCTAAATGAGCGCACGATCTTCCCAGCTAGCCCAGCTTCGGCGCGTTACTCAGCTTGCCGCCGACCGGCAGCAGGATGCTGCCAAAGCACTTGCCGACTGTCAGAAGATGGCCGCCGATGCCAGTGCACAGTTGCATCAATTGCTGACGTTCCGTCAGGACTATCAGCGCAAAGCAGAGCAGCAGACTCGTCAGGGTATGTCCATTGCCCAGCTGATTGATACCCAGCGTTTTATGGCCCAGCTTGATGTGGCAATTAATCAACAGCGAGCGATTGGGTTAGCCAGAGAAGAGGACGTGCAGCGCCAGCAGTTGTTGTGGCAGGAAACCGCTAGATATACCAATGCGGTAACAACGCTCACCAATCAGCGTCAGCGTGCTGCAACCGCCGCTGAGGAAAAGCGCTTGCAGCAAGCTGTCGACGACCTCTTTAGTCAGCGCGCTAATAGTTTTAAGCGTGGCTGATTCTTGCATTCCAGCTGGACTTGGCACGACCCTTGCAAATCCCCTAAGTAGCTACCGAATTTGCTGTTACTAGTGCGCCCTAACCGGCCCCTAGTCCTAGTATTCGGGTGACAATGATGGGGGAGGAAAGCGCCATGCTTTCAGCGGGCTTAAATACACTAGCTAGCGCAAATAAGGGTGATATTGCTGCTAAAAGTGGTGAAAATACATCTAAAAGCGTCGATCTAGCTTCAGGCGATAGTTTTGCTACGGCGTTTTCAGAGGCGGCGGTTCCACCGGCGCCTAACGACGCGAATAGTGCCGCCTTGGCAGCGAGTGCCGTGAACCAGATGGGCAGATCCTTGCCGCCAGCAGGTGATATGTTGCCGCTGTCCCCTGCCGAGCAAGAAACCGTGCTATTGGGGGCAGGCGAGAGCGCTGTTTTTGCTTCAGATATGCGGGCTATGGCGGTCAACCCACAGTATGCTTTTTCAGAAACTGGCGGTTGGGTTTTGCGTGCACCAGAGCAATCTCTGGTCGCTTTGACAAGTGCCACGACAGACCAAGCCAAATCGGGATTCGCCGTGCCGACAAACACATCGGCTATGAGTCCGGCGCTAGGCGGCACTACAGCGATGCCATTTGCAGACCCGCAGGCCGTGGCTGAAGCCATAGACCGATCGAACGTTTCCCTGCCAACGGCGAGTCAAGTCAAGGGTACATCAGTAGGATTCAACAGCTTAGCAGCGCGGATGTCAGCAGCATCGTCGGCTCAGGCCTCCAGCCCAGTTGGCAAACAACCTACCGCGCTAGATGCTCAGGGACGAGTAGGTGAATTAGCACTAGATTTAGCGGGTAATTTAGCGGGCAATTTAGCGGGTAATAATGCGGTGTTAGCCAAACCATTGCTGTTTGCTGGTGGTCAGCCTAATGGTGGTTTAATCGCCGGCTCAATGTCACCGGGGGTGATGCCCGCTCAGCCCACGATGATCTTGCCGAGCGAGATACGGGTCGACATGATGGACGCAATGCTTGGTGGGCTTAATAGTCCCGAGAGCGCCGAGCGTTTGGCTAATGAGCTTAGAGTTGGCCTTTCAACCAGTCCGCGAGAAGCCTTGAGTTCAGCCGACGCGGGCACTAACGCCCGCGCTCCAGAGGGCTTGAGTGCACCGATCACTCAGCTGAGTAGTGCTCAGCGTATTAATGGCTTGCCCTCAATGACGGGGGTTTTGGTGGGTGATTTGAGTCATTCGCCCGACAGCGCAGAATTCCCGCAGGAAGTAATGACTAAGCTGAGATTGTTGCAAGAGGGCGGTCGTCATGAGGCGCGGCTGAATCTGCATCCCGCTGAGTTGGGACGTCTGCAAATATCTGTAACTACCGACGGAGACAATACCAAAGTTGTCTTTACCGTCGACAACTCACAGGCACGCGATGCCCTGGAGCAGTCGATGCCAAGATTACGTGAGTTGCTCGCACAGTCGGGTCTAGCGTTGTCAGAGGGCACTGTGTTTGAGCAGCGTCAGCAAGGCCAACAACAAGACGGGCTCATCGATGACAGTGCGCAGGATCATGAATATAGCGCTGTTGAATTGGCCCAAAGCGATGCCACGGATGAACTAGATATCAGCACAGATAATTTATTTCGATCGCAAGATTCCGAGCCGCTGCTCGACGCCTACGCATAAAACTCTAGCCATTTTGGCAAACACCCTCCCAAGCGCCCCAAAACCGGTCTAGGATAGACCTGCGGGGTGCGTTCTTAGGCCGTCATATTTTTGACTGGCACGATCGTTTTCTTGCTAACTATCTGTATTTAATGGAATAAATGCCGTTGGTACGGTGATTGCTTTGGCTTTGGTGTGCTGAAGTACGCCGTGCTCGATAGGCGCGACGATTGAGGAAGTGAGGATATGAAAGAACCCCAGCAGCAACCCCCGAGAAAATCCAAGAAAGTGGCGGGTCCAGATTCGGACGAGAATACCGATGACAATGACAATGCCTCGGGTGGTGGTAAAACCAAAATCATACTTATGGCCGTGGCGCTGTCAGCACTCATGCTGGGTGTGGGCGCGGGTGCCGGCTTTTATGTCGCAGGCACACTGTCGCAGGAACAAGCGCAGGCCGTGAACGAGGGCGAAGAAGAGATTGAGGACTCTTTCGAGGAAGACGAAGAAGACGATCGTCATCGCATTTATGCGTCGGTGGGGAAATTACTCGCAACCGTTGAGTATCAAGGTTCGACACGTTACATCCAAGCCGAGGTGGACTTGGTGGGCTATGACAAAGACTTGATGGCCAAGGCCACGCACGATATGCCCGCCATTCGTAATCAGCTTTTACTGCTATTTAGTTCACAGGCATTTGATGAGGTCAAAACAGTTGCGGGGCGTGAAGCCTTGCGCGCTGCCTCGATTAAGGCGGTCAACGAAGTATTACGTAAAAAACCCAAACAGGGCATCGCCGATGCTTATTTCACCTCGTTTGTGACCCAGTGAGTGAATTGTGACCGATACTGAAGACAACCAGCCAGTCCTGACTGACGAGGAGATCAATGCCTTAGTAGAGCATGCTACAGAGGTGGCGGGCTACGATGACGGGCAGTTTCGTAGTCACGATTTTAACGCCGGAGAGGCGTTGACACTCGCACGCTGGACCGAACTAGATGCGCTGTTACGCGCCCATGCCGAGGCATTGGAGGCGGCACTGCGACATACGTTTAGTATTGAGGTAGCTGTTGAGCCTTTTGCTCCGTTATACGCAGTTGCAAAAAACCTCATGTTGTCCATGCCGGAACCTTTGTGCTTAGTGTCAACTGATATAGGCCCTTTTGCGGGCGAAAGTCACCTGGTGCTAAGCGGCAAAACGTTAAGCTATCTGGTTAATCAGTACTTTGGTGGAGGTGGTGTAGAGCCGCCAAAACCAAAAATTAAAATCTCTCCGAGTGAGCAGCGTATAGGTGAGCGTTTGGCCCGTGATTTTTTAAGCACGATGACGGAAATGTGGGCAGACCGATTACCGCTTAGCCCAGGTGATCTCTATGTTGACATTACTGCGGACCGTTTAGCTTTAATGCCGGCTGACACTGACTACGTAGTACTGACTTATATGCTGAATGTCGGCGATAGTCATCGCAGTGAAATCCGACTATTACTGCCTTATCAAGGCATGGCACCTCACGAAGTACAGTTGATGCCGCGCAAGCGTCTTGAGCCCGTCGAACCGTTACAGCCCGAGTGGCATAACCAACTTCGTCAGGCAGTGCCTGCAATCTCCGTTGAGGTGGCAGGTGTATTAACGACCCTCGACACCTCTATACGCGATCTATTAGCCATGCATGTAGGCATGGTCATCCCCATTGAGGAGCCCACCGAGGTGCAGTTCACCGTTGATAACCGCTGCTTAGCGCGCGGTCAATACGGTGCGCATCAAGGCGCTCGAGCAGTTCAGTTTGAAGCATTTGAAGGATTAGAATCATGAGTGAAGAAGTTCAAAACGAGCAGGCAGCAGTGCCTAACCCGCCTGAGCTAAAGCCTGGTACTGCTAAGGCAAATGGTGCCGGTGACATCGATATCGATATGCTGATGGACGTGTCGGTATCGCTGACAGTGGAAGTGGGTAGGAAAAAAATGGCAATTAAAGAATTGCTGGGACTCACTCAGGGTAGCGTCGTTTCTTTTGACCGAAGTATTACAGAGCCGATGGATATCATGGTTAATGGTACTTTGATCGCCCGTGGTGAAGTGGTCTCTGCTGAGGGTCAATTCGGCCTGCGACTCGTCGATGTGGTGAGTCCGCAAGAACGGCTTAAGCAGCTCGGATGAAACTCCGCCCTTGGCTAGTACTACCGATGCTGTGCGCGACACTGGATGCAGTGGCGCAAGAGCCGGCGACGCCGTCGCGGCTCTCAGGCACACCAGAAATTTTGTCGGGTGGTTATCTGCTTCAGGTCTTCGCCTCGTTGGCGATTGTCATTGGCATGCTAATGGGCGTGCTCTGGTTGATGCGTCGGTTTAATGGCGTAAGCCGAAAAGGCGGTGGAAAACTTCACGTATTGGCCAGTGTTAATCTTGGGCAGCGCGAACGCGCAGTGTTAATTGCGGCAGGTGAAAAACAGCTTTTACTGGGTATAGCGCCAGGTAATGTACGCACGCTGCATGTATTTGATGAGCCCATTGTGACCCCCGAGACGGCGCCAACCACGGTGACGTTTAAAGAAGTCTGGCGTCAGACAACTGGGGCTCAGAGCAAAACACCATGAACAGCCTCCCCAACAACAACCTCCCCATGAACAACCGTGCGCCAATAAAGTGGCTAATAATCTTTGCCAGTTTACTTGGCCTAATTATGCCGACGCTGGCAAGCGCTCAAGTCACTATTCCCTTAGTGACCGCTAATCCGACTGCTAATGGCGTGACTGAATACGCCCTAGGCATTCAAATTCTTATCGTGATGACGGTATTAACAATGCTGCCTGCACTGTTGATTACCATGACGTCTTTCACGCGAGTTTTAATTGTTCTGGCAATTCTTCGACAAGCACTAGGCACAGCGCAAACCCCATCGAATCAAATCATCTTAGGTTTGGCCTTATTTTTAAGTTTTTTCATTATGGCACCGGTGATTGACGTCGCTTGGCGCGACGCGCTTTCGCCATACCTCGATGGAACAATTGATGTCAATGAAGCCCTTAAAGCGGCACAGATACCCTTTCGTGAATTTATGTTTGGCCAAACGCGAGAATCAGATTTAGCCCTATTTGCTGATTTGGGTAATTACGCGGCTTTTGCCAGTCGCGATGAAGTGCCGTTCAGCGTCTTATTGCCTTCGTTCTTAATCAGCGAACTTAAAACGGCATTTCAAATAGGCTTCTTGCTGTTCGTCCCCTTTTTGGTGATCGATCTAGTGGTAGCGGCGGTATTGATGTCGATGGGTATGATGATGCTGTCGCCGATGATTATTTCGCTGCCCTTCAAAATCATGTTGTTCGTATTGATTGATGGTTGGTCGCTAATCGCGGCGACGCTAGTCAACAGCTTCGCGACGTAGGGGCTGATCTATGGGTCCTGAAGCGGTATTAGATATTGGACGTGAAGCCTTGTGGATGGCGGTGCTGTTAGCGGGGCCGTTACTCGGTGCTGCGCTGGCTGTGGGTTTGTTTATTGGTGTTATTCAGGCGGCCACCCAAATTCAAGAGATGACGCTGAGTTTTATTCCGAAGCTGACTGCGCTGGTGGTGGTGCTGTTTGTGATTGGTCCATGGATGCTGCGTTTGATCACCAATTTTGCAGAGCGATTAATTCGCGATATCCCGGGCCTGGTGGGCTAGATGCTGCCGATTTCTGTTGAAGTAATCTTGAACAGCATGGTGCTCTGGGCAGCACCGTTTTTGCGGTTGTCTGCGATGTTTATTGTGGCGCCTGTATTCAGTGCTGCCGGGCTGAACGTACGTACCCGAGTGCTGATGGCCGTGTTAATTGCTGCTTTAGTAGCACCCGTCTTGCCGCCGCCGCCCGTACAGACGTTGTTTAGTGGTGCGGGATTGTTGATGGCGGTGCGTGAAATTGGTGTGGGTATAACGATTGGTTTCGTACTTCAGTTGGCATTTGCATCGGTAGTCATCGCCGGTCAGTCGGTGGCGATGACTATGGGTCTGGGTTTTGCGATGTCGGTGGATCCGCAAAATGGCGTTCAAGTGCCGGTGGTTTCACAGTTCAACGTGATCATGGCAACGCTGCTATTTTTGGCTTTAGACGGCCATCTTGTTTTGATTGCCACGGTCGTTGAAAGTTACAACGTGATGCCCGCCAGCGTGGCCGGCTTACCGGCTACCAGCTTTGTCAATGTGGTGGGATTAGGTAGCCAAATATATGCCGCAGGTCTGTTGTTGGCGCTGCCGGCGCTCACAGCATTACTGCTGGTGAATATATCTTTTGGTGTGATGACCCGTGCTGCACCGCAGCTCAATATTTTTGCTGTTGGCTTTCCACTGACGATTACCGCCGGTTTTATCATGTTGTTTCTGGCTATGCCGGGATTCATCAACGTCCTCACCCGCTTATTCAATGACGCGCTATCGCAAACGTTATTGGTGTTTGGATAAGGGGGCGCTGTGGCTGAAGAACAAACAGGTCAAGAACGCACAGAACAGCCTACCGAGCGCCGGCTTCAGGAAGCTAGGCGCAAAGGTCAGGTACCGCGATCCCGCGAGCTCAACACGCTCATGGTTTTACTTTCAAGCGCTGCGGCGCTATGGGTGATGGGTTCTTGGATCGTGGGAGGCATTACGGAACTAGTGGCCGAGGCGCTCTCGCCAAAAGTTGAGATTATGTTCGATAAGACGTTACTAGGTGTTCACTTTATACACGTCATGATATCCGCAGTGACAGTGATAGCGCCGTTTCTATTAGTGACTTTGGCTGCGGCACTGATTGGTCCCGCCTCGATGGGAGGCTTGGTATTTAGCGCCGAGGCCATCACATTCAAGCTCGATAAGATCGATCCTATTAAGGGCTTGGGTCGAATCTTTGCAGTCAAAGGATTGGTGGAGCTCGTCAAAACACTACTCAAATTTTGTCTGGTGGCTTTCGCTGCGATTTTGATTTTTTTATCTATGGAGCGAGAAGTGCTGAGTCTCAGCTCGCTCGATATTTTTGAGGCGCTACGCCGGTCTGCGTCGCTCATGGCTTGGGCGTTAATAGTGCTGTCTGCAACGCTCATTTTGGTGGTCTCTATTGATGTGCCATTTCAACTCTATGAGCACAACAAGCAGCTGAAGATGACTCGTCAAGAGATCAAAGACGAAATGAAAGAAAGCGATGGGCGACCCGAGGTTAAGCAGCGCATCAAGCAGCTACAGCGGGAGCTATCGCAGCGCCGCATGATGCAGGACGTGCCTACCGCTGATGTCATCATTACCAACCCGACGCACTTCGCCGTAGCCCTTAAGTACGACCAGGGTGGTAGTCAAGCACCGACAGTCGTTGCCAAGGGTGTCGACAATATGGCCTTACAAATCCGGAAAATCGGCGCGGCCCACGATGTGGTGATATACGAGGAGCCGCCATTAGCGCGAGCAATCTATGCAAACACAGAAATTGGCGATGAAATTCCCGGTCAGTTATTCCTGGCGGTGGCGCGAGTATTGGCTTACGTCTTTCATTTGCGCCGCGCGATGCCGACCGAGTATGTACCTAAGCCCGATGCGCTTGAACTACCTGATGAGTATCGGGACATCATGAATGAGGATTTAACGGATGGCGACTGATATCGCGACTGTGCAGCCCCGGAGTTTTGCGGGAATTTTAAATGGCCTTGGCACGCCTTTAGTCATGCTGCTCATGTTGGCTATGATCGTATTGCCGCTACCTCCGCTCGGACTCGATGTGTTATTTACTTTCAATATCGCACTGTCGATTATTGTCTTGATGGCATCGATATACGCCACTCGTCCGCTGGACTTCGCCGTTTTCCCAACCGTACTTTTGATTGCTACATTACTGCGTTTAGGCCTTAACGTGGCATCGACACGTGTTGTTTTGTTACATGGGCATACGGGAACGGGCGCTGCAGGTAATGTCATCGAGGCCTTTGGTGACTTTGTAGTGGGCGGTAGCTATGCCGTGGGTTTGGTGCTGTTTACGATTTTGGTAGTGATCAACTTTGTGGTGATCACCAAAGGTGCGGGCCGTATTTCTGAAGTGACTGCACGTTTCACTTTAGATGCGATGCCAGGCAAGCAGATGGCCATTGATGCGGATTTGAATGCGGGCCTGATTCCACCGGAAGATGCATTAATGCGTCGCGAACAAGTCACCCGTGAGGCAGACTTTTACGGCTCTATGGACGGTGCCAGCAAATTTGTACGCGGAGATGCAGTTGCTGGCATTCTCATTTTGTTCATCAATATTATTGGTGGCTTTGCTATCGGTATGCTGCAGCATGATCTCGATGCCGGAACTGCCGCACAAAACTATATTCTACTGACCATTGGTGATGGTTTAGTTGCGCAAATTCCATCGATGTTGCTGTCGGTTGCGGCGGCGATCATCGTCACCCGTATTTCGGGTGAGCAAGACATGAGTGCGGAGGTAACCAGCCAGTTAACCACTAATCCAAAGGTGCTCTTTGTCGCTGCAGCGGTTATTGGGATTATGGGTATGGTTCCCGGAATGCCCAATCTAGTATTTTTGTCCTTTGCACTACTATTGGGTGTTGGCGGTTACTTGAGGCAAGCCGCCCAAGATCAGCCGGTGGTGCTTAAGGCTGAGGCTGAACCGGTGGGCAAGCCCAAATCTGCCGAACTCAGCTGGGAAGACGTCGCCAATGTCGACTTGATTGGTCTCGAGGTTGGCTACCGTCTAATTCCTTTAGTCGACGCTAATCAGGGCGGAGATTTACTCAGTCGAATTAAAGGTGTGCGCAAGAAATTATCGCAGGATCTGGGCTTTTTGATCGATTCGGTACACATACGCGACAACCTTGATCTGGGCCCAAATAAATATCAAATTAGTGTTCAGGGTGTGTCGATGGGCGAGGGCGAAGTTATCCCAGACCGCGAGTTGGCTATTAATCCGGGTCAAGTGTTTGGTGATATCGAGGGCGTTCCCACTAAGGATCCGACCTTTGGTCTAGATGCCTTATGGATCGATCCGGGTCAGCGAGATGCTGCGCAAACGGCTGGTTACACAGTGGTTGATAGCAGCACCGTGATTGCGACCCATCTAAGCCAGTTGCTCAAGAACAATGCTTCAAAGTTGATTGGTCAGGATGGTGTTCAGCAACTTCTCGATCGGCTGAAAGTGCATTCGCCGAAGCTGATTGAAAATCTAGTACCGAATACCATGTCCCTTGCCGATATCACGCGTGTTGTACACAACCTCTTAGATGAGGGTGTGCCGATCCGAGATATGCGCACGATCGCGGAGACCCTCGCTATTTATCGTGGTGCTGATCACGATCCCGACACACTGACGACTCAGGTTCGGGTTGCATTGGGAGCCTCTATTTTCCAGTCAGTCAATGGCACGACTAACGAGCTGCCGGTGATGGTGCTCGATGCTCAGCTGGAACAGATGGTGAGTAATGCACTGCAAAATAATCGTGGCGCGGTAGAGCCAAATCTACTCGACAACATTGTGCGCGGTATCGCTGATGCGGCCCAGCGTATGGAGAGTGAGGGAGCTAGTCCGGTGCTGCTGGTGTCCGGCATTATTCGGACTTTCTTGTCGCGCTTGCTTCGTGGCCGGATGAGTAATTTTTATATTTTAGCCTATGAAGAAATCCCGGCGGATAAAAGCATTCGTGTTGTCACCACTGTCGGTGGCCAGAATTAAGTTAGCGTGAATTAGGCATGATTCTTGCTGTATCTACATAGGGCGGTTTTATGGCGCCAAATTATTGGCGTTTAGAGGAGATAAGCGGTATGAACGTGATGCGTTTCACCGGTAAAAATAATCGTAGTGCGCTAGATCAAGTGCGTCAACACCTTGGTCCAGATGCATTGATTTTGGCCAATCGTCGCACCACTGAGGGCGTCGAAATCTGTGCCACGGGATCGCTGCCAGATTTAACAACGGCTACCCCCGCGCCATCGACAGAATACGGCCAAAACGAAATTCAGCTGGCACAGCTTAAGCGTGAACTGGCTAGTTTGCGTGAGACGCTGCAATCGGCCCTTGGCGATCGTAAATGGCAGGATACGGCCCAGCGCAGACCGGTTGCCGCAACAATTACCCAGCGCCTAGGTGCGTTGGGCCTTGGACGGGTGTTAGCGGGCGAGCTTGCAGATGCTGCAGGGTCCGATTTGTCCTTAGAGCAAGCCTGGCAAGCAATACAGCAAACGTTGGCGACCAAAATACACACGCTCAGTGATACTGAGCTGTCTGGGCTGCGCGTTAAAGCAGTAGTGGGCGCAAGCGGTTCAGGTAAAACACGTGCGTCTATTGCGTTACTTAGCGATGCATTAAGGCGTTATGAAGCAGAGTATGTAGTAGCAGTGAGTGCTGATGAGCCCGTTCATGGCAACGCACTGACACAGTTCTGTAAGCAAGAGGGCATACGGCATTTGGTCGCAGGTGACCGCAAAACATTGAGTGAGGCGATGAGCGCTTGCAATTTGGCGCGGGAAATTATTATTGATACACCGGGATTGTCGCCACTGCTAGGCAGTGCAGACCCAGTGTTAGCGATGCTCAAGGGTCAGCGTGCGGGCATGACTGGTCTGTTGTTATTACCAGCGACCAGTCAGCATGATTATTTACGCCAACTAGTGGAGCATGCGGCTATTTTACCCATCGCTGCCGCGGTACTTTCGAAGCTCGACGATGCGGTTTCACTTGGCAGCATTATTGATGTGACGGCGGGCCAGTCTCTGCCGATCGCCGGCGCAGTGGTTGGCGATGGTTTAGGATTAGCGCGCGTTGCCGGGCACAGTTTAGTCATAGAGGCGAAAAGGTTAACGCGTGCGGCCATACAGCGCCGAGCTGCGAAGTTCAAAGTCGCCGTTTGAAGTGCAAAATCGCCGTTTAACGGTGGGGTGAAAGTTGGGGTACGATAGCAACTTTAAAGCGCCAATGATGATACCAATGGGCGCTTACAGAATGCCGTTCAGCGAGGAGAGTTCGATGCAGGTTATTGCGGTGACAGGAGGTAAGGGCGGTGTTGGTAAAACCAACATTGCAGTCAACCTGTCGGTGTCTATGGCCCGCGAAGGCTGTGACGTGATGTTATTGGATGCGGACTTAGGTCTCGCCAATGTTGATGTTGTACTCGGTATGAATGTTAGTCACACCCTGGCGGACGTTTTCGAGGGTCGAAAAACGCTGAGTGAAGTGATTGTGACAGGTCCTGAAGGTGTGCGGATCGTGCCCGCCGCGTCAGGCGCTGCCAAATTGGCCTACTTAGATGCTGCAGTACAGACTGCTTTAGTAAGATCTTTTTCCGACGAGCTGTCACCTCCAGACGTGTTGATTGTCGATACGGGCGCGGGGATTGATAGTACCGTTCAAACTTTTGTGTCTGCCTGTAAAACTGTGATTGTTGTTATTAATGATGAACCCGCATCACTCACCGATGCCTATGCACTGATGAAAATAATGCGTAATGAGCGCGGTGTCCGCCGTTTTGAAGTGTTGGCCAATCAAGTGGACACGCCTATTCAGGGCCGGGGTGTCTACGATCGTATTACCCGGGTGACGGACAAATACCTCGATGTTGAGGTGGGCTATTTAGGTACCGTGCCTGCCGACCCTTATCTTAAGCGCGCTGTTCAACAGCGTACCGCACTTGTGACGGCTTACCCTCGAGCACCTGCAGCCATTGCCATTCGTGATATTGGCCGACACCTGATGCGTCAAGCATCGCCTGCGGACGTGGGTGGTATGGGCTTCTTTGTGGAACAACTACTTGAGCAAGCTAATGCGGCAGCCAGACACTAACGCCATGCTATCCGAATACGAAGCGTATTCGGATAACCAGGGCGAGGCATTGGTGCGCAAAAACCTGCCTCTAGTGAAGCGTATTGCTGGTCAAATTGCAGTGCGTCTGCCTGCACATATTGAAACTGATGACCTCATCCAGGTAGGCCTCATTGGCTTGTTAAAAGCGGGTGAAGATTATCAGCGGGACTCCGGGGCATCGTTTTCAACGTATGCGGCGATTCGTATACGCGGTGCAATGCTCGATGAACTGCGCAGCCGTGATTGGCTACCTCGTAGCGTGCAGCGTGATTTGGGTCGTGTTGCACAGGCGATCGAGCGGACTGAGCAGCGATTGGGACGCGTACCGAGCGAGCAGGATATTGCCGATGAGCTCGGTATGCCTGTCGAAGAATACCGCATATTAGCTGGCGAGTTATCCTGCGCTCGCATCGGTCAGCTCGACGAAGCAGAACTACCCCCCGGCGATGACGAGCCTGTCGCCGAGTTTTTTGATCAAGCGCAGCGGGGTGCATTGGTGGAGGCCATTAAATCACTGCCAGAAAAAGAGGCGCTGATGCTGTCGCTTTACTACACCGAAGGCTTGAACTTGAAGGAAATTGGCTTAGTGTTGGGCGTTAGTGAATCTCGCGTATCTCAAATTCATGGACAGGCGGTAGCGCGGTTACGGGCGCAATTAAGTGATTGGCGCTAGTTACCATTATCCTCATCCTCATCCTCATAATCATAATCACCATCCTCATAATCACCATCCACATAATCATATCGCCGCTCCGCGCGCCGTTGTTCGGCAAATTGTTCCGTTTGCTTAAAGGTGACATGCCGGACGACCTGCTCAATAGCTAATTCTTGCTCTTGATCGAAAGTGCCGCGAATCCAGAATAAATTGGAGTTTTGTGGATCCTGCTTGCAGTCGATTATGTCGGTATTGATACTAACTTCTGTGTTGCCGGGGTACAGCAGCATCGTGATACAGATCCTGGTGCCGACGGGGGCTGGGCCGTCCCAGCCGAAGCCAATGCCCGAGCCACTGAGGTTGACCTTGACCAATTGTGAGGCGCTGTTGACGCCCGCTTGTTCACGAACGATGTAATCTATTTTATTGTTCAATAAGCCGAGTGCTTCACCTACTATTGCGGATTCCTTAAGCGCAAGTCTAATCAATCGACTGATATCGTTATTGATTTGTATCAGTTGCTGATTAGCGTTTTCGGGCGCCAGACCAGGGCCTAAAATTTCCCAGTTCAGTAGTACTTTATCTGAGATTCGGTAATAACTGCGTTGCTCTTTATTCATTGGTTTCCCCTCGCAGTAATTCAGAAATATCGAGCGCCTTTACCCCTTCGGCATTTTCTTGTTGCAGCTCGCGCATGAGATCGGTTTGGCTCTGTGCCAGGGGTTGCTTGACAATAATCTCGACGCGTCTATTTTGGGCTCGACCTTCTGTGGTTGTATTATCGGCCTGCGGATGCGTGTCCGCAAAGCCAGATATCGAAACGCGTTTAGGGGGTAGCTGACTAATAGCGAGTAATTGCTCGGTCACTGCGACTGCGCGCCCTGCTGACAAATCCCAATTTGACCGGTAGGCCGCATTGCTAATCGGCACATCATCGGTATGGCCCTCAACGGCAATACGGCCTCTTATTTGCTCTAAGGCACTACCAATCCGCTCTAGCACTGACAAAAAGTCAGGGTTCAACAAGGCAGAGCCCGACGGAAAAGCCCCCTTTTCGCGAATTCTAACGATGATGGTGCGATTCTCGCTTTCTACATCGATTTGCCCTGCCTCAATTTCAGCGCGTAGCAAGCGACGCAGCATCTCGGCATCGTCTTCAGTTTCTTGAACCAGCTGCTGCATCTGATCTTGAAGGATCTCTTTTACATCCCGTGCATCTGTTTGCTCAGCATCGGGATTACCAATGCGCAGTGATTGCAGTTCTTGCTCCAAGGTCACCTGTTGGATGGTCTCAATGGGCGTTGGTTCGGGCTTGCCGGGCTGAAATTCAGTTGCAATGACACTTGTGCCTCTGGGAATGGCCGTTACGTTGATATCCCGTTGAACGCCAAAGGCATCCGCCATTGATCCAGCAATTTGTTTGTACTTAATTACATCCAGTTCTGAAAATGAGAGGATCAGTACAAAAAAGCACATAAGCAGCGACATAAGGTCGGCAAAGGTCGCCATCCATGCTGGTGCGCCTTGTGGCCCGTCATCATCCTCGTCGCTCATTTACCTTTACCTTTGCCGGTGCTTGCTGTGCGCATCGAAGGGTCTAAATAGGCCTTGAGCATCGATTCAATAATACGGGGGTTTTGTCCGGCCTGAATCGCCAATGTGCCATCGATACACATGGCATGAATCATTTTTTCGTTGCTTTTGCGTAGGTAGAGTTTATCTGCGATGGGTAAGGCGATCATATTGGCCAGTACTGCACCGTAGAGTGTGGTCAGTAGTGCGACCGCCATTGCCGGACCAATGGCCTTGGGGTCACTCATATTCGATAGCATCTGCACTAAGCCGATCAGCGTGCCGATCATACCCATCGCCGGCGCGACATCGCCCGCCGCACGAAATACTTTTTCGCCCCAAGAGTGTCGGTCTAGCGTTTGCTGCATGTCCTTGTTCATCACCGTATTGACGACTTCTTGGCTGTTACCGTCAATGAGCATCCGAATGCCTTCTTTTAAGAACGGCTCTGACACTTCGGTTTTTTCGAGTGCCAATAGGCCTTCTTTGCGACCAATATTGGCAAGATTAACGATTTCTTGAATGAGTTTTTCAGGGTCATGTGGTTTATTGGCAAAGGCGCGTCCTGCTACTCGAAAGGCGCCTAAGAACTGTCTTAAAGAAAACTTGATCATGACGACGCCGAAAGTGCCGGCGATGACGATTAAAATTGAAGGGGGATTGATAAATAGCGGCGCAGAGCCGCCAGTTAGAATCGCCGCAGTGACGACAGCTAATGCGCCAATCATGCCTAATAGAGTTGCTAAATCCATGGGTTGAATCCATTCTGGAGGCGCAGTGAAAAGCCTGTGACCATTAGATACATAACTTAAAAATGATCGTACCCTAGACGGTAACTATAGCAAGGGCTGACTACACGGTGGAAGAACTTCAGCTGACATTGACTCCTCAGCGAGTTGATCAGCGCAATTTTGGCATTATGTTGTCCAATTGGCGTATTGGACAGGTGCTCAATGCTTTGGTCGTAGATAGGCGGCCCGAGGGCGGCGTGCTGTTATCTGTTGCCGGCAAGCAGTTTGTTGCCACGACCGACCTACCGGTGCAGCCGGGTATGCGCATGGCGCTGGAGGTGAAGCAGCTCGGCGCTGAAATTCTTTTACGACAGTTACCCGGGCAAGCACAGGCGATGACGAGTGGCGATATTTCGGTGCGTCAAGTTTCCGCTGCTGCCTTGAGTGCGCAGACCACCACACCGGCGGCACTGTTAAATCAATTGGCGGCCATGCCGCTTAAAATGATGGCGCCTGAATTACAGGCAATTGTGCGCGATATACTGGGGCGGAGCCTAAAAGGTGAGGCAATTAAAGGGCCAGACATTCAGCGATTATTTAAACATTCTGGCCTTTTTGTTGAGGCACAACTGGCGGCGGGTCAAACGCAAAATGCCCGGCAGTCTGGCAAAGCTGCGATAATACAAATGCAAGCACTGGCCTTAGCTGCAGCACAAAGTGCTGACGCCGATAATGTGCCCATAAAACAGTTGGAAAGTTTGGCGGAGCGCGCTGCGGCGATGCTCAATAGCCTCAACCATCAGCAGTTGGCTTCGCTGCCCAGAGAGGACGGTAGTCAACGCTGGTTCCTCACCTTGGCGCTAGAATGGCGTGGCCAATTTCGCGATATTCGCTTACAGATTGAACAAGAACCTCCGGGCGCCGCCGAGCCTGACGGGGCTGCTGGTTGGCGGGTGGTTGTTAATCTTGAGCTACCCCAGCTGGGAGAAATCGACATTGCGTTGGGCATGCGCGCTGAGCGAATGAGCGTCCATTTTAGTTGTAGCGATGTACAAACAGAAAAATTACTCAATGCGGTGATGCCTCAGCTGGCGACACAGCTGCAAGAAAAGGCCTTTGTAATTGATACGCTGGGCGTAAAAACTACAGCGGCAGCCAGCACCAAATCAACCCAGCCTGTTGTGCCGCCTAGCTTTGAGGCAAAGGCATGACAAGGGAGCCGGCTTGCTTATGAGTCAATGGAATGACAGTTCAAAGGTGGATCAGTCGGTTGCGCTGCGCTATGACGGTGACAGCGCGCCCACTGTTGTAGCGGTGGGAGAGGGCGAGGTTGCCCGACAGATAAACGCCCTTGCCGAATTGGCAGGCGTGCCAGTTGTCGACGACCCCAAACTCGCTTTTTTACTCTCTCAGGTACCCCTTGGCGATGAGATTCCAGCACCGTTATACCGGGCAGTCGCCGAGGTGCTTGTCTTTGTCATGCGTATGGAATTAGCGCTTGAAGAGCGCGCCTAGTTGAACAGCGGTCTACGGGTAACCGACTTGTACACCGTGCGGCACAATTAAGCCGGCTATTGGTAGATCACCGTTGATTAGCGCGCCTTCCAGGTTCTTGCCATTTCAAGATATAAAAACGAAGCCGTCCAAGTAATCAGTACCAATCCGGTCAGCGACTCGATACCCGCGAGCCACCGGGTTTGCCCCATCGGATAAATATCGCCAAAGCCAACCGTAGTAAACACCGAATAAGAAAAGTATATGTAGTCTTCGGCGCTGCCACTAAATGCACCTGCCAGGGCGCCATGATCGGACCAGTCGGTTAAGTAGTAGCCCAATGCAAACACGAGTACTTCTAGTGAGTGCGCCAGTATCGCACCAACCACGCCGGTGATAATTCTGGTGCGTGGTGACAGCGGCAGCTTAGGTAGCTCTCGATATAACCGACTCAGCGTCTCGTAGTGGATGCCTATAGCAACACTGACAACTAGGCAGTTAGTTAAGAAGTGTAAGAAGGTAATCATGTTTATAATTATGCCACCTTTGACGTACAATGGCGTAACGCTTGGGGAGCATAGATTTTGTCTATACCTGAATCTTTAGAGTCGGTAGATGGGCCCGTAACGCAATCATCGTTATCGGCTCTGTGGTCTGTGCGGCCGCTACCCGATCAATTCCTTGCGTCAGCTGCCATTATATCTGGTCGGCTATTGACAATAATTACTCTCGCAGCCTATCTATTTGCGGCGCCGCGCAATTGGGGGAGTCATAACGGCTTTGTACTTTTTCAGTGCGTTGTGATACTCACATTGGCTTTGATGTCTTCGCGCAGCGTTCAGTTAAGTGGCGCGCAACGCCTATCCGCCTTGTCTTTTATTGTAGTAATCATTGCCGTTGCAGCCTATTTGCGCAACCAGGAAATACTCGCGGCACTATTTAGCACATTGGCTTTTACGCCATTTTTAATTGTCACATATGGTATGCGTGTGGCACTGTCCATGACGACATTACTCCATGCGATCTTCCTTTTTGTGGCGTTTTATATGGGCGAACAAGATATTCCGACAGTATTGGTGTATCTGTCGATTTCATATTTGTGGACATTAGTGGGCGCGGTCTTCGTCGGAGTGATGTTGGGCTTTATCGGAAATGACCTAGTACGCATCAACGATTTGTTGGCGCAGCAATCTCAGTTAATGAACGTGATCTCGCATGAACTGCGTGTTCCATCCATGGCCCTATCTGTATTGACTAAGCGTGAGACTTTTACTGCTGGAGATCTCGTTAATATGCGCGATGCTGCTGATCAGTTGGTTCTTGTGATTGATAATTTGCGCAGCTCTGCAAATACCCATGATCTCCGCCCGCTCCGTAAAGATAATGTGCGGCTGAATAACTTCATTATGCAGCTTGGCACACAATTTAAACCGGTCATTGCAGATCTGGGTTTTGAGCTATATGCGGATGTTATAGACCGGGACAACCGGCTGCTGTCGGTGGATCGTTTTCGGTTGCGAGCAGTGATTAGCCATATTTTACGCAATGCGGCCTACCATTCAGATGGCGATAAAATCTGGCTGAATGCACGCATTGACGCCTCCGATTCCTCTGACTTAATGTCGTGTGTGATCGAAATTGAAGACAACGGTAGCACTATTTCAGCGCAAAGCGGCCGAGACCTCTTGGCGAGCACGGGCAGTAGTACTAGTCAGGGCCTAGGGTTGGCGATAAGTTGGCTGGATGACTTAGAGGGCGTCATTAACTATTACCCGAGTCCGAGGGGTGGTGCGGGGTTTCGCATCATGTTCGATCTAACTTTTGATATAAGTGGTTCTAATAATCTAGATACTGATGAACTGTTAAGCCCTTGGCATGGCATGCGGGTACTTTTGATCGCACGTAACGAGGCGCTGCGGCTGATGATTGTGCGTGAACTCAATTGGAGCGGCTTGTTTGTCGACGAGGCTGATAGTCTGTCAGCTGCAACCGAAATGCTGTCTCAAAGCACTTATGACATGCGGATCTATGGCGATGATTTTCCCGATCAAGACGTCGCGGAATGGCTTGGATTCGTTCGTCAGACAGAGAACCAGATGCCGACTATTATCGTCAGTTCCACTACTAATATAGATGTTAAGAGCCAGCTCGTAAGTACAGGGTCAACGGTTGTGATGAACAAGCTTATGGATGCCAGCGACTTGGGCGCTGCCCTGCAGTCACTCGTTACTCTGGGCGCGCTAAAGCGGCGGGTATAAGCGTGGCGTCGACAGACTATTGACTGACAGCTAAGCCATATCCGCTTAAGTGGCAGCGCAGAAAATACAGGTTTCTTCAAACATGTTGGGCGATGACGTTAAGACGTCACGCTTTCTGTGGCGACGAATAACAGGTCGCCGTTATAGCAAAGCGGTTGATACTAACGCCGGTAATATTTTTTGAGACGCGTAAATAATTTCTCCGGGAAGCAGGAGAACGTCAACCCAGTTGGGTTTGGCGACTGAATGGAATTATCCATTATATGATTTCAGTGACGTACTCAAAAGGCTCGATGAGGACTGGCATATCATCAGTGCATTCGCGGCCATAGCTCGCCAGCAGTCCGTTCCAGTAAGTTCTGTGCAGGGGAATCCAGATGTTTGGGTCTTGTACCGGTGGGCCGTCAAGGGAGGTCTCCGCAAAGCTTATTTCACCAAACGTGGTCTCCCGAATATTATTGAGTCTAACAATCAGGCGCGGGTTGCCATCGTAGTCGCAGAGCACTACTGGCATCCCGACTTCGGGATATGGAAATTCGTTGGCATCGATCACCCAGGGCAAGCTAAAAGTGGCCACTTTGTCGCGTGATTTGATGTAGCCAAAAATTTGGTCCGTCGTCTCAGCGTCGATGCCCAGAGAGCGGACTTGGTAGTCACCCTCCAATTCAGGATGCGCGCTGAGGGCCTGTGCCCAAAAAATATCAAGCGCTTTCAGGTCCGGTTGTGCTGGACCATCTGCTATGAGGATAGATCGGCTCATGATGCGTTCCTTTCAGATAATGATGAGACACAAGCCTTTGTGAGGCTTAACGATGTTCCAAAATAACAGCCACTTAGCGGATAGAAAACCTCAGCGTACTGTTCAACCGACAGATGTATACCTTGTGTTGAGACAGCGTTTGAACTGAAAAACCGTTCAGTTTAAATCTTGCGGTTACGACATAAAAAATTCTAACCCCATCTAATACGTAATCCGATCTTGATTTGAGCGATATTACGCGCAGCCGGTAAGCACCTGGTTACCGTCGATCAGAAATGCAAAAGAGTTCATTGAGCTTGCCGTTGGTATTACCGTCAATATATATTTTTTGTGCCTAAAGAATGGACGTAGAGTAAGTGAAAAGCTAGACCTTGCGCGTCAAAATGTCGCACGACCAGCTTATCTAAACGCCAAGATACAAACTGAAAAATACATTTCGCAAGCGGAGGCGGCACCGTTCGTGCCCCGGCAATTCCATAGACCCTCCTCGAAGACCCGCCCCAATGGCAGGCGAATCCAAAGGATTGGGCGTCTGTTTCAATGCAACCGCTGGGTTAGCTGACAGCGTTAGGTGCACTTATTTGGCTTAGATTGCCAGCTTAGAATTAATGCTGAAATCCGCATAAATCTAGGCCTTGAAGGAAATGACGGAGCGGTCGGTGCGTCCCACCAAAGAAGACGGTTTACCCGTAACGCTAACAGTCTTCCCAATTCGGCTGATCACCTGTCGTCGCTGCGGC
>CAWUXF010000050.1:0-66258 GCA_963926325.1 uncultured Luminiphilus sp. | reverse complement strand
TGAGTATTGCCTTGGTTATGTTTGCAGTGAGTTCTATCGCCTATAACTGTTACCTAGGTGAGAACAGCATTGCTTACTTCAATAAGCTTCCTAGGGGCTCTTTGACGGCGTTCCGGGTTTTTATTATGGCCATTATCGGCTGGGCCTCTGTGCAAGACCTGGCGACCGTATTTGCTTTCTCAGACCTCACCATGGGCCTGTTAGCTGTAGTGAATCTTTTAGCGTTGTGGCATTTGTATCCGGTGGGGGTCCGCTTATTGCAACATTTTGAGGCGCAACGTCGCCAAGGGCTGAAACCCGCATTTCAAATGTCTGAGATGCCAGACCTGATGCTGGATCCTGAAAGCTGGGGAGAGGTCGCTGCGCAAGACAAAAGCGGCTAACAGTCACGGCGGCACTAGGTGCCGTCAGATAGCAGCTGTGCGCCCACTCGTGTGATTTTATAGGCAGAGCCCGCTGTCTTAAGTGGGGGCAATAAGCTTAACTATTTTCCGATAGTACTACGCTAAAACTCATTTTCTGCTTGCCTCTCAGTGTCCGAATGGTGACCTTGTCACCGACTTTCAGCCGCTCCATCGCACTCAGAAAATCATCGTTATTACGCACTGCTGTACCACCAACATGGGTAATGATATCGCCCAGCAGTACTTCGCCACGCCGTCCGCGCTGTGCGCCAATCATACCGGCAGTTTCTGCTGGGAAGCCGCGATAGGTGCGAACGATCGCTACGCCTTGAACCCCGTAGCGGCGCATCCAGCCGTCGCTCGCCAGTTCTACACCGAGGACTGGGCGCATGATTTTTCCATAGGCGATCAGCTGTGGCACGACTTCTTTCACGGTATTTACCGGAATGGCAAAGCCAATACCTGCACTGGCACCGCTGGGCGAATAAATCGCGGTGTTGACGCCAACAAGTTGTCCTAGCGAGTTTAGTAAGGGCCCGCCCGAGTTGCCTGGGTTAATGGCTGCATCGGTTTGGATGACACCGCGGATACGACGATTACTCGGTGACTGGATTTCGCGCTCCAAGGCGCTGACAACACCCACCGTTAAGCTGGTGTCGAGTCCAAAGGGATTGCCAATCGCCAGTACCTTTCGACCGACAGAGAGCTCCGATGAGTCGCCGAGCGGTAGCGCAGTGAGATTATCGGGTGCATCGACAAGTCGAATGACGGCTAAATCACGCTCCGGCGCCAGGCCAACTACCTCTGCAGTGTGCTCACTCTGGTCCTGCAGGGTAACCGTTAAGCGGTCTGCGCCTGCAACCACATGAAAGTTTGTGACTATCAATCCGCTTTCATCCCATACGAAACCAGAGCCTGCGCCACGCGGTATTTCAGAGATGTTCAGCGAGAAGCGATTGCGCCGCAGCTTGCTCGAGGTTACGAATACTACCGATGGGCTGGCACGACTAAAGACCTCGGTCGTGTTGGCTTCGTCATCGGTGGCGAAACTCAAATAATCGGTTACTGTTTCAACCGTGGCGGCCGGGGTGTCGTTATCGGCACAGGCATAGCCGGTTAGCGTCATTACGAGCACGACTGGCAAGGCGGCGAAATACCGCAGAACGTTCATGATTGCAGCGCCTTAATGCGATCATCGAGTGGCGGATGCGAACTCATTAGTGCGGATAGCGCTGTTTTACCTTGGCGAATGCCAAACGCTGTCATTTCTCCAGGTAGGTCTGCAGGCATGCCCTGTTCTAGTTTGAGTCGTTGCAGTGCTGCGATCATATCAACTGGGGTCGTGAGCCTTGCCCCCGCTGCATCTGCACGGTATTCGCGAAAACGCGAAAATCTGAAAACGATCATACTGGCTAAGAAGCCTAAAGCGATTTCGGCAACAATGGTCACAATATAGTAGCCAATGCCATAGCCACGCTGTGTTTTGAAGATCACCCGGTCAACCGTATGACCAATGATTCGTGCGAAGAACATGACAAAGGTGTTAATCACTCCTTGGATCAAGCTCAATGTAATCATGTCGCCATTGGCCACATGACCGATCTCATGGGCGAGGACAGCACGAACCTCGTTACGCTCAAAACGCTGAAGAAGTCCGGCACTCACGGCCACCAATGCGCTATTGCGATTCCAGCCAGTAGCGAATGCATTCGCAGAGTCAGATGGGAAAACACCGACCTCGGGCATGCCAATGCCAGCGTTTTGGGCAAGTGCTTGGACGGTGCTGAGCAGCCACTGTTCATCTGGGTTGCGGGGTTCGGAGATGATTTGGGTGCCAGTGCTGCGCTTCGCCATCCACTTCGATATTAATAATGAAATCAGTGAACCACCAAAGCCAAAAAGTGCACAAAACACTAAAAGTGCCGATAAATTAAGATCGACGCCATTGGCGGCCAAAATACCTTGAAAGCCCAGTAGACTGAATACAATACTAACCAAGACCAACACCGCAAGGTTAGTTGCCAAAAACAAAATAATGCGCACGCTTAGCTCTCCTCGGTTACTTCCGCATTCGTAACTGTCTTAGCTTCAGTGACCTCAATTTCAGGCGGTAGTTCCGAGGTGTTTTCATCGGCGGGGAGGGGAATGCTACTGATTTCTAGTTTGGGGAGCTTCCCTTCTAGACGATTTACCGGTAAAAGTTCGCCGCGCATATCGATGTCTTTCGAACTTAATTCAAACAGTGTATTCGCCGCTTCATCACGGAAGTCAAAGGCGGTAACCCGAGCGCTATCTCGACCATCAACCCAGCGCTTGCCGCGCCCCCAGTAGTGTCCATCCTGATTTCGAATAAGGTGAGTTAGGCTCATGATATCTCTAATGTCAGTTGTCGCTTGGTTTTTCAGCGCTTAATGAGGAAGTCTTTAGCTTGGTTTATCTTAGCGGCAAGATAGTCATTACCCCCGCGATCAGGATGCAGTTTTTGAATGAGGCTACGATGTGCCGCAATAATCTCTTCATCTGACGTATCTTCCGCTAAACCCAGTATGGCCAACGCTTCGCTGCGCGTTAAATTGCTCGTATCTGGATGGCTGTTTTGAGCATTGCTCGTCGCCTCTTCGTTGTCATCGGATGGAAAGCGCTGAGCCAAATAGCTATTTAACAATTGCACTGAGTCTTCGTCCTGAGC
This sequence comes from uncultured Luminiphilus sp., assembly GCA_963926325.1. Classification (GTDB taxonomy): domain Bacteria; phylum Pseudomonadota; class Gammaproteobacteria; order Pseudomonadales; family Halieaceae; genus Luminiphilus. Next base: position 63,165 of record CAWUXF010000050.1, on the reverse strand, counting down.
ATTGCAATAAGCCATTAAATCATCGAGCTGTGCTCGAGACATTTCATTTAAATACCAATCTTTAAAGGGGCCGCTAATCACTTCTCCGGCCAGTTCACCATTACTGTGATCCAGCGTCATGCGCAAAATAGTACTGCGCACCTCTGATTGTTGCGCCTGATTTTGCTGCTGGCGATGCGTTAGCCACTTCTGCAAAAGCGGGAAGCTGCGAATTAGGATGGGAAGTAATGTGCGAAGACCGACAAGAAGACCGGTAATGGCAGCGCCTACCCAATGCATTTTGCCCATTAGTAGAAGTACAACAGCACCAATAGCGATGCCGCCAAACATTAGCTGCAGGTAGGCCGCACGCTGTTTGTGTGGGGGGAGTGATTGAACGCGTCTTACTAAAATGAAGAGCGCAAATCCAATGGCAAGTAGAAGAATTAGTTTTGGCACGAATCAGACTGCGGTAGTTGCGAGAGCAGTAGTTTATCACTGTGGCGCCCCGACTGGGTAAGTGCTTTACGGCCGCCGCTGGCGAAGCGAGCGACGGCCGCTAATAGTTCGCGCAGCAGGTCAGCACTGCTGCTGTCAAAGCGCGCATAGGCACCGCCACTTAGCGCAGCGAGCTGCTGAAAAACCGCACCAACGGCGTTGTCAAAACCCTCTTGAAATACAAACAGTGGCTGGCCCTTGATTCGACAACTCGCTGCCAGGTCGAGTAATTGGTTAGGGTCTTCTTCTACAGCATCACCAATGAAAATGAGCGCACGCACCGGCGTGGCAGTCGACCCCGCCGTTAAATAATGACGCAGTAATCTTGCGATTTGAGTGGCTCCAGGCGCGCATTGAACAGCGGCCATATGCTGCAGTAAGTCCTCGGTGCGCGTTAGCCAGGGGCTAGTGTTGAACTCGCTGGCACCTCGGTAATAGCACAGCTGTACCGCCAGATTGCTGCCATGTGCAGCGACAAACATATCTCGCTGTAACTTACTGGCATAGCTCCAAGTCGGTGCTCGACTGGCCGTAGCATCCAAGGAGAATAATAAACGAGGCTGACGCTGAACCACCGTCCGGATGGCCTTGCTCTTGCTCAGAAAAGCAGAGATCTCGTTGCGATTTGTTTTTTGTGGCAGTTGGTCTGAGATAAGCGCTCACTTTAATGGTGCGTATGTTTGCTGATCAGACCGCGATCTGCCAGTTCGGTCAAGTAATGTCTGCGTTGCGCCAGTTCCTGGACTGCCGCCACACGATAACAATGCATTACTTCATCAACCTCAGCGGAGGCGGCGATATCTAGCAGTTTGCGGCTACTAAAGTCGCTAGCGCTGAAGTTTAGTGGCGTCGCGTCGCCTCTAGTATATTGCTTACCTGCGTTCATTGTTCTCCTTAACCGGTCTTGCTTTCACTATATTGATGCACCGCGAACTACCATAACTGTGTTGATTCGCTAACGTGTTGCTTATACCTTTTGACCTCCTGCAGAGATCTTATTTGTTACTTAGGGCGTAAACAGGCTAGCTGTTATAATGGTTTTATGCCCTGATGTGGTTGTTTAAGACACGATATATACGAGGAAAGTTCCTGATGTCACTTTTTGATATTCGCAAAAAGCACGCACTACCTTCGGCGGCAACGGCTTTGCCTGGTCGTGATGAGCCAATGATGGTCACTAATCGGCACACAGTGCTGGCGACCCCGATCCGGCCACCGTTTGCTGCCGAGATGCAGCAGGCGCTCTTTGGCATGGGGTGTTTTTGGGGTGTGGAGCGCATATTTTGGCAGCTGCCGGGGGTATATAGCACTGCGGTAGGCTACGCGGCTGGCCATACGGCAAACCCAACCTATCAAGAAGTGTGTAGTGGTCAGACTGGTCATAATGAAGTGGTATTGGTGGTCTTCGATCCTGCCCTTATAAGTTATTCGGAGCTGTTGACAGCCTTTTGGGAAAATCATAATCCGACTCAAGGGATGCGCCAAGGTAATGATATGGGAACTCAGTATCGGTCCGCCATTTACTGCCTGGACGATGCGCAGATGGAGGCCGCGAGTGCGAGCTTACCTGCTTATCAAGCGCAATTGAGTACCCATGGTTTTGGCGAAATCACGACAGAAATTGAGCTGGCGGGTGAGTTTTTCTATGCTGAGGATTATCACCAGCAGTATCTCGATAAAAATCCTGCCGGATATTGCGGTATTGGTGGTACCGGCGTGAGCTGTGCGATTGGCACGGGTGTCAATGCATGAGCAATGCACGCACATCCCGACTCAGTGTAGTTCTTGTGCGAGTACAGTCGTTATTGCGGTATCAACACTGAGAATTCGTCTGCCCAGAGTGCAGGGCTGAAGCCCGTTATCCATAGCCAATGCCAGTTCAAAAGGTATGAAACCACCTTCTGGTCCGATCATGACAGTACTTGCTGCGCCACTACCCGTGACCAGTTTTGGATATTCACCGGGATGCGCGATAAAGCCCTTTCTGTCGGCCAGTAAGTTCGGCAAAACATCTTCGACAAAGGGCCTAAAACGTCGATGCAACTGAACGATGGGTAGCTGTGTGTCGCCACTGCGTTCTAGTCCGGCGCGAAGGCTGTTTTCAATATTGTCTTGGTTAAGCAGCGGACTTTGCCAGTAACTTTTTTCAACACGATAACTGTGAATTAAGTGTAACGTATCGACACCAAATTCAGCGGCTGTGCGCAATACACGACGTAGCATCTTTGGTCGCGGTAACGCCAATATTATGTGGTACGGATGTCGCGGTACTGGATTCTTCGACAGGGTTACCGAGAGGGTCACAGTGTTATTATCAATGCACTCGATGACACCATTGCCGAGTTTACCGTTGATCAAACCCACTCGAACAGTGTCACCGCACTTGATCGCAAGCACATTGTTAAGATGTTGAAAGCGTCGTCCGGTCAGTGCTACGCGGTCATTGACGAGCCAATCGGCGGGCTCCAATAAGATGATATTCATGGCTTAACCCACCCATAAGTCATATTCATCTGCAGCGGTCACTGTGCCTTGCACAAGGTCTCCTGGCTTTAGGTCAGTGGCACCCGGTAAATGCACTATGCCGTCGATCTCTGGCGCATCTGCAGTTGAACGGCCGAGCGCGCCATCGGCGGATACGCTATCAATAATAACTTCCACTTCGCGGCCAATTTTTCGCTGCAGCTTGTCGGCACTAATTTGCTGCTGCAGCGCCATGAAGATCTGCCAACGCTCTTCCTTGACCGCTTCTGGAATGTGGTTGGGCAAGTCGTTGGCGGCGGCACCTTTTACCGGTGAATATTTAAAGCAACCCACACGGTCCAGCTCTGCTTCTTCTATAAAGGACAATAACTGCGCAAATTCATCCTCTGTCTCCCCTGGATAACCGACAATAAAAGTACTGCGCAGCGTGATGTCTGGACAGATTTCTCGCCAGCGCTTAATTCGTTCCAAGGTTTTGTCCGCTGCGGCAGGTCGTTTCATGCGCTGCAAGACTGAGGGCGCGCCGTGCTGCAAGGGAATGTCGAGATAGGGCAATATACGATTTTCGGCCATCAAAGGAATTAGCTTGTCTACATGTGGGTAAGGGTAGACGTAGTGCATGCGGACCCAAATGCCAAACTCACCCAGCGTTTCGGCCAGTGTCTGCAGGTTTGACTTTAAGGGGCGTCCCTGCCAGAAATCGGTTTTGTATTTTAGATCGATGCCATAGGCGCTGGTATCTTGTGAAATGACGAGCAGCTCACGGACACCTGCACGCACCAAACCCTCGGCCTCTTGCATGATATCGCCAATCGGTCTGCTCACTAGGTCGCCACGCATGCTGGGAATAATGCAAAATTTGCAGCGATGGTTGCAGCCCTCCGAAATTTTGAGATACGCATAGTGCCGTGGAGTGAGTTTAATCCCTTGGGCGGGCACCAAATCTATTTTCGGGTCATGTTGGTGCGCGGTAGGCAGTACTTCTCGGACCGTGGTCAAGACCTCTTCATAAGCCGCGGGGCCGCTAATGCCTAATACCTTGGGGTGACGCGCCATAATGGCCTGTGCATCGTCGCCTTTGCCCATACAGCCGGTAACTAATACCCGCCCGTTTTCTCGAATCGCTTCGCCAATGGCTTCGAGCGACTCCTCCTTGGCGCTATCGATAAAACCGCAGGTATTGACGATCACTACCCCGGCATCTTCGTAAGATGGGGAAACCTCATAGCCGTCTAGGCGCAGCTGAGTGAGGATGCGCTCAGAATCAACCAGCGCCTTCGGACAGCCAAGGGAAATAAATCCCACTTTTGCAGCGCTACCTGATTTCTGCTCGGCATTATTTAATGCAGCATTATCTTGATGCTGCGCCGCAATCATCTTAGATGGACTGTCTAGTGTGGTTGTCTGGCTTACAGCTGAGCTTTTTGTGCCAGGGCCAAAATGTTCTACGGTCATATTTCGCTCGGGTTATTAAACTGGCTTCGAACCCTTAGGTTAAAAAGTCATCAGTGGTAGTTTAACGCGCATTTTTCACAGACTGAGTGAACTTAAAAAGGCGATCATTGAAGCGTTCGAATCATACAGGAATGTGCATAGATCATGGACAAATGATTCATGCCGGAAATTGCGCACTGCTAACGTCAGGACTGGACTTGCTCTCGCTCCAATTATGCAAGCGCAGCCTGATCAAAGTCAGGCGCCTTTACGCCATTAGCCCAAGAATATATTGAGTTTTTCTCGGCATCCTGAACCCGCCGTCAGAGACCTGTTCGGCGCGTTTGACAATGCTCATAACTGAATCGAGCAAGGCTTCCTGCCGATATAAGATGTATGATTAATAGCATCTGCAATGCTTTTAAATTTAATTGAAGGTTAAATTAAATCACAGAGTTGAAGGCATGCATTTTTATCGAAATTAGCACATTCGATGTTGTGATTTTCTAATAGCTAATACTAATAGCTAATACTAAAAGGTAATAATTGCGGCGTTAAATTCTCACTCAGGCAGATATTCCACGTTGGGTGAATATTCATTCTATTTAACATTAGCACTGGCCAATCTTATTTAGTTCTATGTATTTATAACTATCTAGCCGACAAAAAACCTGCCTGTATTCTTATTGGTGGTCGGCTGGTGCAAATGTTAACGAAATAACGAGTTGTGGGCGTAATAATAAGCATTGCTTGCCGTGGGAGCTGTGCTTACGAGCTTATAGCTTGATGTTTCCCTCGCGCCCTTGGGTACCGACCCGCAGTGTTTTACTAAGAATTTTCTCTAGGGCTAATGCGTCAGTACGGTTGAGGAACTCGCCAACTGAGACAGTTTCTTGGCTGTTATAAACGGCTAGTTTAGGTCCGTCCCAGGGATGTGTGGCAGGCGTGACTGAAAGCAATGCGCCTGATAGATCAAGCTGCCATCTGCGTTTCGGCGCGTAAAAGCCCTTATCGATTAGAATTTGGTCGGCATTTAAGGTGATTACATGTCGATACTGCAGTTTCCAGTTGACGTAATAGAGTGCACTGCCAAGGGCGAGTAGTTCGAAACCTGCAAATGGCAGGATTGGCCAAGCACCGAGTAATGCAAAGCCGATGGCAGCGCCGAGTGAGGGCACTGATATCGCTAGTAACGCGAGCTGATTGCTACGCCAGGTTGCGGACTGATTAGGTTTGGCGATGACAATAGTGCTGCCATCTCGCTCCGAAGTACTGACCACGCGGGTGCTCTCATTAATGTTTGGCTGGTAACTACAATACGTAGTCTGTCGCCAAACTGGACTACTGGTGATTGGTTAAAGAGATCTCGCCGTGCAGATCAAAAGGTGGTGCTGAATAAGCCCGGATTTTAGATCCGCCATGGGGGTGTTCAAAAGCAATCCGTGTGGCATGTAATAATAATCGAGGTGCAGCCGCCAACGCGGCGGGATGCGCATACATGTCACAGCCGAGTATCGGATGACCCAGCTCGCGTAGGTGAATACGTAGTTGATGTGATCGACCGGTGATCGGTATCAGTCGCAACAATGTGCGATTTTCACCCCTGGCAAGCACTTCAAACCGGGTCAGTGAAGCCTTGCCGGTGCTTGCGCAGATTTTTTGCCGTGGTCTGTTTTCCCAGTCCCGGGCAATAGGCAGGTCTATTTCGCCACTGTTGGGCTCAACTTTTCCCCAAACAACAGCGCGATACTCCTTTTCAACGGCGCGCGCTTGAAATAATCGTGCGACCGCGGCCAGAGACTGGCGGTTTCTGGGCACCACAATCAAGCCTGATGTATCAAGATCTAGACGGTGCACTGCATCGACGCCGGGGAAGCGTGTTCGCAGCCGTAAAATCAGGCTGTCATAGTTGATCGGATGTCGTCCGGGTACGCTGAGTAACAAAGTTGGTTTGTCGACAATAATCAAATCGTCGTCGAGGTAGATTAATCGACTGGGCAATTGACTGTGCGGCACTACGTAGGGTGGCAGAGAGTCGAATACTTCAATGTCGCTCGAGACGCTTGTCACCGCTTGCCGAGAGCGTGCTGGTATCGTTGTACGGTATTTACCAGGCCATATCGCAGCGCGTCGACGGTAAACGCATGGCCGATCGAGACTTCAAGTAGCCCCGGAATGGTAAAGGCAGGCAAGTTAGCAAGATTGAGGTCGTGCCCAGCATTGACACCCAGACCCGCATCTTGCGCCGCGGCTGCGGCTTCGGCATAGCGGGCGAGGACCTCGACGAAATCGCCGCGTTCGTGGGCGCGAGCATAAGCCTCCGTGTATAGCTCAATGCGCTCAGCACCGACTTCAGCGGCCTGCGCCATGGCTTTGGGGTCTGGATCCATAAATAGACTAACGCGGCATCCCAGCTGCTTTAGCGACTGAATAATGGGAACCAAGCGGTCACCATCTCGGTCGAGATCAAATCCATGGTCTGACGTAAGCTGCGCGTCACCATCAGGAACGAGCGTTACTTGAGCGGGACGGAGGGCCTCCACCAGCGCCACAAAGCCAGGGTAGTCGCTCACCCCGGCTCGATCACTCGCTCGTGCCGGTGCAAATGGATTGCCCTCGATGTTGAGCTCCGTCTCTAGCGACATATTTAATGCAAAGCAATCATCGACGCGGATATGGCGCTGATCGGGCCTTGGATGAACCGTAATACCATCGGCGCCGGCCTCTATGGCCCAGCGACCGTGTTGTACAACATCTGGATTGGTGGTGTCGCGCGAATTGCGTATTAGCGCGATTTTATTGAGGTTGATGCTCAGTGCGGTCAAGGCTTAGTTACTCGAGAAGCTTTACGTAAAACGGCAGTTTCCAACGGTACGTCACTAAATGGCGCACGACGGCCATCATTGGTCGTGACGACGACAGATCCGGTCTTTGCGGTGGCGATGAAGTCCACTACCGACATACCATCAACGACCTCTGCAAACACCGTATAACCGGGTTTTCCAGGTACCCAATCGAGCTGCAAGTTACTTCGTTGATTGATGAAAAACTGAGCGGTGGCTGAGTCTGGATCGTCGGTGCGCGCCATAGCGACGGTGCCGCGAATATTGTGCAGTCGGTTGGCGCTTTCATTGACGATAGGCTCTCCAGAGCGCTTCTCTGTCATTGTCTCATCAAAGCCGCCCCCCTGAACCATGAAATTGCCGATGACACGATGAAAGACAGTGCCATCGTAATGGCCGCTATCAACATATTTTAAAAAATTTGCGACGGTGACTGGGGACTTGTCGGTCAACAGTTTAAGGGTGATATCCCCCGAGTTGGTCTCTAATCGTACCAAGGTGGCTGTGGCTACAATGGGCTCCTCTGTGAGCATTTCAGTAGAGTCATCGGCGTGAGTGGCGAGCGCAAAAGTGAATATCAGCCCAAGTAGCGGGGTGAAATGTCGGCGTGGTGTAATAATCATGAATTCCTCTCTGTTGTCTGTTTGGCAGAGTTTTTAGTAAGTCGCTGGCGTGTAGTCCTTTTTTAGGTCCACCCATCATTGCGCCTGCGGCGAGGCCAGAGCCGTGGCGAAACTATGGCGATAACGACACCGAGCAGTACTGCGAAGGCGCCATCAAGTAGTTGGGCGCTGTCGATACGTTCTTGTAAACGTATGTTTTCTAACCTTAGTAATTCGGCCTGTGAACGCTGACCTTGAAGGTCCGTAGTCATTTTTCGATTTTGTATGTCGAGCTCAACGGCGGCACCCGATACGCGCGTTAATTCCGCGAGCGCATTTTTGGTGGTCTTTAGCTCCGCCTGCAGTTGCGTAATCTCTCCGCCGGCGTTTGAGGCAGCAGATTCAGTATTGGCCAATGCGTTGGCTAACTTGTCACGTTCATTGGCTAATTGCGTTAGTTGCTTTTCGCGGTCCGCTAATAATAGTGCCGCAGGCGGTTGCGTGAGTAAGTATTGGTTAGGAATCCATCCGCGGGTACCGCCGCGCGTTTCGATTTCTGCCCATTCGCCATCTTCACTACGATCGTATACAGCCAGTGGAGTGCCCGAGCGAATACCTCTATGGACGATACGGTACTGATTGCCTGCGCCGCTGCGCACGGGGACTAACAGGCTGTCGCTGACATAGCCGGGCTCTTGCGCGGATAGATTTTGTGTCATTACCAGCAGCACGCTCATTAAGATGCCCGCAAATACCAGACGCAAGCTACGAACATCGACCTTTATATTGGGTCGATACAGGTTGTTAAACGTTATTTTGTTAGTCGCAGTCATAGTTCTATTAACCATTAATAGTCGTTTAGTAGCATTACTGTTCAGTATCTGTGTCAACGGCTTGTTGCTTTAAGTGGGGGCCAATAAACACGGCAGTAAGCACCATCAGTACAAGGGTTAAGCCAATACTAGAGTACAGTTTATAGGAAACCCACGTCGCCTCATCGTAATTGTATGCCACCAGCAGATTTAAACAGCCGGCGACGGTAAAATGTACAACCCAAAGCCAGTTGGTGCGCACCCAAATCCGCCTGGGCAGATTTATTTGCGAGCCCATCAGGCGCTCGAGCATATTGCGCTTTCCAATAAAATTCGAGCCTGCAAACACCAGCGCCATGGCCCAGTTAAAGACCGAAGGCTTCCATTGAATGAATAGCTGATTCTGTAGCAGCAATGTTGCACCACCGAATACCATCACAGCAACGGCGGTCCAAAATAGTCGTTTATCTAACTGCCGAGTGAGCACCCAAAATAAGGCCACTTGCACCACGGTGGCAACCATCATTACGCCAGTGGCCGTAAAAATACCGTCGAAGGTATAGGACCACTCTCCATAGGTAATGATATTGCCATCCATTTGATAAACTATAAAAAATAGGGCAATTGGTACAAATTCTAAAAGTTGCTTCACAGTGTCCGCTCATATCGCTTCGAAGTGCTACTCTGCAGTTTAACCCGTAAACGCATCATAAGTTGGAGTGTAGAGACTGTGTTGATCGACTTCCACACACATACCACCGCATCCGATGGTGCACTGTCGCCGCTTGAGCTACTCAGCCGTGCTCAAGAGGCGCAAATCAGTCATTTTGCAATCACTGATCATGACACTATTCGCGGCTGGCGGTCGGTGGTCGACACGGTGCCCGATGGCGTGAATTTAATTCCCGGGGTCGAACTCTCTTGTGTCTGGAGCAAAGTGACCATTCATGTGGTTGGTCTCGGGTTTGACCCCGATGCCGAGCCAATTGTGGCCATGTTGGCGAGGCTAGATGAAGCGCGACAGGCGCGGGCGGAAAAAATTGCGCAGCGATTGGCCTCTCGCAATATACCCGGCGCATTGGCGGGCGCGTTAGAGGTCGCAGGCGGCGGCCAGATTGGTCGGCCGCATTTTGCGCGCTGGATGGTGTCTGCTGGCTATATAGGCGACATAAAAGGCGCGTTTGATAAGTATCTTGGGCAGGGTAAAATCGGTGATGTGCAGGCTTTCTGGCCAACGCTAGAAGAAGCGGTGCAAGCCATCATTGCAGCAGGCGGTCGCGCGATCCTTGCGCATCCGTTGAAGTACAAGCTGACGGGTATGAAATTACGTGCGCTGTGCCAGGCGTTTGTCGATTCTGGCGGAACCACCATTGAGGTCGTTAACGGCAAGCAAAGTGTGGTCGAGACAAAGAGACTTCATCAAATTGCTACAGACTTTGGGGTTATGGTGTCAATGGGTAGTGATTTTCACAGAGACTTCGAGCATGCGCCGAGATTGGGAGTAGACACCTTGCGAGCTGGGGTGCTCCCTGGTGTGTGGGAGGCACTAACTTGAGTCAGTTTTTTACAATTCATCCGGATAATCCGCAAGCCCGTTTGATTCGACAGGCGGTAGACACCATTCAAAGGGGCGGTGTAGTAGTTTATCCGACCGACTCCGCCTATGCACTCGGCTGTCAAATGGGCACTAAAACAGCCCTCGAGACAATCCGTCGGATACGCAAGTTAGATGATGATCACAATTTCACATTGATCTGCCGAGATTTGTCTGACTTAGGCACTTATGCGCGCGTTGACAATACCGCGTATCGAGCAATTCGTCATGCCACACCAGGGCCCTATACTTTTATTTTAGAGGCCACTAGCGAGGTGCCGAAACGTCTGGCTCATCCCAAGCGCAAAACTATTGGGGTGCGGGTACCACAGAACAATATTGCGCAGGCGCTTTTAGCTGAACTGGGTGAGGCAATGATGAGCGTCACGCTGATTATGCCCGGCGATGAGTATCCATTGAGTGATCCCTATGATATTCGGGCGCTATTGGAGCACGAAGTGGATTTGGTGATTGATGGTGGTTACTGCGGCCTTGAGCCGACCAGTGTGATTGACATGCATCAAATACCTTGGCAAATTTTGCGCGTTGGTCTGGGCGATGTGGCAGATTTTGACCTCAGCTGAGGTATACTCTCCACGTGAACGATAATACATCAGATAATGCCGGTATGACCGCCGATCCAGCGGTGATCGAAGCCAGTCCTCAGGCCACTCTGCGTCCCTCCGCAGGTGTGGATGCGCGTATCAATTATCCACAGCAAGGCGAAATGCCATTTGCCGTTGTGATGGGCAAGGCGGTTACCGAGCTGCCCAAGGACTTGTACATCCCGCCACAAGCGCTCGAGGTTTTTCTGGAAGCGTTTGAGGGGCCATTAGACCTGCTTTTATATCTCATCCGTCGACAGAATCTCGATATTCTCGATATCGATGTATCTGAGATTACTGAGCAATATATGCGCTACGTTGAATTGATGGATGCAGTGCAGTTTGAGCTGGCGGCAGAGTATTTGTTGATGGCGGCAATGCTGGCTGAAATCAAGTCACGTATGTTGCTACCCCGCGCCGACGAGGGTGAGGAAGAAGAGGACGACCCTCGCGCTAATTTAGTGCGTCGATTACAGGAATACGAGCGATTCAAAAAGGCGGCTGAAGATATTGAAGAGCTGCCGAGGCTTGAGCGCGATACTTGGGTTGCACAGGCAGAACCACCAGATTTAAAGCGCGATCGACCTATGCCCGACTTAGATATGAAGGAGCTCTTGCTGGCGCTCAGTGAAGTGCTTAAACGGGCCGATATGTTTGAGAGCCACTTTATCCAGCGTGAGTCTCTATCTACTCGTGAGCGAATGGCCGATGTACTCGAAACCTTACGCTCTACAAATTTTGTGCCCTTTGTATCGCTGTTTAAGGCCGAGGAAGGCCGATTGGGCGTTGTAGTTACGTTCTTAGCGATTATGGAACTTATAAAAGAGTCGCTGGTAGAAATCGTGCAGACCGAGGGTTTCGGTCCAATTCATGTTAAGGCGAGAACTGAGTGATGTCAGAGTCTGGTTTAGTACCAATTCTTGAAGGGGCGTTAATGGCGGCCGGTGAGCCGGTGTCGTTACTGCGTTTGGCGCAGCTATTCGATGACACCGAGCGTCCTTCTAATGAGGATATTCGAGAGGCGCTTGCGGAGGTGACAGCCCGCTGCGAAGGTCGCGGTTTTGAGCTGATTCAAGTGGCGAGTGGCTACCGTTTCCAAGTGCGTCAACACTTGGCGCCCTGGGTTGGTCGTTTGTGGCAAGAACGCCCTCAGAAATATTCACGGGCGCTACTTGAGACGCTGTCCTTGATAGCCTACCGGCAACCGATCACGCGCGGTGAGATTGAAGAGGTGCGTGGTGTTGCGGTTAGCTCTAATATCGTCAAAATGCTGTTAGAGCGAGAGTGGGTCCGCGTGGTTGGACATCGCGATGTTCCCGGTCGTCCGGCGATGTATGCAACGACACGTCAATTTTTAGATTACTTTAATTTGAAGTCACTCGAGGGTCTGCCACCACTCGCCGAAATTAAAGACCTGGATAACCTGTCGGGTAATTTGCCACTCGATGTGCCGATGCATGACGGCGCCGAGACATTGACGGCAGTTGCGGTTGACGATACGCATAGCTCATCCGACGAAACCGCCGGCCACAATGGCGATGAAGCCTCAGTTAATAGCGCTGAGACGACTGACGATAGTGATCGTTTAACTGATGAAGCAGTTGCGAACCCAAACGAAGAATCAAAAAGTGATACGGACATCAATGAGGTCTCCCATGATCTCGGAGATGAGACGGCTACCCTTGAACAAGCGCACGCCGAAGAGGCGCCCGCAGAGGAAATTGTGAGTGAAGGATCAGAAGAAGAAAGTCGCTAAGCAATATGTCGCCAAGACTGTCATCGTCGAGCCGGAAAGCATCGATGACGAAAATGTCGTTGTAAAAGGTGAAAAACTGCATAAAGCCCTAGCGCGAGCAGGTTTTGGCTCACGGCGTGAGATGGAGCGCTGGATTGAGGCGGGTCGCGTGGAAGTTGATGCCCAAAAGGCGACGTTGGGAGACAGGGTTCTCGGTGGCGAGAAGGTAAAGCTCGACGGTAAGCCTGTGGACCTCGCTTTAGGGGAGCCTGTGCGTTGTTTGCTCTACCATAAGCCTGTGGGTGAGGTTTGTTCACGTAAAGACCCCGAAGGTCGCCGCACCGTATTTGACGGCTTACCGCCCTTAAAAAATGGCCGCTGGATTGTCGTTGGCCGACTTGATTTTACGACTTCTGGGCTGTTGCTGTTTACCACGGACGGCGAGTTGGCTAATGCACTCATGCATCCCTCAAGTATGATTGATCGTGAGTATTTGGTGCGTGTTATGGGTGATGTGACCGATGAACATCTAGCGCAGTTAAAACGGGGTGTTGAACTCGATGATGGTGTAGCTCGTTTTACCGATATTAAGGAAGGCGGCGGTGAAGGCATTAACCGTTGGTTCTATGTGGTGCTGATGGAGGGTCGTAATCGAGAGGTGCGCCGTCTCTGGGAATCCCAAGGCTTGACTGTGTCTCGCCTCAAGCGTGTTCGTTTTGGTAGTGTTTTTATTCCCTCTAAGCTCAAAAAAGGGCAGTGGATGGAACTAACTGGCAAAGATGTTGAGGTGGCCTACGACATGGCCAAGTTAACCCCCAAAATAGCTTCTTCATTGACCGATAAGGAACGCGATAAGCAGGAGCGCTTGGCCAAGAAGGCCGGCCGTCGTGTGGTGCGCAGGCAGCGTGGCGAGGCGATTCGTGCCAAAGATACTTCGGGTCGAAGATCAAGGTAACGCCGTTTAAATTCTAATTTTCCAGTCTCATCATCTCAAAAGCCCACCATGCGGTGGGCGATAAGTGCGCTTGCAGTTAAGTCAATGCGGCTGCCTGTTTCTGTTATCCCTACCGACTGACGCGGTTTGCCGGCAGCGCGTAACCGTAGCGGTTATTGAGCGTTGAAGACTTGACCATTAACGCCGACGCTTGCGTCACTCATCAGGTATATCCAGAGATCCATGAGCGTGTCGGGTGTCGGATTAGTTGTCGGCGCTTCGGCAGGATAGGCCATTCTGCGCATGCTGGTATTCATGGCGCCGGGGTTTAAACTGTTGACGCGAATGGTCGTAGTATTTTCAAGTTCGTCTGCAAGTACTTGCATAAATCCTTCGGTGGCAAACTTAGACACCGAATATGCACCCCAAAAAGCGCGACCTTTGCGACCAACGCTAGAGCTGGTCATGACGATCGAGGCCTGTTCAGCCGTGTTGAGCAAGGGTAGTAGTGTCTGCGTCAGCATAAACATACCGTTGACATTGATTTGCATCACTTCGTGCCATGCGGAAGCATTGGTTTGTGCGATAGGTTTGCGGTCGCCTAGCACGCTGGCATTGTGTAAAAGTCCGTCGAGTTTCTCGAAACTGCCGCCAAGCTCGTCTGCGAGCGCACAAAATATATCGTGGTTGGTCTTGCCTAAGTCTAAAGGGATGATACCTGGCTCTGCACCGCCTGCAGCAACGATTTCGTCATAGAGTGAGTCAAGATCACGCTCTGTTCTGCCGAGCAAGAGAACTTCAGCGCCGCGTGCGGCGTAAGCGCGCGCTGCAGCGCGGCCAATGCCTGCACCCGCACCGGTGACCAGAATTGTTTTTCCCGACAGTTCTTGCTCTTGGGGGCGGTAGCCCGCGGGCAAGGTTTTGGGAATAGGGTTTGCTTCCTCAGTCATTTAAGCATCTCCAAGATCATTGCAGCGAGGGCTTCACTGCTACCTACATAAGCGTTGGCGTCCCATAGCTTAGGGTCGTCCCCATCCTCGAGGTAGCCGTAAGTCGCGGCAATAGTGAAACAGCCCGCGTGCCGTCCCGCATCAATATCACGCTTGTGATCGCCAATATAGAGTGTATTGCACGGGCGGACGCCGAGATTTTTGCAGCTGAGGACAATCGATTCGGGATGGGGCTTGCTGTGGGTCACATCATCGGGTGTTACGAGACTGCCCGCGGCAGGTTCAAATGCCATCGTATCCATGAGCCGAGCTGCGTATACGCGCGGTTTGTTAGTCGCTACACCCCAAGGTATATTTTTCTCTGCTAGCTTTTTGACGAGCCCTGCTAGCCCCGGATACGGTTTTGATTCAGCGCCGAGTATTTCTCCGTACAGGGTTAAAAAGATATCACGCTGAGTAAGGTATTCGGGGTGTTCCTCTGTCATCCCTAGCGCTAGTGTGATCAGGGCGCCCGAGCCGTTAGTCACCATTTTTCGTACCTGCACTGGGTCTAACGCCGCTAGTCCATGGCTCGCGCGCAGGCGCTGAACGATCGTAATGAACTCGGGAGCAGTGTCTATTAGTGTACCGTCAAGATCGAAGACGACCGCTTCGATCTTGTTAGGCGCTTGCTTGTGACTCATGGTTTGCAGGCTCGTATCATGTAGTTAACCGATACGTCGCGTTCCTCTAATGCATAGTGACGCGTAATTGGATTGTATGTCATGCCCGTCATATGGGTGATGTTGAGTCCTGCGGCGCGTACCCAGCGAGCGAGCTCTGACGGTTTAATGAATTTCGCATATTCGTGCGTACCTTTGGGTAGCATATTGAGCAGATATTCGGCGCCAACGATGGCAAACATAAAAGCCTTTGGATTGCGGTTTATCGTTGAGAAATAAAGATCGGCACCCGGTTTGGCGAGGTCGGCACAGGCTTGAATTACAGAGGCCGGATCTGGGACGTGTTCAAGCATTTCCAGACAGGTCACCACGTCAAATTGTCCCGCATGTGACTCCGCCAAGGCCTCTGCGGTCGATTGTTGATATGTAATATCCAATTCACTTTCTAGGCGGTGAATTTTTGCAACCGACAAAGGTGCTTCACCCATATCAATGCCAGTGACATTTGCACCGCGAAAGGCCATGGCTTCACAAAGCAAGCCGCCGCCACAGCCAACATCGAGCAACGTTTTGTTGTTTACTTGCGGGAACTGATCGATCCAGTTGGCACGCAGTGGATTGATATCATGTAGTGGTTTGAACTCACTGCTCGGATCCCACCAACGCGAAGCTAACTTTTCGAATTTGGCAATTTCAGCAGGGTCGACATTATCGTGTGTCATGTTCAGATGGATTCCTAATATTGAGAGGGGGGGGGGCTAGCTGGCAGTCGCATCGAACTGACTGAGCTTTTCGCGCCAATATTCTGCTCGGCGGGTGACCGCTTGGACATCGATAGTGGTCAGTTGTCGTTCTTGAAGCAGCGGCCGACCGTCGACCCAGCTGTGTGTTACTTCGCTACCACTCGTGGCATAAACCAGCTGCGAAATAACGTTATGTACGGGTTGCATGGCGGTGCTATTCATATCGATGGCGATTATATCGGCGCGTTTGCCGACTTCTATACTGCCTATCAGGTCTTCATAGCCCAGCGCGCGTGCGCCACGAATCGTAGCCATTTCTAATGCATCCATAGCCGATATGGCAGTCGCATCTTCACTGCTAACTTTGCCTAGCAATGCTGCAAACTGCAGTTCGCTCAGCATACTGAGGCGATTGTTGCTGGCGGCGCCGTCGGTTCCTAAGGCCACATTAATACCGCGAGCGAGCAGTTTTTGGGTCGGGCATATGCCCGATGCCAGCTTCATATTCGAGCGTGGACAGTGAACTACCTGTGCGCCGCTTGCTGTAAGCGTGTCTATATCGTTGTCGCTCAGTGCGGTCATATGAACGCACTGAGTGCGCGGGCTCAGCAGTCCGAGACGGCTGAGCTGTGCAATAGGGCGCTCGCCAATATTTTCTACTGACATGAGTACTTCGTGCTTGGTTTCGTGCAAATGAATTTGGATTGCGGCATCGAGTTCGTGTGCCAGTGTGGCAACGCGGCTCAAAGTCGCTTCGCTCACGGTATAGTTGGAGTGCGGGCCGAACGCGATTTCAATTCGATCGCCGTGGCGATATTGATCAACCAAGGCCAATCCCTTCGCAATATAGGTCTCGGCGTCTGTGGCCCAAGCAGTGGCTATATCAAGTACCGGGAAAGCGATCTGCGCACGCAGGCCTGCACGATCAGCGCGTGCGGCAGTAACATCGGGGAAAAAGTACATGTCACTAAAGGTGGTGGTGCCGCCTTGAAGCAGTTCGGCTAAAGCCAAATCGGTACCATCGCGAACAAAATCCGCACTGACGAACGCATCTTCTGCAGGCCAAATGTGACTTTGGAGCCATGTCATAAGCGGATAATCGTCGGCGTAGCCGCGTAGCAATGTCATGGCGCTATGCCCATGGCAATTAATTAACCCTGGCAGCAGCGCATGCTCGGGTAGCTCTACCTGATTGCTGGCCGGCAGTAATCGCGCTTCATCGGTGGGTATGATGGCGCTAATGATGCCGGCATTGACTACAACGCTATGCGCCGTGAATACCTGATCGCGCGGCACAACGGGAACGATATATTTTGGATGCAGAATGAGATCGTTGAGGCTCATGACGGTTCCTTTGCTGAGTTCTCGAAGTATAGCGTGCTTACAAGTGCGCTGCAGATGAGATCGCGGTAGCCGTGTTTGCGGGTGCTGGCACAACTGTCAGCGGAAATTAGCGATTTTGCCGACTTTTTGGTACTATAAGTGGGTTAAAAACACTTTAAATTCTCCCCTCCAAAGAAGCGGTCCGAATGGCAGAAACACCAAAAGCACTAGCCCGAGAAGTTCTTCCTGTAAATATTGAGGATGAGCTAAAGCAGTCTTACATGGACTACGCCATGAGCGTTATCGTCGGCCGTGCGCTGCCCGATGTTCGCGATGGTCTTAAGCCCGTGCATCGACGCGTGTTATTCGCGATGAACGAGCTGAATAACGACTGGAATAAGGCCTATAAAAAGTCTGCGCGCGTCGTTGGTGATGTGATCGGTAAGTATCACCCGCACGGTGATAGTGCGGTCTATGACACGATCGTTCGCATGGCCCAAACTTTCTCGTTGCGGTATCCACTGGTCGATGGCCAAGGCAACTTTGGTTCTGTCGACGGTGACTCGGCTGCGGCCATGCGTTACACCGAAATTCGCATGAGCAAAATGGCACATTCGTTACTGGCTGACTTAGATAAAGAGACGGTCGATTTCGTCGACAACTACGACGGTACCGAGCGCATACCTGTTGTTATGCCAACGAGAGTACCCAACCTGTTGGTGAACGGCTCTTCGGGTATTGCCGTTGGTATGGCGACGAATATCCCGCCGCACAACTTGCGCGAAGTGGTGGCAGGCTGTCTGGCGGTGCTTGACAACCCTGATATCGAGATTGATCAGCTAATGGAGTACATTCCTGGGCCTGATTTCCCCACTGGCGCAACTATTAATGGTCGCGCCGGTATTGTTCAGGCCTACCGCACCGGCCGTGGTCGAATTTACGTGCGTGCCAAAGCGGAAGTCATTACCGACGAAGCTAGAGGCAAAGATATAATAATCATTCACGAGATTCCGTATCAGCTGAATAAAGCCCGCTTGATTGAGCGCATCGCAGAGCTGGTGAAAGAGAAGAAGATCGAGGGAATTACTGAGCTGCGTGACGAATCCGACAAGGATGGTATGCGTGTGGTGATCGAGTTGCGACGGGGTGAGATGGGTGACGTTGTTCTCAACAACCTATATTCGCAAACATCACTGCAGTCGGTCGTCGGGATCAATATGGTGGCCTTGGTTGATGGTCAGCCAAAGTTGCTTAATCTAAAGCAGATGATCGAGGCTTTTGTCAGGCACCGCCGCGAAGTGGTGACCCGACGGACAGTTTATTTACTGCGTAAAGCCCGCGAGCGTGGTCATGTACTCGAGGGATTGGCCATTGCGCTGGTCAATATTGATGAAATCATTGAGCTCATTAAAACCTCGCCCACGTCTGCCGATGCCAAGCTCCGTATATCAGAGCACGCTTGGCTGCCGGGTGATGTCAGCGCAATGCTGGAGCGCGCGGGTTCCGATGCCTGTCGTCCAGACGAATTGGAGGCGCATTTTGGCTTGGTTGATGGTTATTACCATCTTTCCCCGGTGCAGGCTCAGGCGATTCTCGATCTGCGCTTACACCGCTTAACTGGCCTTGAGCACGAAAAATTACTGCAGGAATACGCAGACAAGATCGCTGAAATTGCCGACTACCTTGATATTTTGATGGATCCTGAGCGTTTGAAGCTTGTGATTCGTACAGAGCTCCAGGAGGTGGTCGACGAATTTGGCGATGAGCGTTTGACCGTCATTTCTGATTCTGCCCACGACCTGACAGTCGAGGATTTGATTACTGAAGAAGATCGTGTGGTGACAATTTCGCACGGAGGTTATGCGAAAACACAGCCGTTGACTGACTACCAAGCACAGCGGCGTGGTGGTACTGGGCGCAGTGCGACGGCAGTTAAAGACGAAGATTTTGTCGAGCACTTATTAATTGCCAGTACTCACTCGACCATTCTTTGCTTTTCTAATTTTGGCAAGGTCTATTGGCTCAAGGTGTTTAACATTCCGGTCGCCAGTCGTGGTTCCCGCGGCCGCCCAATGGTGAATCTATTGCCTTTGGATGACGGTGAGCGAGTGACGTCTATTTTGCCGGTTGATGGTTACGAAGAGGGCCATTACATCTTTATGGCGACCGCGAATGGTACGGTTAAAAAGACCGAAATGACTCAGTTTGCGCGACGACGCAGCGTTGGCTTGCGCGCAATAGAGCTCGATGAAGGCGATAACTTGGTGGAGACCGCAGTCACTGATGGCAGCTGTGACATCATGCTGTTCTCCAGCGAGGGTAAAGCGGTACGCTTCAATGAAGCCAATGTGCGTCCGATGGGCCGAACTGCCCGCGGCGTCCGCGGTATCAAGCTCGGCGCTGACCATCACTTGATCTCACTGATCGTACCCAAGCAAGGCGGTCGTATTTTAACCGTCAGCGACAATGGTTATGGCAAACGTTCTGAAAATACCGACTTTCCAGTCCGTGGTCGCGGCACTATGGGCGTCATTGCAATGTCAACGAGCGATCGTAACGGACCTTTGGTCGGTGCTGAGCAAGTGTGGGATGGCGACGAGATCATGTTGATTTCCAATCAGGGTACGGCGGTGCGCACCCATGTCGATGAAATTTCATTGCAGGGTCGAAATACTCAGGGTGTTCGCGTTATACGAACCCGTGACGGCGAAACATTGGTCAGTATCAGTCGTATTGCCGAGAACGACGATGCGGCAGAAGAGGCGGCGCCGGTCGCTGCGCCTGGCGATGACGTTGAGGTCGATCTTGGCGATCAAACGGATGACGCGGGTAACGACAGCCGGAGCGATGACGCAGGCGAACAGTCTGGTGATAGCGCCGAGGATTGATTTGTAAGCACAGCGCATAGTTTTTGTGCCGGTCCGGCAGCACCGCCGGAATCGGCGCTAGCGCTTTGGTGACGAGATGCTTGATTGGCAGAGCGATGGCTGCTCTATCATGAGAATGATCCACAAATTTACTCAACCACAGAGGTCATCGTTCGGTAGGTGGCATTCGTACGAGTATCTACAACGCGGTCAGTGAGGCGTCGGTGGCGCTACTGTGTGAGTTTATGGTCGACGTCGAGTGTCGGCACGGTTAGGGATGAGATAAGCCATGGCGAGTGATGAAGAGCTGGCGAATATTCGCCAGCGAATTGACACCATAGATAGCAAGCTTTTGAACTTGATCAATGATCGTGCGAAATGTGCGCAAGAGGTCGCCGAGATTAAGTTAGCAGCCGCGCGAGCGTCAGGCGGTGAAGTCCCCATGTTTTATCGTCCCGAGCGCGAGGCGCAGGTATTACGGGCAATTCAGGCGAGTAATCCCGGGCCCTTGCCGTCTGATTATGTGGCGCGAATTTTTCGTGAAATTATGTCGAGTTGTCTTGCACTTGAGCAGCCATTGACGGTGGCTTACTTGGGCCCGCTTGGCACCTATACACAGGCAGCGGCGCGCAAGCACTTCGGTCAGTCGGCGATCCCAGAGCCTCAGCTAACCATTCAAAAGATATTCAGACAGGTTGAAGATCGTCATTGCGACTTCGGTGTTGTGCCGGTGGAAAATTCTACCGAGGGCATGGTCGGACAAACGCTAGATTGCTTTCTTGAGTCACCGTTGCAGATTGTTGGCGAAGTTGAAATTCCTGTTGTACACCATTTGCTCGCACAGATAGATACCGACCCTGAAGCGGTTACGGTCATCTATGGACATGACCAGGCGCTTGCGCAATGCCGAGGTTGGCTGGATAGTCATTTCCCCAATATCCCTCGCGAGTCCTGTAGCAGCAATGGTGAGGCCGCGCGCCGGGCACAAACGCAAACCGGCGTTGCCGCGATTGCCGGTAACCTGGCGGTAGAAATTTATGGCCTAGAGAAACTGTTTGAGGCGATCCAAGACAGTGCCAATAACACCACGCGATTCTTAGTGCTCGGGCGTGAAGGGACGCCGCCCAGTGGCGAGGACAAAACTTCAATTATCGTTTCAAGCCGCAACAGGCCCGGCGCATTGTTAAATTTATTACGCCCATTCGAAGATGCGGGCGTAAGTCTCACGCGGATTGATTCTCGTCCATCTAAAACGGAAAAGTGGACTTATGTGTTTTATATCGAGTTTGAAGGGCACATGCGAGATGACTTGATTGCGACCATTATGGCTCAGCTTGAAGAGCATTCGATCATGCTTAAACGCCTTGGTTCATATCCGCGAGCCCCGATCTAATATCATGAGTTTTGATGCCAAACGTGTTGTGTTGCTCGGCTTAGGGCTTATGTCTGGCTCGCTTGCAAAAGCGCTGCGTCATGGGGGCTGGTCGGGGGAATTGGTCGCTTGGGGGCCCCGCGAGCCAAGTTTGGCGCTCGGCGTCGAGCTGGGTGTGGTCGACAGTTATTCAATGGATCTTGACGAGGCCATTGCGGCAGCCGATCTGATTGTTGTGGGTGCGCCACCGGTTGCTACTGGCGCGTTATTGGCTACCTTGTTACCCAAGCTTGCGCATCACCCTCAGTCGCCAGTGGTCACTGATCTTGCGAGTATAAAAAGCTTTGTGATTGATGCCGCGGGTATGGATTATCCAAATTTTGTGCCGGGTCATCCGATCGCCGGATCTGAGGACAGTGGTGTTTTAGCGGCACGTGCCGACTTGTTCGCCGGGCGCGAGACTATTTTGACGCCGTTGATTGGTACGGCGTCTGAAGCAGTGCGGCAAGTTGAAGCGATGTGGTTATTGACAGGATCGCGGGTCACGCAGATGTCGGTCAGTGATCACGATGCTGCACTAGCGGCCAGTAGCCATTCACCGCATATGCTGGCTTACGCACTTACCATGGCATTGGCTAAGGACCACTTAGCGCCCATGCAACATGGGGGTGGCGCTTTGCGTGACATGACGCGCATCGCCGCCTCTGACCCTATCATGTGGCGAGATGTGGCAATAACTAACCGGGACGCCCTGTTGCATGCGATATCCCTGGTAACGGATGAATTGGGTGTTTTGAGTGCAATGATTGAAAAATCTGATGGGGAGTCGCTCGCCGACTATTTTTCATCTTGTCGGCAAATTCGGCGCGATCATGACGCCATCTTGAACCCTTTATTTGAAATATTAGAAAAAGAGACTGAATAACCATGAAGTTTTTGCTTGAGCCCGGCGGTACGCTCTCTGGGAGTTTGCGGGTCCCTGGTGATAAATCGATGTCACACCGATCGGTAATGCTGGGTGCGTTAGCGAGCGGTACGACCCGGACAACGGGTTTTCTTGAGGGCGACGACGCCCTTGCCACAGTTGCCGCATTTCGCGCTATGGGCGTCAATATTGAAGGGCCTGAGGCGGGTTGTTTAACGATTCACGGCGTAGGTTTGCACGGACTTAAAGCCGCTGATTCCCCTTTAGATATGGGTAACTCGGGGACCAGTATGCGGTTGCTTAGCGGCATTCTCGCTGGACAATCCTTTGCCACCACATTGACTGGCGATGCTTCTCTACAAAAGCGTCCTATGGGACGAGTCATCGGCCCACTGACTCAGATGGGCGCTGTAATCCAGGCTGCAGAAGCGGGCAGGCCGCCTCTCACAATAGAGGGCGGGCGCAATTTAAAAGGTATCCATTACGATCTACCAATGGCCAGCGCCCAGGTGAAGTCATGCGTGTTACTTGCGGGTCTTTATGCTCGGGGCCGTACCTCTGTGACCGAACCCGCGCCAACTCGAGATCATACCGAGCGTATGCTGCGTGGTTTTGGTTATACCGTTCAGCGTGAAAACGGCGTCATTAGTCTTGAAGGTGGCGGCGCGTTAACTGCGACAGATATAGATATTCCTGCAGATATCTCGTCTGCTGCTTTCTTTTTAGTCGGAGCGAGTATTTGTCCCGGTGCAGATCTTTTATTGCAGCACGTTGGTATGAACCCAACGCGTATTGGGGTGCTGAATATTCTCGGACTCATGGGGGCGGACATCACGGTACTCAACGAGCGCGAAGTCGGCGGTGAACCCGTTGCTGATTTACGCGTCCGCCATGCGCCGCTTAAGGGTATTGAAATACCTGAGGTCGAGGTGCCACTGGCTATTGATGAGTTCCCTGCCCTCTTTATTGCAGCGGCGTGTGCCGAAGGGCGTACGGTGCTATCTGGTGCTGAGGAACTGAGAGTTAAGGAAAGTGATCGGATTGCCAGTATGGCTGAGGGACTGACAACGCTAGGTATTTATAACGAAGTCCGCTTTGACGGTATTGTCATAGACGGTGGACAGATTGGTGGTGGTGCAGTGCGCACATTTCATGATCATAGAATTGCGATGAGCTTTGCGATTGCCAGTTTGCGCGCAGAAAAGCCGATCGAGGTGTTGGACTGCGATCACGTGGCAACATCATTCCCGGGCTTTGCAGCGCTGGCACGTATTGCCGGACTGCAACTTACCGTACAGGATGACTGAACAATGACGACGTCAGTATTGTGTATCGATGGTCCTAGCGGTGCCGGCAAGGGCACCATCAGTCTGCGGGTGGCGGAGCGGCTCCATTGGCATTTATTGGACAGTGGCGCGCTATATCGCGTCGTTGGCCATGCCTGTGTAAAGGCCGGTGTTCCTTGGCATGATATTTTGGGCGTCACAGCTATTGCGCGTCAACTGGACGTCGCGTTTGATCCGGCCGCAGACGGTGTTTGCGTAAAACTAGCTGGCGAAGACGTCACAACAGCCATTCGGTCCGAATTTGGTGGCCAAGGCGCCTCTGCAGTTGCTTTAATCCCCGAAGTTCGCCAAGCGCTGTTGGCGCGACAACGTGAGTTGGCTGTGGCGCCTGGTTTGGTTGCCGATGGGCGTGATATGGGTACAACCGTGTTTCCTCAGGCAGGGCTTAAGATTTTTCTGACGGCGAGCGCTGAAGCAAGGGCAAAACGTAGGCAGGCACAGTTGCTCGCGCGCGGAGAAAGTGTTAGCCTGCCGCGCCTTCTTGAAGGTATCGAGGAACGAGATGCTCGCGATTCAACGCGCGATGTGTCGCCGTTAATTGCCGCGGAGGACGCCGTCAATATTGACAGTACTAACCTGTCGATCGATGAGGTCCTACATCGCGTACTCACCTTGGTTACCGAGAGAGGGCTAGACACGCGGGCTTCCGATTAATGGCCAGACGCCACGGTTTGCCCCGCAATTTAAATCGACCCGGTAGGTCTGGACGCCGGTGCGGATGTTTTTTGTCCGCGTAAAATACAGGTAAATTTGATGAGCGAATCCTTCGCCGAGCTGTTTGAAGAAAGCCTTAAGACCGTTGATATGGAACCCGGTTCAATTGTTACCGGCGTAGTTATCGATATTGATAATGAGTGGGTTACTGTCCACGCAGGTCTAAAATCTGAGGGTGTTATTCCCCTTGAACAATTCACCAACGCCAACGGTGAGTGCACGCTGAATATCGGAGACGAAGTTCAGGTAGCGCTAGAATCTGTTGAAGACGGCTTCGGTGAAACGAAACTCTCTCGTGAAAAAGCCAAGCGTGCAGAATCTTGGACATTCCTTGAAGCTGCCCACGTTGCTGATGAAGTGATCATTGGTGTGATCAATGGCAAGGTTAAAGGTGGTTTCACAGTAGATATCGACTCCATCCGTGCATTCTTACCAGGTTCACTGATCGACGTTCGTCCGATCCGCGAAACTGCGCACTTAGAAGGCAAGGAACTAGAATTTAAAGTCATCAAGCTCGACCAGAAGCGCAATAACGTTGTTGTTTCACGTCGTGCTGTGATGGAAGCGGCTAATAGTGCTGAGCGTGATGAACTGCTTGAGAATCTGCAAGAAGGTATGGCAGTTAAGGGCGTAGTCAAGAACTTGACTGATTACGGCGCCTTTGTCGATCTCGGTGGTGTTGACGGTTTGCTTCACATTACCGATATGGCTTGGAAGCGTATTAAGCACCCAAGCGAAATCGTCGAAGTTGGCCAGGAAATGGATGTTAAAATCCTTAAGTTCGATCGCGAACGCAACCGTGTCTCGCTGGGCCTTAAGCAGCTGGGTGAAGATCCATGGGTTGAAATCACCAATCGATACCCTGAAGGCAGCCGCGTGAACGCACGCATTACCAATCTGACTGATTACGGTTGTTTTGCGGAAATTGAAGAAGGCGTTGAAGGCCTGGTTCACGTTTCGGAAATGGATTGGACCAACAAGAACGTCCATCCTTCTAAGATTGTCAATCTTGGTGATGAAGTTGAAGTCATGGTCCTCGACATCGACGAAGATCGTCGTCGTATCTCTCTGGGTATTAAGCAGTGCACCCGGAATCCGTGGGATGCGTTTGCAGATGATCACGCCAAAGGCGATAAGATCTCAGGCACAATCAAGTCAATCACTGACTTTGGTATCTTTATTGGCCTAGATGGCAACATCGATGGTCTGGTTCATCTCAGCGATATTAGCTGGCATGAAACAGGCGAAGAAGCCGTACGCAATTACAAGAAAGGCGATGAAATTGAAACCGTCATCTTGTCGATTGATCCCGAGCGTGAGCGTATTTCACTGGGTATCAAGCAGCTTGAGGAAGATGCTTTCACGCTGTACACCAGTGACAATGATCGCGGTGCTATCGTTGTCGGTGAAGTGACCGAAGTTGATGCCAAAGGCGGCATGATTAAACTTTCAGATGAAGTTGAAGGTTATCTCAAAGTTGCAGACTTGAGCCGAGAGCGCATTGAAGACGCGCGCTCTGTTCTGACTGTCGGCGAGAAGATTGAGGTTAAAATCATTGTTGTAGATCGTAAGAATCGTACGCTTGGCTTGTCGATTAAAGCCAAGGATATGGATGATGAGAAAGAAGCTGTAGCTTCGCTCAAGGAGCAAGATACAGCTGCTTCGCCCGGTACGATCGGTGACTTGATCAAAGCGCAGATGGAAAGTAAGTAAGCGGTTGCAAAACTGTTCTCAGGGCCCTAGTTGTAAAGCGTATTAGGGGGTCATGAACACATAGAAACCCGAGATCGGTCCGCCGAACTCGGGTTTTTTTATGCGCCGAAACGGCACCATAGTACGGGGGTACTTAGGGAATGCTGACGCTAATCTCTAGGTAAGCGCTTGTGGCCTGTGGCTTGTGGCTTGTTGGATTGGGATTGGGATTGATTCTCGGTGATCCGTTGTACGGTGCCTCCTGCGATATGGATATTCACCACATCGACATCGAGGCGCGTGCCGTGTCAAAAAGAAGCGCCTTTATACGGCTTTCGCTCCAGATTTTTCCTTTTTAAATTAGCAAGTTGCGTTTGACGTGCTAGGTGTGGACAATAGGGTTCCTGTGTTCCCCAGCCAGTGACGATATGACCCGAAGCGAACTTATTGATCTTATTGCCTCTCAACATACTCAGTTGAGCATTAAAGACGTGGAATTAGCCGTCAAGCTGATGATTGATCATATGGCGGAAAGCTTGTCGACCGGAGAGCGCATTGAAATTAGGGGCTTTGGCAGTTTTTCCCTTCATTACCGAGAGCCTCGTCGTGGTCGCAATCCTAAAACGGGCGACGCGGTTGAATTAGAAGGTAAATACGTCCCGCATTTTAAGCCCGGTAAAGAGCTGCGAGAGCGTGTCAATCGCTCACTCAAGGCCGGATTCTAATATGGCAACACTGCGACTGATTCTCTCGGTCATCATACTGATTGCGTTTGTGGTAACCGGCGCCTTATTCGCCGTTCAAAATACCATTTCGGTGCCCTTAGATTTGTTGGTCATCCAGTTTGCGCCGCGAACGATGTCGCTTTGGTTGTTGTTATCGCTGTCCGCAGGCTGCTTGTTAGGTTTACTGGCAGCGAGTTTTTTGATGTTGAGTTTGCGTACCAAACTGTCTGTGCTAGGTCGGGAAAAGCATCGTCTAACCATTGAGGTTGATCGCTTGCGCCAGATGGGAGCCGCTGAACGTGAATGATTACCTGCTCTTGAGCCTGTTGTTTGTGGCGATTGGGGTAGGTTGGTTACTGGGTCGTTTTAGTGGCCATAATCAGCGAAGTAATACAGGTGCTAATGCGCCGCTGCCCCCCCAATATTATCGCGGTCTTAACTTTTTACTCGATGGTAGTCAGGATGGTGCCATCGACGCTTTTACGCAGGCCCTCGCCGTTAATAGTGAAACACTCGATACCCATATCGCTTTGGGTAATGTGCTGCGTCGTCGGGGTGAAGTAGAGCGCGCCATTAAAGTTCATCAAAATTTGTTAGCGCGCCCCAGTCTACCGGTTGCACAGCTACACCTTGCTCATTTGGAGCTTGCCCGCGACTATATTTCGGCAGGTTTGCTCGATAGAGCAGAGCGTTTGTTACTGGACCTAGTCGGGGAGTCAGGTAATCACAAACGGGTTGCGCAGCGTCATTTGCTGGAAATCTACGAGTCGCAGCGTGATTGGAGGGCGGCGAGTCAAATCGCGCAAGCATTGCTGCCTAAAAAAAGCTTGCTTGGTGGCACATCGTCGGACAGTAAAGATGTAGGTCAGCCAGTCGCCGTATTGCTGGCGCATTACTGCTGTGAGCAGGCGGGTGACCCATCGCGTCGGGGAGATTTTACCGGTGAGCGCAAGTTGTTGCAGCAGGCGCTTAAATACGACCGTCAGTGCGTGCGCGCTTCGCTAATGCTGGGTGATCTAGAGCTTCGCGCTGGACGTCCTGCAGAGGCGCTTAAAGCGCTGCAGAGGGTAAAAACGCAGAATCCAGCATATATACCCGAGACGGTTAATACGCTGCGTGCCTGCTATGTCGCGCTTGATAAGCGGGACGCGTTTTTGGCATCGCTTGAAGAGAGCTTTCGGTTTCGTCCATCAACGCCGCTATCGCTTGCCATCACGCAGGAGTTGCGAGCTGCCTCGGGTCTTGAGGCGGCGAAAATATTTTTGCGTAAGAGCCTCACCCAAAAACCCTCACTGCGTGGCTTAGCTATGCTGATGGCCCTGCATGCGAAGGGGGCGTCAAGCGATTCGGACAGAATTCAAATTGATATTATGAAGCGCCTCGTTGAATCTCGATCGTTTTACCAATGTCATCACTGTGGTTTTAAGGGGCAACAGCTGCATTGGCATTGCTTAGGTTGCAAGCGCTGGGGAACGGTTGTTGAAGTTGGCGCTGTAGGAGAATTAATTCGTGATTGAAAATATGCAAGTCACCGCTAGTCCGCTTATTGTGGCGCTTGACTATGCCGAGGCCGAGCCAGCGCTGGCGATGGCGGCGCAGCTCGATCCTGCATTGACGCGGGTTAAAGTGGGTAAACAGTTATTCACTCGAGAGGGTCCCGGGCTGGTTGGTGCGTTGCACGATCTAGGATTCGAGGTGTTTTTGGATCTGAAATTTCATGATATCCCCAATACGGTGGCCGGCGCAGTTGCTGCGGCGGCAGACTTGGGTGTGTGGATGGTGAATGTCCATGCCAGTGGTGGATCGCGGATGATGCGCGCTGCCATGGAGGCGTTAGAAAACAAACCCCATCGCCCTTTGCTTATTGCTGTGACAGTGCTCACATCCATGGACCAGACCGACTTACTCGAGTTGGGTATTAGAGAGACACCGGCGGAGCGAGTGCAAGCGCTTGCTGAGTTGACTGAATTGGCTGGACTTGACGGCGTGGTTTGTTCCGCCCAAGAGGCCGCGATGCTGTCAACGCAGTGCGCCACAGAGTTTCTACGTGTGACGCCGGGTATTAGGCTCGCGGGAGATGACGCGGGCGATCAGCGACGGGTAGTCACGCCCGTTCAGGCGATGGAAAATGGTGCTACGCACCTGGTAATGGGCAGATCGATTACCCATGCGGTGGATCCAAGCGCAGCATTGAGTCATGTGTTGCGATCCATTTCAGCCAGTTAACTGCAGTTGTAACCAGCGATCTAGATTGGTTAGTAGCGGGGGATCTAAGGTGACGGTGAGTCGGTTGTGACTCATCCAACTTTGATATGGAGATCTCCTTATGAACATGAACATGAATATGAATACACAAAATGCATCTATTGCAGTGCCATTTTTCACCTCGGCGTACCAGTGGGTCGATAGCGTTCGCCTTATGGCGTTGACCCTTGTGCTGCTAACCGGTTGTTTGACTGCGGGGTTTGTCGATGCTGCTGAGTCGACGCTGAATATCAATATGGCAACGGCGGAAGAGTTATCTTCTGAGCTTGCTGGTATTGGCTTGTCTAAGGCCTATCGCATAGTTGAGTACCGAGAGGTATACGGCCCCTTCGAAACGATCGAGGAATTAGCTGAAGTTAAGGGTATTGGGCCGTCGACAGTAGAAAGAAATCGTCTACTTATAAGTATTGAGTAGCCGTTTGAGGATGGTGCCGTGATGCTACAGCTGAGCGGCATTTACGTATTCGCTTTGCTGGAGTTGAAGCTTTTATTGCAATAATTTCAAACGTTTTGGCTAGTGCTTACCTGCCTGTCGTTGTCGAAATAAGGTGCTTGTATGTCTTGGGGTGGCGTTTGTTAACCTGTTGTGAATGCAGTCGAGGGGGCTAAAATATTGAGGCTTGATTCTGTAAAATGACAGAGCTCCCTGCTTTTACACAAATTTTCGACCCTTGGAACAGATTGGCTAGGCGGGCGTGCTGCCATAATGGTTATTCTGGCGTTACTATGAGCGTGCTGGGAAACCCCAGACCTAAAATCACAAACCACAAACCACAAACCACAAACCACAAACTACAAACTACAAACCTAAAACCTAAAACCTAAAACCTAAAACCTAAAACCTAAAACCTAAAACCTAAAACCTAAAACCTAAAACCTAAGAAATAAGCGATTGCTATGGAATTTTTAACAATCAATGTCATTTTTATCATCGTCATTTTTTTTGTGGGAATCGGTGGGGGTACTGCGGCAAAGTATTTAGCGAGCTCTAATGCAGCAGTCCCGCGTTTGGCTTTGGGCAACGCTTTTGCCGGCGGGGTATTTTTGGGCGCAGGCTTGTTGCACATGCTCGCCGATGCCAATGAGAATTTCGCGGCGCTGTTACCTACACTCGATTATCCAGTCCCTGCGCTGATTGCTGGTGGCGCTATTTTGTTGATTCTTGGTGTTGATCAATTAGGTCGCCAACATTTGCAAGGTCAGTCGACGCAGGGTTCTACGTTGCTCCTCATTGTACTGTCACTCCATTCGCTCATTGCTGGACTGTCGTTGGGTCTTGAACGGGAATTGACAGCGTCGTTAGCAATTTTCTTTGCCATTATTGCCCATAAGGGTGCGGCGGGCTTCTCGCTGGGTACCGCCCTTGTTGGCTCGGGTATGAGCGAGCCGTTGCGGCGTAATAGGCTGCTTATTTTTGCGACTGCAACGCCAATTGGTATTGGTTTGGGTGCTTATATGACCTCAACGATGGCGGGACGGGATGCGCAAATGGCCGAAATGGTTTTTGACGGACTCGCCGCGGGTACTTTTTTGTATATAGCGCTGATGGATATTTGTAGAGAAGCTTTTGCAGATGCTTATCAGCGCTGGGGAAAGCTTGTTTTGGCACTGCAGGGCTTTACTGTGATGGCGGTCGTCGCAATCTGGACCTAGACTGGTCTAGGGCAACTGTCGTCGTCACATGAGCGTCCGCTTTGGCGGGCCGTCGAGGATTGTTTATACTCGCATGCCTACTTTTTCTGCTTTCACCGCGGCGTCTGCTTTGACGCCCATGACACGGTTAAATACTAACCTAGAATAATGATCAACAGATCAGGAGTGAACGATGAGTAACGGTGCCTGGGATCTTGTTATCCGCAATGCGAAAGTCTTCGATGGTTCTGGAGCGTCTGCTTTGCATCAAGACATCGCTGTACGCAATGGTCTGATCGCCGCGCGAGGTGAACAGCTGCCTGTGGATGGCGTGGCTGAGGTGGTCGATGCTCAGGGCCAATGGCTGCTCCCTGGGATGCTTGATATTCATACTCATCTTGACCTTGAGGTGGAGGTCGACCCTCGGCTAACTGAAGTTGTGCGGCACGGAACAACGACCGTCTTGATGGGTAATTGTAGTCTAGGCACTTGTTTCGGTACGCAAGCAAGCGACGACCAGGAGCCGATTGTAGATTGCTTCACTCGGGTCGAAAATATTCCGAAATCCGTGTTGCGTAAATGCTCTGAAGCCATGACTTGGCGCGACACTGAAAGCTATCTTGCACATTTTGACACGCTACCACTGGGTCCAAATGTAGCCGCTTTTGTGCCACATTCGATGTTGCGTATAGAAGTTATGGGATTGGAGGACAGTGTCTCTCGTGCTCCAACGGAAGCCGAGTTGCAGCGGATGGAGGCCCTCTTAGAGGTTGCCATGCAGCAAGGTTATTTGGGCCTGAGTACCGATGGTTTGCCATTTCATTACTTATCAAATGATCCGAATACTGAAAAGCGTATCCCGACACAGTTCGCTAGCTTTCGAGAACTGCGCCGCCTGTTAAAAGTGGTGCGTAAATATGATCGGGTCTGGCAAACCACCCCCATTATTGAAAACCGGTTAAAAGCATTGGGTTATTTTTTACTTACCAGCGGGCGCCTGTTTGGTAAGACTTTGAAAACGTCAGCCTTGTCTGCGATTGAGCTGACGCTGGCTCCTCGAGCGACCAAGGTGCTGATGATGTATGCGAAGTTGCTTAACTCACGGCTGTTTAAAGGCAATATCCATTTTCAGGCGTTGGGCACTAACTTTAGAATTTGGTCCGATGGTATCGTCAGTCCACTGTTTGAAGAATTGCAATCCACTGCACAGTTGATTGCGAAAGAATATGATGATCGTGCTGGTCGACTTGCGTTGCTCAAGGATCCCGTTTGGATCGCCGATTTTCGTCGAGATTGGCTCCATGGCCGCACTGGCGATGACCTTGCTTCTTGGAAGGCGGCCCGAGGCTTGCCCGATAATTTAGTTATTCGTGAGCTCTCGAAAATGACTTTTGATCGCGCGCCTGTAGACGCCTGGGTGGGTGAGACTTTGGCGCATGTCATGTCGATTTTGCAGGCGTATCAAGGCGGCCAATCCAGTATTGTGCGTAGTGAGGCAGAGCGAGCTGCTTTTGACCAGAGCGACTTAGTCGTTAAAGATGAGGCAGACTTTATGCTGTATCTGATGCGTAGCTTCGACAAGGACTTTAGGTTCTGGGCTGATGTTGGCAATGTAGGTAACACCAACACACTCAGTTATTTGCTCGATGAAACGACGCTACCAGGATTCAACGACTCCGGTGCGCACATCACCAATATGGCATTTTTCGATTGCAACTTAATGTCTTTAAAATGGGCCCAGCAGCGCGATGAAGCGACTGTGGCGAAGATGATACGCCGACTCACTGCTGAACCCGCTGCGTTTTTTGGTTTAGATGCGGGCACCTTAGATATTGGCGCCAAAGCTGACATGGTGTTGCTCGACCCCGAGCAGCTGCATGATTGGCATACCGATGACACGCGTCAACTAGAGTATCGAGAAATCTTTGAGCATGAGCAGATGGTTAATCGCCCGGCCGGTATTGTCTTGGGTGTTTGGGTTGCTGGTGATCGGGTCTGGACGGGCGCTGAGTACACAGAATCCTTTGGCAGCCGGCCTCTAGGCCGCTATTTACGCGCTGCTTGATCAAACCTGCGGCGTTAGCCGCCTGATTCCAGTGCTGCCTCGATGCGCGCCAGACGGACTAAAACTTCGTCGAGTGGCGTCGCGTGGTTGTGTGTCTGCTCTATTTTCCAATAACTCGTTCGCATTAAACTGATCAAGTTGGTCACCACGCTCTTGTCAAAGCTCAAGCCGCGCAACACGAGCGTTCGTGCTGAAAATTCTAATGTGCCGTAAAATATATCGCGAGCCTGCCAGATAACAATGTCCGGATGGACATCTCCTCGATCAATGCCTCTGCGTAGAATCTGATCGAACACTCGCACGTAATGTCGGACTTGATCGCGTCGCTGATCCGCTTGGTTGTTAGTCCCCCGGTATGTAAAGCCAACGATCGCGAAATCATCGATGATTGCGTGTAGGTGGTACTCGGCCAATGCCGCGAGTTGCGCCAGCGCCGGCAGCGTGGTGTCGAAAGCATTTTCGGCACCGATGGTCAGGTCACCCCAAAATTTAGCGACGACGGCATCCAGTAGATCCTGCTTGTTTTTGTAATACAGGTACAACGTCCCTTCGGCGATCTCTGCGCGGCGGGCAATGTCTGCCATACGGGCGCCGTCAAAGCCAGCCTCGCTGAAGACTTGCCCTGCAGCGGCAAGAATACAGGCCTCGCGTGCTTCGATTTTCTGACGCTGGATGCTGCTACTCATCGCAGTTTATCTCCAAAAATGAGGTTGACTCATAAATAATGAGTGAGCATCATAAGTCGCCCTAAACGATAAATCCATTAACGAGACTTTTATGTCAAATCTGCTAAGCCCAAAATCTATTCGTATTGGCGGCGCGACCGGATATTGGGGTGACTCTGATTTGGCAGTGCCACAGTTTTTGTCCGATGGAAGTCTTGATTACATCGTGTTCGATTACCTCGCCGAAGTGACGATGTCTATTTTGGCTCGCGCAAAGGCTGCTGATCCAGCGCAGGGATACGCGCTCGATTTTGTCTCGGGGGTTGTTCGCCCGCATCTACAAGCCATTGCAAAGTCTGGGGTTAAGCTGATCAGCAATGCAGGTGGGGTGAATCCAGCGGCCTGCGCAGACGCTATTCGACGTTTGATAGACGACGCGGGCGTCGACCTGTCCGTGGCGGTGATTGTTGGCGACGACCTCATGGACTCGCTAGATAGCGCGCTACCCGCGGGGGCTACAGAAATGTTTTCTGGAGAATCACGTCCGCCGCTCGACACTATAGCGAGTGCAAATGCGTATCTCGGTGCTTTTCCGCTTGCAGAGGCATTGAAAAGTGGCGCAGATATCGTCATTACAGGCCGCTGTGTAGATAGCGCGGTGACCTTGGCTGCCTGTATTCACGCATTTGACTGGCAAGCCGATGACTTGAACAAGCTCGCGGCAGGGTCATTGGTCGGTCACTTGATCGAGTGTGGATCGCAGGTTACGGGCGGTAACTACACGGATTGGGTCGATGTGGCGGACTCTTTAGCGGCGGTTGGCTATCCGATTGCGACGATAGATGACTCGGGACTGGCTGAGATTTCTAAGCCTGCCGAAACGGGTGGCTGTGTGACCATCGGTACGGTAGGGGAGCAACTACTCTATGAAATTGGTGATCCCAGCGCTTACTTATTACCCGATGTAATCTGTGATTTTAGCCACGTAACCTTGGTGCAAAATGGTCCTGACCGCGTTCTGGTGTCTGGTGCCCGTGGTGTTGGCGTACCTGAGGGTTATAAAGTCAGCGTGACTTGGGCAGATGGCTGGCGTGCTGGTGTGGTGGGGTTTTACGTTGGCGAGCAAGCGGCGCATAAGGCGCGCTTGTATGCCAATGAGGTAATTGTACGAGCCCGCCATAAACTCGAGGCTTTAGGGGTGCAGGACTTTGATGAAATTCTGGTTGAAGTTGTCGGCGACGAAAGCCATTACGGGCAATACTCAAAGGCCGACAGCGCTGAAGGGACCTCGTCGGCTGCCCTGGCTAGCAGAGAAGTCGCATTTAAATTGGCCTGCCGTCATCAAGATAAACTTGCTGTTGGGCTACTACTCAAGGAATTCTCGGGCGCTGGTTTAGGTGGGCCGCCTGGGTTTTGTGGTTTTTCCGGTACCCGGCCTAAACCGTCGCCGGTGGTCCGTTTATTTTCAACTACATTAGCCAAGCACGCAGTCAATGTCCGCATTATGACGGATCAGGGCATTTTAGATTGGCAACCGATATTGGCCTTGCCAGAGGTTGCTCAGCACCCACAGCAACCATCGCTACCAGCTCTCGAGGTTGTAGCAGCGCCAGATTGTATCGCTGTGCCACTGCAGCGTTTAGCGTGGGTACGCTCGGGGGATAAAGGTGATAAGGCGAATATTGGGGTGATGGCCAGGCAGCCAGAATATTTGCCATGGATCGCCGCAAGCTTAACCCGACAGAGCGTAGCTCGCCGCTTTGCACATTTTATGACTTCGCCAGAAATCGATTGTTTTTATCTGCCCGGTTTCGCCGCGTTAAATTTTGTTTTGCACAACAGCTTAGGTGGTGGCGGTGTCGCCAGCTTACGCAATGACCCCCAGGCGAAATGCTATGGGCAAGTCTTACTCGACGCGACGGTACTCATACCGCGCGCTTTGCTCGGAGATTGATATGACTTCATTGGTTTCACAGATTCAAGTTGGGTCTGCTACTTTTATGGCTAATCGCGAGAGTATGTTGGATTTTGTGACGCGTTTACGGGAACTCGAGACGCGTGCCGTTACCTTGTCAAACAAACGTATGGCCACATTTGAGAAGCGTGGGCAAATTCCACCCCATGAACGCGTGCAGCGCTTACTTGATCCCGGCATGCCGTTTTTGCGCATGCACAGCATGGCCAATTACATGATGGAGGATGAAAATCCTGACACCAGTATTCCGGGTGGGTCCCTCATTGTCGGTATCGGCTTTGTACAGGGCGTGCGCTGCATGATTTGGGCTGATGATTCGGGTATTGCCGCAGGTGCCGCAACCGCAAGCTCGGTGGATGTTGGCCTGTCGCTACAATCAGTTTGTAAGCGCCAGCGCTTGCCACTGATTCACCTTGTGGAAAGCGCAGGTGCCAATCTACTTAATTACGAAGTGTCGGGATGGTCTAAGTTTGGTGCGATATTTCGCAATCTTGCTCAGCTGTCGTCGATGGGTATTCCGACGATGACGGTGCTTCATGGCGCCTCTACTGCGGGCGGTGCCTATATGCCGGGTATGTCAGATTATGTGATTGGGGTTAAAGAGAATGGCCTTGCAGCGCTTGCGGGTGCGGCGCTCGTGAAGGCGGCGACGGGTGAGGAGGCAAATGACCGCGAGCTAGGCGGTACCGAAATGCATGCGAGTGTGTCGGGGGTGGTCGAATATCTTGTCGAGAACGATGCCCATGCACTACAAAAAGCCCGTGAGGTACTGGGCAGACTCGACTGGAATAAGCGGGGACAGTCGGTGTCGCGCCAGTCTTATAAGCCGCCCCATTATCCAGCAGATGAGCTGGCGGGCGCCGTACCCACTGATCCTAAGGTGCCCTATGACGTGCGCGAATTATTGGCTCGTATAGTTGATGACTCCGCTATTGAAGAATTTAAGCCGCGCTACGGTGTATCTTTAGTCTGCTGCCATGCAAGTATCACGGGCATTGCTTGTGCCTTTATTGGTAACAATGGGCCGATTGACCCTAATGGCGCGACCAAAGCAGCTCAATTTATACAGCTCTGTGATCAGGCTGACATACCACTGATCTTTCTCAACAACACTACCGGTTACATGGTGGGTACCGAATATGAGCAGGCGGGTATGATTAAACACGGCTCAAAGATGATTCAAGCCGTAAGTACTGCGCGTATACCTAAAATCTCCTTGTATGTCGGTGCGAGTTTTGGCGCAGGTAACTACGGTATGTGTGGCTGGTCCTACGAACCTGACTTCTTATTCGCCTGGCCCAACGCGCGCACGGGTGTCATGGCCGGACAGTCGGCGGCCAAGACGATGTCGCACGTCATGCAAGCGCAGGCGGCGCGAAAGGGCATTGAAATATCAGCTGAGCAAATCGAGGCGCAAGAAACAAAAATCTGTGCGCATTTTGATCGACAAGAAGATGCCTTTTATACATCAGGGCAGGTGCTTGATCACGGCATTATTGATCCGCGAGATAGCCGTAAGGTGCTGGCGTTTTGTCTTGAAACAGTCCTTGAAGCACGCATGCGCGAGCTGCGTCCGAACAGCTTCGCTGTGGCGAGGATGTAATAGTTATGAATATGCTACCTAAAACTGAAGTACTTGATCTTGAATTGAGTCAGGGTTGGCTGACTGTTTGGTTTAATCAGCCGGCGCGACGTAACCCCATTACCGATGGGGTCATCACAGAACTGCTGGCCGTCTGTACAGCCATTCGTGATCAACGCAGTATTCGTGGCCTTACGCTGCGCGGCCGCGGTGGTTTTTTCTGTGCCGGTGGTGATCTGGCAAACTTTCAGAAAATGGCCAATGCCGAGCGCGAAGATGTCATTACTATGAGTGCGTCCATCGCGGCGCTCTTTGTTGCATTAGATACGCTGCCGCAAGTGACTATTGCGTTGATCGAAGGCGCAGCCATGGCGGGCGGGCTAGGTATGGCCTGCTGCTGCGATGTCGCGATTGGCGAGCGCAATGCAAAATTCGCATTTACAGAAACCGCCATCGGTATTTCACCGGCGCAGATCGCCCGTTACGTATTGCGTAAGGCGGGTGTAGCGACCGGTCGTCGACTGATGCTCACTGCCGCTCGGCTCGATGGTACGGCAGCTTTACATGCAGGCCTGCTCGATTTTGTTGGTGCTGATTGCGCTGAAGTCGAGGGTATTGAGCGGGGAATTAGAGCGGATGTCTTGCGGTGTGCGCCGGGTGCTGTCGCCGCGACGAAGCAGTTGTTGGCACAAATACCGCTGACGGACAGCGCTCAGATACCGCGCCTTGCGGGTGAGAATTTTACAGACTGTTTACGTGGACCCGAGGGTCAAGAAGGCGTGGCCTCATTTATGGAAAAGCGCAAACCTCAATGGGCATTGGAGCAATGAGCATGACATCCATTACGACTTTATTGGTTGCTAACCGTGGTGAAATTGCGGTGCGTGTTATGCGGACGGCTAAAGCGATGGGAATACGAACCGTCGCGGTTTATTCGGATGCTGATGCCAATGCTATGCATGTACGCGTTGCAGATATGGCGGTGCATATTGGCGGCTCGGCAGTGGGAGAGTCCTATCTGTGCGCAGATAAAATTCTCGATGCGGCACGCCATACAGGTGCTGATGCGGTCCATCCAGGATATGGCTTTCTCTCAGAAAACGCAGCCTTCTCGGCGGACTGTGCTAAAGCGGGGATTATTTTTGTTGGTCCACCTAATGGTGCGATCGATGTAATGGGTGATAAGGCGCGGGCAAAGCGCGCAATGCTGTTGGCGGGTGTGCCTTGCGTACCGGGCTATCAGGGCGACGATCAAAAATTAGAAACACTGATTCGTGAAGCAAACGCCATTGGTATGCCGGTGATGGTTAAGGCTGCGGCCGGCGGTGGTGGGCGCGGTATGCGTTTGGTGCATAACAGCGATGATTTGGTTTCATCAATTGGCTTGGCACAATCTGAAGCACAAAACGCGTTTGGTTCTAGTGAGCTTATTATTGAAAAAGCTATCGAGCGTCCGCGTCACGTCGAGATGCAGGTGTTCGCAGATAAGCACGGTAACGTTGTTCACTTAGGCGAGCGCGACTGTTCTATACAGCGTCGCCATCAGAAGGTGGTCGAAGAAGCGCCATGTCCCATAATGACCCCAGAGCTGCGCGATGCTATGGGTCATGCGGCTGTCGAAGCGGCACGTGCTGTAGATTATGTCGGCGCGGGGACGGTTGAATTTCTACTCGATGCAGCGGGAGATTTTTACTTCCTCGAGATGAACACCCGACTACAGGTTGAGCATCCGGTCACGGAGGCGATTACCGGCTTCGACCTAGTCGAATGGCAGCTACGTGTGGCACGCGGTGAGTATTTGCCAGCGGAGCAGAATGATATTGAACTTTTTGGCCATGCGATTGAGGTGCGGTTATACGCCGAAGATCCCGTCGCTGGATTTTTGCCCAGCACTGGGCCAGTCGAACT
The DNA here is from genome assembly GCA_963926325.1 of uncultured Luminiphilus sp. Classification (GTDB taxonomy): domain Bacteria; phylum Pseudomonadota; class Gammaproteobacteria; order Pseudomonadales; family Halieaceae; genus Luminiphilus. Next base: position 24,234 of record CAWUXF010000050.1, on the reverse strand, counting down.
ATTTTATGTGCCTGACTTGCCGGGTATTCGAGTCGACAGCGGGGTGGAGTCGGGTGATGAAGTGTCGCCTTTCTACGACGCGATGGTTGCAAAAATCATTGCGCATGGCGAAACCCGTGAAGACGCACGACTGCGTTTGCTGCAGGCGTTGCGTGGCAGTGCGCTGCTTGGGCTTAGCAATAACCGCGATTTTTTGATCGATGTATTGGGCCAGCCAGTTTTTGCGGATGGTGAGGCGACGACCGCATTTATCGCTGATCATTATGGCGATGCAATCGCTGCCGCCGCGCCGGCCACACAAACCTTAGCGGCTGCAGCCGTCATTCAGCACATACTTGATCAAGCGCAGGCCGATAATATGGCGTTGGGTGTGTCCGATGAACTACTTGATTGGTCGTCGACAGGGGGGCTGACTTTCACGCGCCAATATCACGTCGATGATGAGCATTATAATGTGCGGCTGACGGCTCGTGGAGCGGGTGACTATAACGTCGCAGTAAATGATGTTAGTCATACGGTTTATCTCGGTGATATCACCGATACTATCGCCACACTCTGTATTGACGAAAGCCATGGGCAATATATTTACGACAGCAGCGCCCCTGAAACAGTCCGTATAGCGGATACAGCGCACACACTGACACTGACAGATCTATGTCGGCTATCCCCTGAAAGTGCCGAGGAGGCGGCGGGTGGCGCGGTTAAGGCGCCAATGCATGGCTTATTACTGGCGATAGAAGTGAAAGTGGGGGATACGGTTGCTAAGGGTCAGCGCGTTGGGGTGCTCGAGGCGATGAAAATGCAACATGAAATTCTCGCGGGTGTTGACGGTACCGTTGAAGAAGTGAGCGCCACGGCGGGATTGCAAATCGGTGCTGGGGATTTGATTTTGATGATTGTTGAGGACTAATCGAAGCGCAGAGGATGAGCGACGTGAGTTTTTTAAGCGCATACGATCATGCGCGCTGTCATAGATGGGTTGTACCTAAATCCTAACAAGACATATTTTCAGCCACAATCTAATTAGCTTTGTGACAACGGGCTTAGCTAGTCGCACATATCCTGATACTGACTAACCTGTGGCAAATCTATAGCATTGGCCAAGCCCTGGATCACTATTTTTTCAGCGTCTATGGTGATGTCGGCGTCTTCGATCATGCCCTCACCAAAGCGATAGATAGGTGCGTAATTACCGCTGTCGGCGCCTTCGAAGTAAGCCCTTGATTTTTCCAAGGTCAGTTGGCGCTTCTCTCGGTATTGAGCCATCGCTATTTCGCCGTAGCGTTTTTGCATCATGGCTTCGGTTCGCTTAGGGGAAAGTACGACAGCCGATGCATTGTTGCCCCCAAAACCCTTTGAATTGAGGATGGCGATATCAAGAGCGTCGGCATCTCTATGTTGGTGTTCGATAGATATCGCTAGCCGTTCCTGATACACGTCGTCGGCCACGGCATCGATAGTTTGGATGCCCGGTAGGATGCCATACTGAAAACAGCCCAAGGCAGTGGCTAGCTGATCGCCGCTTGCAGGTGCGATGGTGTGTCCTAAATAAGCTTTGATTGCGACGACTGGCCAGTCGTTAATATCGAAGGACGCTGCGACTTGGTCGAATATCTGAGATTCAGATATTCTGTTTTGCGGCGTGCTTGAACCGTGTGCGAGCACGAAACTGTTATTCTTCAATGCGTCTTCACCCGCCACCGCTTTGGCTGCAGCGGCAGCTTTAGCCATTGTGATGTAATTGCCAGGCCCTGGCGCCGTAATCGATTTCTTGACACCGTCAGCATCGATAAATACGTCGGTGACCGAGCCAAGACAGGGTGCGCCAAGGCTCAGCGCGAGTTCGTCATCCATTAGAATAAAGTACTGACTGGCCTCGCCGATGGTAAAGCCGCAGTTAACACCAAAAGGACGGCTTGCACGCCGGTGATCGACAGTCTCGTCACCGTACATTTTTTGCATATTGTCATCGGTCGCCAGCGCGCCCATGGTGCCAAAGCCATCCATCAGCTCAGGTAAGATTGGCGCTTCACTATTGCCCACCATGGCTACACGTATTTTGCCTGCCTGCATGTCGGCAACAGCGTGGCGTAGGTTCGATAAAAAGGTGGCGCAGGCGGCGACGGCACTGCTGGCTATCCCCACATTTGCCAACACATAAGCGTTGATGAAGTCAGTGGGCATCGAGTTGATGCCCATGGCCAGTGCTTTGGTGGTCACGCGATCACCCTTCATCCTGGCCTGATGCATGCCGCCATAGCCTTCTGCATCCATCTGGCCAAAACCACTGCTGGAGTAAACGCCCACCTGATCTGGCTGGATGTTCTCAAGGACTGTAGACCATTCAATACCCATAGATCGCAGCGCGTCGGTGGCGCCAAAAAGTGCCATCTGTAGACCGCGGGGTTGAAAGCGGGCGTTGTATAGCTTGCTAATATCAAAGCCGGTCGGCAGTTGTCCGGCAGCTTTGACAGGGAAATCACGTACGTTGTTGAGTTTTACTTCGAGCCCTCCGGCGACAATAATTCGTACTTGTTTTTCATCAATGGGTTCCGTGGTCCAGTTTTCAGGAAGTATGGCAGGCAACTGATTCGCCGGCATGATAAATGACATGTCTTCAGTTGATTCGCTCGAATCTGAATTCAGCACCGCTCTCGACTGCCAGTGCAATGCATCGACGTCGAAGTAGCTGGCTTCAATGCGTCGCACAAGGGTGCCTGACATTACCTGCTCGGTATATCGAGTAACAACGTCAGCTCCGGTGAGCAATGTTTCAGGCGCTTCGTCAGTCCTATCTCGGTAGTGCCCGTCGTCGGTGCAGGAGATCAGACCCATCATTACCGCCAGAGCAATTAGTGTACGCTGCTGCTCCGATGGGGGCAGGGCATCAAGCACAATTCGGCGAAAGCTTTGGAAGTCAGAGGTACGGCCGGCGGCATTTACACCGCCCATACCGACTAGGACTGGTAAGCGCATGAGAGCTCCTTGCTGCTTTAATTTCGAATGTGTTGCTCTAGTATAGTATGGAAAAAACGCTACGGGTGAGATCCATCAGCAGCTGAGCATTCTATATAATCTCGGCTGGCGTGAAATTGTGGCCTGATAAGTCGTACGCGCTCCAAAGCTGCTGCTGTAGGTGCTGAATCCACCGGTTTATACAATAGCAGATTTACGATATGCGACGCTCTGTTGGGTGAGAAATACAGTCAGTTCATCAAGTGTTAAAGGCTTCGTTAACACGGCAATAAAGCCTGCCTCTTGAAACATGTCACAAGATTGACTTGTGGCCGTCGCGGTACACGCAAACATAGAAACGCCGGAATTCGCCCCTGGGTTTTCTTTAAACCAAGCCAATAGGTCTAGGCCAGAATGCTCAGGCATTTGAATGTCAGTAATGATCAAGTCGAAACGCTGTGTTTGTATTGCGTCATAGCCTTCTTTTGCACTGCTGCATAAGGACAATGTCACTGGAAAACGCTCGCACATTGCGGTCATCATCATCTGGTTCATTTCACTGTCTTCCACATAGAGTATAGATAACGGCTCTATTGGATGGGCCGCTTCTGATAATGAAAGCGTGTCCTCGGTTGTTGCCTTTTCAAGCGTCGATTCCGAATAATGATGTCTGGGTACGGTCAAGCTAAAACTAAATCGGCTGCCCTCGCCTAATGCGCTCGTCACCTGTAATTCGCTTCCCATAGCCGCCAAAATGCGTTTAACGATACTGAGCCCAAGTCCTGTCCCTTCGTGTTTTCTCGACAGCCGATCGTCACCCTGGAAAAATGCTTCGCCTAGACGATCAAGGGTCGTTTGATCGATACCTTTTCCGGTATCGGCGACGGTGAAATTAAGGCGCAATGATTCGCCGGTGTTACAAGGCTCCGTATGGGCTTCCAGCGTGACGGAACCTTGGTCGGTGAATTTTCGCGCATTGCCAATTAAATTAAGTAGTACTTGCGTCACGCGGTGACCATCAAAATCAGCCCAGTGATTCGCATCAATAGTGATTTTTAGTACAAATGAGAGCTCGGACTGTTGAAAGAGTACGTCGGCAATATCGCTGATATCGCTGACTAAGCTGCTAACCTGCTGTGGCTCGGGTTGCAATTCAACTTCAGTCTGTGAGAGCCGTTGAAACTCCAATAGTTCGTTAATTAGCTGCATCAATGCGCGAGCACCACGTTGCGCTAAAGACACATTTTGTTTTTGCGCTGGTTGTATCTCGTTGTCTGTCGCGATTAAATCTAGCGATGCAATGACGCTATGCAGAGGCGTTCTCAGCTCGTGGCTAATACCGGCCATAAACGTGTCTTTAGCTGCAAGCGCCTGACGCAGATCTTGCGTACGTATGTAAACTTTCGATTCAAGAGAATCCATCAGACGTTGATTTCGGCGGCGCTCGAGTCTCAGTCGAGTGCGTAATACTCGCAGTGCAGACTCCAATATACCAAGCTCATCGTCCCGGATCACCTTTTGCAGCGGTCTGTTCAGTTGCCCTGCGCCTAACTCGTCAGCGAGTTGGGCGGCGAGGATTATTGGCGCAACTACGTTGCGCTTGAGACGGCTGTAGATCCCGAGTTGAATCAGTACGAGGGCTAGCAGTGCTAAGTACAGGGGGGCGGTTAGGCGATTCGTTTGTGCACGTACTTTTGACTTATCAAACAATACGAACACTCGGCCAGCATCAAATTCGGTATTAAAAGGTGATGAAGCTTTAAGGAAATCTGGTGAGGATATATATGAATAATCAAAACTGTTGTCTTCATATGGAAATGCGGCAAGTAGCTCTTCTTTATCTTGCTCGCCCAAAAATACGGCGACTTTGAGACCTCGACGATCATCAGATAATAATTTGTTTAATTGGGATAGCGCCGTTAGGTCTTCCTGAGCAAAGGCTAGCTGAGCGCTGACAGCAAATGCCGCGGACAAACTTTGTAGTTCAGATTGTACGCTCCCCTCCATAGCTGCGTTTTGACGAGCAGGTACTATCCATAGCAGTAATAAACTGGCGATCAACATCCCAATTGTCATTGGGATGCCGAGGCGATAAACGATGGAGTTTAAATTCATAAAAATGTGTTTAGGGGGCGATTTTTATAGTTATGAGATCTGACATGTCGGACTTTGACTGGGTTATGAGCGCTACAGCACCCTCAGTTTCCATCACGAAACGAACAATATCAGCATCGCTGTCGAGGTAAGTTGGTGGGTTGACCCTACCACTAAAGACTAATCTGAACCACAAACGCTGCATCCTTTTACCCGAGAAGCCGAGCAGGGTTTGAGCGATCTCGTTATAATTTTGAGATTTTCGTGAAGGTAGTGCTACTTGAGCGCCAATGCCGCCGTCCCAATTTTTCTTGTCACCCCTGAGTAGCGACCGCGCATAATCCTCACTGAATTGACTCCCATCTGGAACATTAGCGATCAATAAAAGATCTTGGGCAGTTACCCCACTACTCGCCAAAAGCAGTGCTATCAGTAATGATTGATAGAAGCGATGTCTCACCGATCAGAATCCGAACGAAATCTGTGCTTGGATCTCATTATTGTAGAGATCCATCATGCCGCGGTGGTCGTCTCGCCTGCGTACTTCAAGTTTGAGTGTGGTGTTCAAACCAAAGGCGTATTCTATCCCAATACCGTACCGAGACTCTCGACCTGCAATAAAGTGCACCTCAGCGGCATTAACATTGACGAGGTCAAATAGGCCGTAAAGCGTAATGTCTTCGTTATAGTGGTACCCCACATACTGATAGACGGCCTCATTAAAGTCTCCTTGGCCATTACTGCGGTTCACCGACAACTCTGTGAGAGTTGTGAATGTCTCCCCGCGCCAATACATTGAATACGAAATCAGTTCGTAGTCGATATCTTTGCTGCGAGATGCATCGTCTTTACCTATTGGGCTCACATGCCCGCTACCATGAAAAGGATTCTTTTCATGATCAATGATGGTGTCTCTGTAATAGCTCGCCATGATCTTCAAGTCGTTATTGGGCGACCAGTTGAGCGTGCCGGTATACGACTGAACACCGTCAGCAAAAATATCATCGCCGTTGCTTTGGCCGGATCCAAGCATCACGTCGTAGCCGACATTAGTGCCGAATAAACTGTTACCTGCGAGGCGCAAGCCCGTCTCGTGGATGGGGATAAAACGCTGGAAACTTAGCGGTCGGTTAATACTGGGGAAAAATAACCTGCCATGATGAAAGTTGTCATTCCAGTAATTAACCGGGGTGTGGACCTTGCCTAAAATTAACCAGTTGTTGCGGTTTAGGTCATAACGAACGCGTAGACGTTCGACCTTAATTGTTTTATCTCGATACTTCGGTATTGCCAAGCTGACCTCTGATAAAAACGACCATCGGTCACTCAAACGTCCGGTTAAGAAAAGTGCCGACTCACCCCATTTCAAATCGTCTATTGGGGTATCTTCTGAACTTTGGTAGGCCTCAAAGTGAGTAAAAATATTAGCCTCTAGGCTAGGCTCTGCATTTAAGTCCATAGCCATTACTATCAATAGCCCAAGGCAAGTAGGCCTTAGTGCCTTAAGCTTAATGTCTGGTGCTATGGCGCTATGCAAAAGAAATACCTCACTTTCCTGCTGCGCTCGTCAGCGGATTAAGTTACTAGATTACTTCTAACAGTAGTACAGAATTTGACACAGATAGGGTATAACGCGGAAGGGGTATTAATTTTCTGCGTGTTTTTTCGAGTAAAAATGTTGAATCTTGCTAGGTATTTGGCGTGTTCGTATAGATGCTATCTGAGGCGACAGGGTGGTGGCTCAGCTACATCCCAAAGGGGTCGGGCGCACGCGACTAAGCTCCGCAGTTTTCGCTGCAGAGAGCACACCGACGCTTCAATATGAATAAATTTATAAAGGAGGGAAAATGCAGCAAGCCAAGGATTTTTTAGAAGAGAGTCGAGATGTTGCGGCACTGATCAATAAACTAAATGACGATGATCTTCAGCAAAAAGGCGATTTTAAAGATTGGTCCATTGCGGACATCATTGGACATCTCTATTTTTGGAATCGCATGGCATTGCTGTCGCTCACCGATGGTGAAGGTTTTCACAGCGAATTTTCGCCCTTAGCTGAGTATATGCTTGCTGGGAAAGACATGAAGCGCTACGAGCGAGACGTGTATAAGGACTTGCAGGGTGTCGACTTAGTAGCCGCGTGGAGGGCGCAATTTGAAGACACCGCTGCAGCTTATATGACGGCTGATCCGTCGCAGCGCTGCGTCTGGGCAGGGCCGAGCATGAGTGCACGCTCTTCAATTTCTGCACGTCAGATGGAGACTTGGTCTCACGCCCAAGCGATTTATGATGTCCTTGGTAAACACCGCGTTGAGACCGATCGTCTACGCAATATTATTGTGCTGGGGGTTAATACCTTTGGCTGGTCATTTCAAGTGCGCGGTGAAAGTGTGCCTGAAATCAAACCTTTTCTTGAGCTCTCAGCGCCGAGTGGTGAAGTGTGGCACTTCAACGAACCCTCAGAGGTAAATGTTATCCGTGGCGCTGCAACAGAATTTGCACAGATAGTTACTCAGACCCGCAATGTTGCAGATACCGCGCTTGAGATGGTCGGTGAAGTCGCTAACGCATGGATGAGTAATGCCCAATGTTTTGCCGGTGGTCCGGTGAAGCCCCCGGCAAAGGGTCAGCGTTACACCCACTGACACCTGCTGGGCCAGTGATTCTCGGTAATGCCAGGCTGGATACATTTCGTTAGCCGAGTTGAAGTTTCTCGGCGGCGCGGCCTTGTCTTTTTAGTTTGCTGCTTAACGACAAGCGTGCTCGCGTTTTTGCGTTTTTGCGTTATTGGTGTGATCTCGGGCTTTTGTTATTGGCTGCGTGACAGCCCTCTCTGGACGTGGTTAAACATTCGCGTCAAACCCAGCCAGAACAACTCGTCATTAGCATAGCCGGTGATGCGGTCGGTCTCGACGCAGGCCTCTAATAAAATAAAGGTGGGTGTACCAAATACCTCGGCAACAGCACATTGATTGAACGGGCTAGCGCCTAAGCGCCATTGATCAAGTTCAATCTTAACCATCGGCAAGACATCACTCTCTTGAGTCTTGGGGTATATGTCGCCCACTTCGCGCTGAAACTTGTTACAGGCGCCACAGTCGTCCGCAAAGATATAGAGCAATTGTGTTTCGGCGTTAGCGCCAGTCATCATCATCCAAGCTGCGGCGATTACGAGTAGTTGTTTCATCATAATTTTTGATAGGCAAAGTGCTGTAATAGCTGTCGCTCGGTGATGGCAACAATACCGGAGCGGACGATTTCTATGCCAAATGTTAGGTCGTTGGCGGTTTTGTTAAAGCTATCTAAAGTGTTTTCGCAGGCAAAGATACGCACACCGCCGGCGAGCAACTGCTCTAGTTGAGCGCTATAGATGCCGCCGTTTAAGTCTTTTGCACCGTCGAGTACGGCGTTGACCGCACCGGCAATCATAATAATGTGAATGGGTGTGTCTGGTGTAGCGTCGAGCTGGTGTGCAACTTGTCGAAGCGCGCGATTCATATGTGCGTCTGAGTCAAGATGAAACACTACACCCGGGCGGATTGCCTGACCGTGACCGGCGTTGGGAAAAAGTAGTACTAGCAGTAATATAAATAAACCAGCTAATGGGATTTTTGAATCTCTTTTGTACGTACAGATCATTAATAGAATTCCAATGTGCAGTTGCGGCTAGGCCATGTTTTCAGCTATATTGTAAATATAGTAATAAACATATATCTTTTTCGAATATAAAGCGATGCTTATGATTCACAAGGTGTCACAAAATTTTGAGAATAACCATCCGAGGAGGCGCCGATGAGTGTAGACGGCAAAACGACTAAGTTGGGACACATTGGCGCGGCGCCAGAGTCCTTTCTGAATGCTGAACTCATTTCGGATATTAATAAGCACGGCGTCGACAATACCAGACGCGGCCTTATTCGCGGCGCATTTACCACGGCTATTGCGGCGATGAGTGGTGCAACACTGGCTTCGCAGAGCGATCCAGACATTGTGACCTTGCCCCCTTGGAGCAAAATGCTGGGCAACTCGGTAGCGACCAATCCTTACGGCATGCCTTCCAAATATGAAACAAACATTATCCGCCGCCAGAGCCCAGGTTTAACACAAACAGACCAGGCGAGTGTCGCCTTTACGCCGCTTCAAAGTTTGTTTGGCATGATCACGCCGAGCGGCCTGCATTTCGAGCGCCATCATCAGGGTTGGGTCGATATCGATCCGCGGCGACACCGCTTTATGATCAACGGTATGGTCGAGACGCCGATGGTGTTTACCTTAGATGACCTTATGCGTATGCCGAGCGTTTCACGTATCCACTTTTTAGAGTGTGGCGCTAATACTGCGCTTGAATGGGGAAATGTAGCGGTGCCCACCGTGCAATACTCACACGGCATGTTGTCGTGTTCAGAGTTCACGGGTGTGCCTCTGTCACTGCTGCTCGAACGCGCAGGTTACGACCGCAAGAACGCCAAAGTTGTGTTGGCCGAAGGTGCTGATGGCTCAAGTATGACGCGTACCATTAACATTGAGAATGCGCTAGATGATGCCATTGTCGCCTATGGCATGAACGGTGAGATGCTGCGTCCTGAAAATGGCTATCCGCTGCGCCTAGTTGTGCCGGGTGTGCAGGGCGTTTCCTGGGTTAAATGGCTGCGTCGGATTGAAGTGGGTGATAAGCCCTATGCGAGTAAGGACGAAACTAGCCATTACGTCGATTTGATGCCGGACGGTATGTTGCGGCAGTACACGGCCATTCAAGAAGCCAAATCTGTTATCACCAGCCCCTCAGGTGGTCAGCAGTTGTTGAACCAAGGGTTTTATAACGTGACTGGCGTTGCCTGGAGCGGTCGTGGATCGGTTAAAAAAGTTGAGGTCTCTGCAGATGGTGGTCGCAGCTGGCGCGAGGCGCGTTTAGAGGGTCCCATCTTAGCAAAGGCCTTGACGCGCTTTAATATCGATTGGGTATGGAATGGTGCTGAGGCACTTTTGCAAAGTCGTGTAACAGACAGTACCGGCTACGTGCAGCCCAGTAAGCCCGAGCTGACCGCTGTACGTGGCACTCGCTCCATTTATCACAATAATGCGATTCAAACTTGGCGTGTACTGACCTCCGGGGAGGTGCAAAATGTTCAACTTGGGTAAGGTGCTGGCCGCGACCATAACGTTAATGGCTCCCCTCGCGTTCGCCGGTGAATACGGCGACGCATTAAATGCGTTGGGTCGGGCGGCAACTGCCGAGGAGGTGGCTGCTTGGGATATCGATGTTCGCCCCGACTTTAAGGGTCTGCCTGCGGGTTCAGGTTCTGTGGAAGCGGGGGAAGAAATTTGGCTTGATCAATGTGCGGCATGCCATGGAGATTTTGGCGACTCAAACGAAGTGTTTGCGCCTATCGCGTTAGGTAATATCAACCCGCAAGATATAGAAAACGGCCGCGTAGCCGCGTTGATGAATCCCGCGGTTGTTCGCACGACGTTGATGAAAGTATCCACCTTGTCCACTATCTGGGATTACATCAACCGCGCGATGCCTTGGAATGCGCCTAAGTCGTTAGAAACCGATGAGGTGTATGCATTGGTGGCTTACTTACTGAACCTCGGTTATATCGTCGATGATGACTTTGTCTTAAACGAGCAAAATATTGTTGATGTGCAAGCGTTGATGCCCAACCGCAATGGCACAACCCGTGATCACGGCTTGTGGGCAGTGACGGATAAGCCCGATGTCGTCGGCAGTGATTGCACAAAAAACTGCAAAGTGGACACCGCGGTGACCTCGTTTTTACCCGCGTATGCGATGAATGCACATGGCAACTTACGCGATCAAATGCGCGACTTTGGACCGTATCGAGGCCTGCAAACTGCTCCTGTTGCCGAGGCAGTAGCAGTGGAGGCGGTCATTGATCGTCCGACGAATGTATTAGCAGAGAATGGCTGTAATGGCTGTCATCAAATGGATAAGCCGTTAGTTGGGCCCGCATTCTCAGCAATAATCGCCAAGTATTCACAGCGCAGTGATGCCGCAGACTACCTGGCTGAGAAAATTAAAAATGGTGGCAGTGGTGCTTGGGGCAGTATCCCCATGCCACCGATGTCACAAATTGATGATGAAACCATTCGCACTATTGCCAATTGGCTTGCAAGCGATTCCTAATTGAAATCTATCGGGAGAATAACAATGACTACACAGTTTGCAGCAGCTGGCGTGAGCCGGCGAAGTCTGCTCCGCATTGGCGCCTTGATGGCGGCAGCGGCGGCATTACCTGTCAAGGTTTGGGCATCAATAGCCCGTCCGGAGGCGGCTTTCACTGCGACAGGTTTAGAAGACACCTTTGCGCAACTTGGCGGCATGCCAACGGTGAGCGCAGATATTATTTTAGAAACGCCGGACATCGCAGAAAACGGGGCCGTGGTACCTGCAACGATTATCAGCAACATCCCCAACACCACAAAAATTTTTGTGCTGGTAGAAAAAAATCCTAATCCACTGGCTGGTATGTTTGAGTTTCCAGCAGGCACGGCTGCCAGTATTCAAACGCGGGTAAAAGTGGCGCAAACCTGCTCGATTTATGGCGTGGTTGAAGCGGACGGTAAACTTTATATGGCATCCAAGGAGACGAAAGTCACCCTGGGTGGTTGCGGCGGTTAAGGAGAGACATCATGGCGGGTAGAATTCGTATTCGAGCACAATTAAAAGACGGTGTAACTGAAGTCAAAGCGTTAATGCGACATCCAATGGAAACTGGGCAACGCAAAGATGCATCGGGCAATGCTATTGCCGCGCACTTCATTACCGAGGTCAGCGCGACGCACAATGATAATGTCGTACTGAGCGGGCAATGGGGTGCCGCGGTATCGCAAAATCCTTTTCTGGGCTTTAGCTTTGAGGGCGCGGCTATCGGTGACGAGATTACGGTGAGCTACCTTGATAACAAAGGTGAGACTGGCTCAGGTTCAACTAAGGTTAAGTGACCGTTAAGTGATCAACATGTAGGGGCGTGAAGTCGATGATAAAAGTAAGAAATTTAGTTCTTATGAGTCTACTGGGAATTATTACTGCAGCAGCGGTTGCTCAGGACGGTATTTTTGATGAATACCGCGAGATGATGGGCGAGGACAATGCTGGGGTATTTATTATCGATGAAGGTCAAGAGTATTGGTTTTCCAAGACTGGGCCAAAAGCGGCGACATTAGAGGCCTGTGATCTAGGACTTGGTGAGGGTGTGGTAGAAGGTGCTTACGCGCAATTACCGCGCTACTTTGAGGATGTCGACCGAGTAATGGATCTAGAGGCGCGCCTGGTGCATTGCATGATCGACTTACAGGGGCGCAGTCGAGCGGAGGTTCACGCGAAGCCTTATTCGTTACGCGGCGATATGGGTACTGAAATCGAGGCGCTTTCGGCATGGATTGCGAATCAGTCTAATGGTTTAGCGATTGCGCCTGGACAGATACACGCGCGTGAGCAGTCTGCTTATGATGTGGGTGAAAAGCTCTTTTATTACCGAGCGGGACCTCACGACTTTTCTTGTGCTACTTGTCATGGGCAGGCAGATAAGCGAATTCGACTCCAGTCCCTTGCACATTTAGAAAGTTATGACGGCGCGGCGGGTGCTTATAGTAGTTGGCCTGCGTATCGCATTTCTGAAGGTATTATTCGAACGATGGGTTGGCGTATGCGTGATTGTTTCCGTCAACAGCGTATGCCCGAATTAGTGATGGGCTCAGACGCAAGTGTCGCACTGCAAATATATTTAGCCGTTAACGGCGCAGGTGCGCCCCTTGCTGCGCCTGGCTTGAAGAGGTAAGCCACGATGATACGTACTCTAGGTTTCGTAGTTTTTACCGTGTTTGCTTCCGTAGCTTTCGCCGATACCAGCTATGACGTGCTGATGCGGTCCATGACGGATAAAAACCAGGCGACGTTGTCTCGTCTTAATCAAGATGATATCCAGGAGGCTTGTAGTCAGTCGCGAGATCAGCCGGGTAACGCCGATGTACTTAAGGCCTTGCGAGAGCAGAGCTTGGCGAGTGTCACGCTGCCCGCTGACGGTATTTTCATCGGTGATTGGCAGCGCGGCGCGGCAGTTGCCAACAATGGTAGAGGGCTGCAGTACTCTGACGATCCGAGTGCGCCCAACGGCGGTAACTGTTATGCCTGTCACCAGCTCGACCCTCGAGAGTTGGCTTATGGCACGCTGGGTCCATCACTGGCTAACTATGGTGCTCGTGGCCAGTCAGAGCCGATGCTGAATTATACGTGGGTCAAACTGTGGAATACCCACGCGTATAACGCATGTTCACATATGCCTCGTTTTGGTGCTCAAGGTATTTTAGATGAACAGCAGCTCAAAGATATTATGGCGTATTTACTCGACCCGGCATCGCCAGTTAATCAGCCACTAGAAGACTAAATCACACACCTGTTGGAGATACACTAGTGGAGCGTCGTGAGTTTAATAAAATGCTGGCGTTGGGTTTGGCTGCCGGTTTGTCCTTGCCGACACTCGGCCGTAGAACCTTCGCTGCGAACGAAAACTATGACCTGCCGCGCAAGGGTAACGTGCACTTGATGCATATGACCGATGCCCACGCGCAGTTGATGCCTATTTATTACCGCGAGCCTCAGGTTAATATTGGTTTGCACGCGGCGCGTAATCGCGCACCGCACTTGGTCGGCAAGTCGTTGTTAGACGCCTACGGGCTTAAATCAGGCGGACACGATGCTCACGCATTCACTTATCTTGATTATGTTGCCTCTGCGCAGCAATACGGCAAGGTCGGCGGTTTCGCACATCTCTCGACGTTAGTTCAGCGAATCAAAGCCAATCGGCCCGGTGCGCTGCTGCTTGATGGTGGTGACTTGTGGCAAGGCTCTGCGACATCTCTTTGGACTAATGGTCAAGATATGGTCGATGCCAGCAAGCAGCTCGGTATCGATGTCATGACGGGACACTGGGAGTTTACTCTCGGGAGCGACCGGCTGATGGAAATTCTCGAGAATGATCTTGATGGGCACATCGACTTCGTGGCCAATAACGTGAAAGATTTCGACTTTGGCGATCCGGTTTTTGCGAGTCACACGGTCAAGGAAATCAACGGCGTGCCGGTGGCGATCATTGGACAGGCATTCCCTTATACCCCCATTGCCAACCCCGCTTATCTGGTTGAGGGGTGGACCTTTGGTATCCAAGAGCGCGAGCTGCAAGATAAGATCAATGAGGTTCGCGCGGCTGGCGCGCAGGTGGTCGTTCTACTGTCACATAACGGCGCAGATACCGATATAAAACTGGCGTCGAGAGTGACTGGCCTAGACGCCATTCTAGGTGGGCATACCCATGATGCTATTCCGCGACCGCTTGAAGTGAAGAACGCTGGCGGCATGACGCTAGTCACCAATGCAGGTTCCAATGGTAAGTTCTTGGGTGTTTTAGACTTTGACGTCCGCGGTGGCAAAATTAGGGATTGGTCATATCAGTTGTTGCCTGTATTCGCAGATTTGCTACCACCAGACCCACAAATGTCAGGACTTATCGAGAATATTCGCGCGCCGTATGCGTCGCAGCTAAGTGAAGTGCTTGCTGAGTCTGAGGGCCTACTCTACCGACGCGGTAACTTTAATGGCAGCTTCGATCAGTTGATTGTCGATGCCTTGATCGATGAGCTAGAGGCGGATGTAGCGCTGTCGCCAGGCTTCCGATGGGGGACAACGTTGTTGCCAGGTGATTCGATCACTATGGAAGATCTCATGGCGCAGGTTGCGATTACTTATCCGGCGACCACGTTGACGGAAATGACCGGTGAACGTCTGAAGTTCGTGCTAGAGGACGTTGCCGACAATATCTTCAATCCAGACCCGTATTACCAGCAGGGCGGTGACATGGTCCGCGTTGGTGGTTTGCAATACAGCATTAGTCCGCTGGCTGACAGTGGCTCCCGTATTAGTGATATGACCCTAAACGGCAAGATGGTTGAGGCCAATAAGACTTATCGTGTAGCAGGCTGGGCACCGGTTGGGCAGGTAGAGGGTGAGGCAATTTGGGATGTGTGCGCACGCTGGCTTAAGTCTCAAAAGACGATTGAGCTGGTCGACCCCGCGCAGCCTACGATTAAGGGGTTATCTGGGAATCTCGGTATCGCTGAGTAGCGTTATAACCACACACGTAGCACCTTGATGCGCTAACGCGCCTCGTTTTTCTCGCTTAGCCTACGCTATTGGCAGCCTGTTAAAACGCTTTCCATCAGTGACGCGGACTGCAGTGCGAGCAGCGCAGTACGGCGTGATTAGTCGCTTGCGCCGGGTTTCAGTTGAAAGGTTTCGCTGATGTCAGGTGTTTCTATATGAAGGAAGGCTTGGGCAGTCGGTTCTATATCGCGTAAAACATCACTGGTGAACGTTGGCATGGTCTCTGGCCGCGGTGTTAGCCACTCTTGAAATATATAGACAAAGTCGTCATCGATTTCCGCACCCAGTGTTTCTAGTGGGATCGGCGTGCCGTCGCGGTGCATGGCGAAGCGCGCTTCAACATAGAGCGCGAGTAGCGCAAGTGCTTCCATGCTATCGATAGGCGCCTCGACTTCCCTGGTCTGCAACAGGCGGATGGCGTCAGCCAGATGAATTTGATGCGTGATTTCGAATCGGTCATCGACCCAGTTCATTTCTGTCCAGCTACCGTGCCCACGATGCGCTGACACAGCACTCGAGATGCACAATAACGCAGAAATAAGGGCGCCGTAGATCAGGCCGTGAGCGGGCGATTTGGATCCCACTAACGCTAGCCGGCTGGTGCTCACTCAGCGGGCTCAAGCGGGATAGATTTATCAGATTCAGTATCACTTTTTGACTCGCCCTTTAGCTCAACTAACAGATCAGCCATTAAATTTCGTGTAGTTGACTTTGACTTGTACAGAGAGAGCCTAGATTGCCTAATCGTTTGTGGGAACTGATTGTTTGCATAGTCGGTGTCGGCAGTCTGGTGCTGACGATCCAGCTCTATTGACGTAATTTCATGGTTGTCGATTAGCCGATACGTGACGTGCTCAGCATTTCGACGCCATATTTCGGCGGGCAGTACCAATTCTCGCGTGCGGTTATCGGCGTAGCTGATGGTCAGTAGCAGTGGTGTCGGCACGCCGCCAAGATTGTCGAAGTCCAAAAAGTAAAAAGTTGCGTCTTCTTCGATCGCCCGTGTAAATACACGCTGCTCCCAAGACTCAAGTTTTTTGAAGTTCTTATTAGCCGTATTACGATCTTTGTTGGTGACGGTGAATCGATCATTTTCGCTATACAGATCTTGTAGCGCCTCGTAACGGCTTTCTCTGGGCACAATGCCCGCCGCCTGATTGCGCTCAATACTTACCGATATCGGTGTGTCGCGCCTATTTTCTTCGCGATCTAAAGCAAAATCACTATCGGGGTCGTTGCGTTTCAAGCGGTAGGCACGGACATCTGAAATAGCGACATCGACATGGCCTGTTTCATAGAACCAGGCTCGCCAAAACCAATCCAAATCGACCCCCGAGGCGTCTTCCATCGTTCGGAAAAAATCAGCGGGCGTTGGACGTTTGAATTTCCAGCGTTGTGAATATTCCTTAAAGGCGAAGTCAAATAACTCGCGTCCTATAATAGTTTCGCGCAATACCGTTAACGCGGCAGCCGGTTTCACATAAGCATTAGGACCAAACTGCAATAGAGAATCCGACTGCGTCATGATCGGTACTTGATTGCTCGAGGTCATATATCTCGGAATGTAGTCAAGCACGTTGGTTTCGTCTCTAAAGGCGGGATAATCCTCTTCCCACTCTAGTTCGCTTATGTATTCTAAAAAGGTGTTGAGACCTTCATCCATCCAAGTCCATTGACGCTCATCAGAATTGACCACCATAGGAAAGTATATGTGGCCAACCTCGTGGATGATCACGCCAATCAGTCCGTATTTGATGCGTCGAGAATAAGCGCGTTGCGCTTCTGCTTTCGCCTCGGCGCTGTCCTCTTTTTTACCTTTAGCTTTCGGAGGGTCGGGACGATAACCATTAAAGGTGATCATCGGATATTCCATGCCGCCACTCTCCCAGGTATTTACCGATATGGCGACCGGATAGGGATAGTCAAATGAGAAGCGGCTGTAGACATCTAACGTATGCACTACGGCCTGGGTCGAGTACTTTGACCAGATCGGCTCCGCTTCATTTGGATAAAAGGACATCGCCAAGACGCGGTCATGTTTGGCGCCGGGCTGTTCGTGCACCATAGCATCCCAAATGTATTTACTAGAGCTTGACCAGGCAAAATCGCGGACGTTGTCGGCCTTGAAGCGCCAGGTTTTTTCGCCGCTGGCTTGCGTCTTCTCGTTAGCCAATGCTTCTTCGGGCGTCACGATAAAGCTCGGTACGTCACTACCTATGGCTTTCAAACGTTGGCGCTGGATTTTGGTTAGTACGTCACTTGAATTGCTCAGCACGCCTGTAGAAGACACAATATGATTATTGGGTACTGTTAAGGCGACGTCGTAGTCGCCAAATTCAAGCGTGAATTCGCCGCGACCTAAAAAGGCTTTGTTCTGCCAGCCGGCATAGTCAGTATAGGCCGCAAGGCGCGGAAACCATTGAGCTAAGAAAAATAATTGTGTGTCGTTTTCCTCGAAGTATTCATAGCCGCCGCGGCTTCCGACCGCCACTTCCTCTCGTATATCAAAAGACCAAGTAACCTTGAAGCGGGTGCTATCGCCCGATTTCATGGGCCGGGGAAGATCGAGTCTTGCCATGGTATCTACAACGCTAAATGCCAGCGCCTTGCCGTTGGTGTCAGTAAATAACAGATCGTGGTAGCCGTAATTGTGGTCGCCGCGAGACTGATGGTCGCGCAGGGTGCCATAGCTTATTTGGTCTTTGCCGACCGTACGCGACCGATAGTCTAGTGAGTCATTGCGGTAGCGGTTCTGGTCCAGTTGAATCCAAAGATATGTCAGTGTGTCGGGGGAGTTGTTGGTGTAGCTGATTTCGGAAGTTGCCGACACCCGGCGTGTGTCGACATCAAGCTTGGCCTCGATTTTGTAATCCACTTTTTGCTGCCAGTAGTCATGGCCTGGCGCACCAGAGGCGGTGCGATAGTTGTTGGCCGTCGGCAATGACTCGCCCAATTGCGCAAAAGCCTGTGCGCCAGAATCTACCGCCGCATGACTCCATAAGGTGGCAAGTAGGCATCCTATTGCGATAGCGTAGCGAGAGAGCATATGGGTCATGTACACATTTTCCGAGACTATATTAGAGACTGTAGATAGTACCAAAAAGCGTCTTAGCAAAATGCTTTTTTCGTCAGGCTAGCGGGTTAGTCTGTGCCTTTGCGATTTTTTGGGTTTGTCGATGAGCGTGATCATTTTACAGTCTGCGGCAATTATGCGACCGGAATGGGTCGATGACTGCTTAAATTCAGTGGTCGATTGGTGCAAGCGCGCAGGCTATAGGCATCACTTTTTGGATGATACGTTGTTTGACTGTGTGCCGAATTGGTACCTCGAAAAAATTGACGGGCGTTTACCTATTGCCTCAGATTACGCACGCCTATGGCACTGCCGACAACTGTTGAAAGCGGGTGCAGAGCAAGTGCTCTGGCTGGATGCCGATACCTTGATCACAGATCCTGAATGGCGGCTGCCTAATACGTCGCATACGCTATTTGGTGAAGAGTGTTGGGTGCAGTGTGATGAGCGGGGCAGATTGCAGATCAAACGCCAGCCGCACAATGCATTTAGTGCTTTTAGGCACGATTCCCCCGTACTTGATTTTTTACTAGAGGCTACTCAATCGATTATCGCGCGCGCTGACCCACAATTTATTGCGCCGCAAATGGTGGGGCCTAAACTACTAAAAGCACTTCATAATATCGTTCACTTTGATCTCGTACCTGCGGCGGGTGCCTTGAGCCCTGAAGTTATTCAAGCCATTACCGACGGCGGTGGCGCTGCATTAGCGCTATTTCTTGACGAGCGTCGCTGTAACACCGCGATGGTCAATTTATGTGCTTCTTTACAGCGCCATCCCGATGGTGAAAAAGCGCTTCCACTGGCACGGATTAAGTCCCTTATAGGTGCTGAGTCGATAACGAATTTATAAGCGGAAATTACTGTCTGTTACACCTGAGCGCTTTTCAGGATTAACGAGTTTAACCTGACATAAAAAACCCGCCAATAGGCGGGGTTTTTATGGTCAATCTAAAACCCTTACAACGGTATGGCTAAATATTTGGCAGCAAAAATCAGCGGCTGATGGTCCAGCCAGTCTGCTCTAATACAAAGCGATCTTCGCTCAGGTTACTAATAACGCTTACTTTGCCCATATCGTTGAACCCAAAGCGCGTCACAGTATGTTGGTCTACAGGCAAGCCCGAGGTTTCATCAGTATCCCAGCGCTGCGTCCAGACATAAACAACGCTGCCTACCCCGACTGCTTCGTGAAGTACCCATTTATCGGGGGCCCATGTTTCAGCATCACCACCGTTGAGCCAGTCAAGCATTTGAACCTTGTTAACAGGGGTCTCAATGATCCCTCGTGCCACCGATATATTAATTGTTTCCCCGTTTCTTAGAATTACGGCATCAACAACTTCACCTGGCTTGCCACGGAAGTCGAGCTTACCCATATTCTCTTTGTTGACCTCTAAGCCTCGAACAGACAAGAATTCATCCTCCGGCTTAAGTATGCCATCCGCAGGGCTCCCCGGAGCGATCGTACCCACGATCATCTGGCCACCTTCCTCGGTGGGCTCCCATGTGAATCCAAAGCCGACATATCGCCGACGATAAACCATGCCATCCTCTGCCATGAGGGCTTCTATAGTTGCCATCGCTTCGCTTTTTCCTGCAGCGGCGGCAGTTACCCATTGTTTTGCTGCTGCGATATTCGGATTTTCTGCCGGCGCAGCGGGCGGCGCTTGCTCGGCGTTACAGGCCACTAGTGACACAATAGCTATTGCTCCTAATGCACTGCTTTTTAGACTTTTTTGTATGACATTTAACATATTTAATCCTTTTCTGATTTTATTTTATTATCACCATGCTGATAGGCGCTTTCAGCAATGTAATGAGGCTAAAATATTTAGCGCAGTAGTTCAAATGTTTCATTTTTTTTGACCAACAAATGGCGAGAATGAAAATTCAATTCGATGCGTTAATGGGTCAGCGCGTCGCATCGCTAAGGGGCAGTAGTCACCTGGCGTCAAACTTAGATCATTGTGTGATCGGCTGCTATTGCCGCAAAACCGATAGACCCTGATGCTGATGATTCGTACGAGTTTTCCAGCAGGAACTATTTCGTTCCATGTGGGGGTATGCTCCCGAATCTGGCTTGGGGTTGACTATCGAGCAGAGGGCGTTTGGGTTTTTTAGTGTGGTAAGCGGGGACGGTAGTCGCTGTCTGCCGCGGATATTTTGGATTGCCGTGTTAAAGATGTGGTCAAACTGGCACTGCTCAGAAGTGTTTTTTTAGATTGACTTTGGCTGTTGCCCTCGTTTGGGGATCGGGGCATGCTGGCTGGCGTTTGACATGATCTTATGTGCGGTACCCCTGCGGACCTACCCGCTCAGCATTCAGAGGCTAAATATGTCCCACAATCCCTATTTGTCCGATAACTTTGCGCCGTTGGCTGATGAGCTGACCGCGCTTGAGCTGCCCATTACTGGACAAATACCCGCTGAGTTAAATGGCCGTCTTCTCCGAATTGGCCCCAATCCGATTGACCCCAACCCAGAATTTCATCACTGGTTTCTTGGAAGCGGGATGGTCCATGGTTTGCGTCTGTGTGGGGGTAGAGCGCAGTGGTTTCATAGCCGCTATGTTCGCGATGACAGGGTCGTGGCTGCGAAAAACTGGCCGCCAGTTGCCGGGCCCGTAGGCGCACTGCAATTGGGTGAGGGCGTATCCAACACGAATGTGATCGAGCATGCAGGAAAGATTCTCACACTGATTGAGGCGGGCAGCTTGCCAGTTGAATTGGACTTTGAGCTGGAGACTATCGGACGCACAGATTTTGACGGCACGCTGCCGGGTGGCCTTTCTGCCCACCCACACCGTGACCCAGATACCGGCGAGTTACATGCCGCCGTATATTCTCCGTTTTGGCAGCATGTGCAGTATGTGGTGGTCGGCATTGACGGTCGGGTCCGCAAGACTGTTGACGTACCGCTGCCCGGTCAGCCCATGATTCACGATTGTATGCTCACTCGCCATTATTTCATTGTGCTCGACCTGCCTGTGATACTGGATTTGGCCGTGGCAGAGGCGGGCTTTCCTTTTCCTTACAAATGGCACCCCGAGTATGGCGCTCGCGTGGGCTTGCTGCCCCGTGAGGGCAGCGCTGAGCAAATTACCTGGCACGAAGTAGAGCCCTGTTATGTCTTTCACCCCATGAATGCTTACGAAGATGAACAGGGTAGGGTGATACTTGACGTAGTGCGCCATGCAAAAATGTTTGATCAAGATATGCGCGGTCCAGGGGATGGTGTTTCAACGTTGGACCGCTGGACGATTGATCGCACTAAAACCAAGGTAGACGAATGCCGATTGGATGATAGCCCGCAGGAATTCCCGCGAATCGATGAACGTCGCACGGGTAAACCTTACCGTTACGGATACACCGCAGATCTGCCAGAGTTCAACGCTATGGGCGGTCTTAGGAAATATGATCTGCACAAGGGGACCTTCGATGTGCATAGCGAGGGTCCGTCACGGATTTTCTTTGAACCTGTCTTCGTTCCTCGCACACCTGACGCCGCCGAGGATGATGGCTGGATCATGGCCTATGTTTTCGATAAGAGCACCAACAAGAGCGACGTTGTAATCATTGATGCACAGGATTTCACTGCTGCGCCGATAGCCACTGTGCACCTGCCCACTCGAGTGCCTTATGGCTTTCATGGTAATTGGGTGGCTGACTGACCGCTCTGACTTATGCTGTGCTAATACCCCGCCGAGTGATGATAAACGGCGATGCAAGCTGAAACGACACGCAAGGCTCCCTTAGTTTTGGTTAATCCGTCGCGTAATAAAACAGATCTGCCCAGCATAATCAGCTGGGGTGCATTATTTTTGATCTACAGCGCGTCGCACGAGGACTGAATTTCGCCAGGCCCTATTGAGGGGACGGAACAAGACCAATAATGCGCAGAGGGCCACCGCTGCCGTCGCGAATCTTCATGGGTAGAGCAATCACAAAAGCACCGGTGGCGGGCAGGGCATCAAGGTTGGCTACATTTTCAAAGCCCAGTACATTCCGGCTATAAAGATAGCGGTGGACGATAAAATCTTTGGATTGCCCGTAATCAATGCTCGGCGTATCTAGGCCCACCGCGCTAATACCGCGCAAGTCGAACAGATAGGTCGCTGCCGCAAGAGAGAATCCTGGAAAGTGCAAATTTGCCACCCCTTCAGGACCCCGGGCATCGGTACCCATATACCGTATGCGGTCGGGCCAAAATTGGGCATAACCTGTATTTAAGAGTACGGCTGCCCCTTTGGGAATGACGCCATGATCTGCCTCCCAGGCACGCAGTGTGGCAACATCGAGTTGATAGTCAGAATCTGCTAGGGCGGCTTCTGATACATCGATCACCACCGCGGGGGAAATTAGCGATGACAAAGGGATCTCGTCAGCGGACCATTGCCCCTTCGCGAAATGGATGGGGGCATCGAGATGAGTGCCGCCATGTTCGGCGGTATGAATACGATACGCGGTGTAGTACCAGCCACCCTCAGTTTTGCCTTTAAATTCCTCTTCATGCTCAAAAGGCGCCTCTGTCGGCCAATAGATGGTGTCTTCATCAAAAGCATGTGTGAGATCAACCAGCTCATAGCCCGCGAACGGTGAGGGTGCTGACTGCGCGCTTGCCGTCGCTGCAAACAGTATCAGGGCGGATGCAAAGCTTATTAATTTCAGTATGGGGTTTGTTGCAGAGAAATCGTGCATTGAACCTCCCAAGAAAGCGTATGACGGGTCTTATCAGCATTTGGTGGCGGCCAATGCCTAGCCGACACTGCAAAGCGTTGATCGCGCTAACGACAATAGCAATGCTCAGGGATAGAGGCAAAGCCCCTACTGCGCGAAATATCGCTAATTATCAGCCTATTGTCATTACGTTAAATCAACGTGATGACAGGGTGGAGGACGCGGGGGGAATGGCGCTGCTCTGGCCCCGAGCGCGCCGCAATAGTGTGGTTTTTAGCGGATAAATTAAAGCGGACCACCGATTATCGCGGGCATTTGGGTGTCAAACGATGCCTGTGTCTGCGTGCCATTGTTCGTCAATTGCGCAGCGGATGGGCAAACTGTGACGAAATCGAGCTGCGTCGGATAAGACAAAAAAAGGGCCGCATTGCTGCAGCCCTTTGATGTGTCCAATAGTTGGCTCCGCCTGCTGGGCTCGAACCAGCGACCCATTGATTAACAGTCAATTGCTCTACCAACTGAGCTAAGGCGGAATAGTGCTCCTCTCGGAGGCCGCAGACTATACAGAAAATCGAAATTAGTAGTCAACACCCTTTGAGCATTGATTGAAAAAAGTAATACTGTCGTGCTTGTCAGACCAGCCCCGCATAATATGCGAAGTCAGGGATTTATGTTTTATGTCACGTCGCTTTGAAGTTCATTCGAATTACAAGCCTGCAGGTGATCAACCTCAGGCTATCCGCCGTTTAGTCGACGGGATCAATGCCGGCTTGTCATCGCAAACGCTGCTGGGCGTGACGGGCTCGGGTAAAACTTTCACCATGGCGAATGTGGTTGAGCAGGTGCAGCGTCCTACGATTGTCATGGCGCATAACAAAACGCTAGCCGCACAGCTCTACGGCGAGTTTAAGGAGTTCTTTCCGAATAACGCTGTCGAGTACTTTGTTTCTTACTACGATTACTACCAGCCTGAGGCCTATGTGCCCTCGTCAGACACCTTTATCGAGAAGGACGCCCAGGTCAATGACCACATCGAGCAAATGCGGCTGTCGGCCACCAAGGCCCTGCTCGAGCGTGAGGATTGCATTGTCGTAGCGACTGTATCGGCGATTTACGGTTTGGGTGATCCAAAAGCGTATTTCAAAATGATCCTTCATCTGTCACGCGGTGAGATTATTGATCAGCGCGGGGTGTTACGGAAGCTGGCTGAGCTGCAGTACACCCGCAACGATATCGATTTCAAGCGCGGTACCTAC
>CAWUXF010000049.1:0-16622 GCA_963926325.1 uncultured Luminiphilus sp. | reverse complement strand
CACTTCACTCAGCGCATCATTTTCGGGTGACAGGTGTATCATATGTAGCACCACGGTGGGTACAAACTCGATGACATCACTGAGCATAGCGTCACCCTCAGGGGCGTAGCTGAGCGACTCGGCAGAGCGGCCTTCTTGTATCTCTGGCAAAAAATGGATGAACGAGTAAACGCAGAAAATAGCGGCAAGGCTGGCATAAAAGCGCGCTCGAAACTCTCGACAAAAAAGCCACGCGACTAAAGTTCGCTAGTAAGCAGACTAACAATACGTGCATTCACCATTGATCAATTCCCACGAGACAGTACTCCATAAAATTCTGTCAGTTGGGAAATCCAAAAGCTTGCGGCCAGTCACTCCGTTGATCTGGTGGCGCATCACATATTGGGGTCGCCGGCATAGATTGGCCAGCCGCGCAATCACTGGGACAAAAACCTTGCTCATCACACTCAGCACCAGTGGCCACTTGGCCTGTAAGTCCCCAGTTACCATCAGCACAGGAAACTTGAGTGTTGTGCATCATGCCTCGGTCTTCATGACCCAAAATATGGCAATGATTCACGAACAGCCCAGTGAATTCTTTTGCCACGTACAACAGCTCGGCACGTCCCCAAGGACTCGCCTCATCGCGAGGGTCGGAGTTCGGCGCAAGACCATCCGTCGTTGCCTGTGGAATCGGTAAGGTATCTCGCCAAACGGGAAACTTAAATTCACTGGGAGTACGGTTAGACATGCTTAAGAGTTGGAATGGATTTTGGTGGATATGAAAAGGGTGAGCCACGTTAGCGTTATTATTAAATAACGTCCAACGCTCTGGCTCGTCCATAATAAATGTTTCGCCAGCGCAATCAGGCGTGTATTTAACCTGATTAATCCAGAACTGACTCTCCTTGCCGCCACCTTGATTAACCATCTGATAATGGATGTCTTTCATTTTTGATGGGTCAGTTACTGCCGGTATATCGGAGAGAAACTTAGGCATGGCTGGGTAATCTGCACCCTCGGGGAAAGACATTTGTTTTGCCTCACCCTCCTCAACAACAAGCGTTAACAGCGGTCCAAGGCCGTTGGTTTCCCCGCAGGTGTCGGCCACAGCATCAGCCCGAATCTTAAAAATAGCCGCAGCTTTTTTCTTGCCCTTATTACCCATTATCGTTGTGATGTCGTAAATCATGCAGTAGGCGCCAGCTTCGAGTGGTGCTTGGATAAGAATATCCACGCGATTACCGGGATGCATATTAAGGGCACTGAGCTCGTCAAAACTGCTCTCACCTGTGATTTCTGTACAGTCAGGGTTATTCAAAAATGGCTGACAATCATAGTTCTCAGGAGAGAACTGGACGCCGTCCATTGCAATCTGCCTGACGGCAGGCGTTTGCCCACCTGTCACGCCCTGCGGAAATCCCACTTTTAGTGCAGCAGACGACTGCATCGTTGCACCCAAAAAGCGCCAGCGCTGAATTTCACCCTTTTTCATACTTACCAGAGGGTTCGCCTGACCATTGATTAACACCGCATTAGTCTGATCAGCGCCACCTAAACCGGGCGGCTTTTCCTGTATGTGCTGAATAACCATTAGACGATCTTTGAGCGCGCCACCGCCTTTAGTTTCAAAAAACGCATCAAGCTCAGCATCGAATTCGCCACGAATTTCGAAAGTACCTACAAGTCCATTTACCACTTGAAGCGCTGTCGAACCGTGCTTGTGTGCATGGTACCAATGCGTCCCCGGCGCCTGTGTATAACGCAGTGGATCGACATCAAAATCAAAATGCCCATATTCGACAACACCCGCCTCTCCATGTGAGCTGTGCATTGAATCCTGGGATTCAACAGCATCAGCGGGTATCGGAGGTCTCAGCTCAAGCCCTACAAAATCTTGCCCTAACTGCGGCGAAACATGAAACCCGTGAAAATGAAAGTTAGTCGAGTTGTTTCCATGAAAGCAATTTGGCGGCTCTACGACTTTTCCATTAACTATTTGACTTGGTAGATAAGGGGCAACGCCCCCAAAAGCGGGATCCGGTGCAACAAAACACTGGCCAGTTTCAGGGTCAATGCCTGAGTTATCGCCAGAAGTATTACATTTATAACGCAGCTGACAGGCATGTGGATTCTCATCATGTGGCATACGGTTATAAAGCCGCATTTTGAAATTTGTGCCATCTGATTCACCCGGCTTACTGGCTGGACTCATGATAAAAGTGGGGCCCGGCGCGCTCCACAATATGTTGTCACTGCCCGGATCGTCCGCATCAGCCTCAGTAATTGGTGTGTCAGGATTTTTGGGGAAACCATACGTTCTTAATTTAAGCGTCTGCATCTGCCATTGGTTATCGGCCCACACCGGTACGCAACGCTCTCTAATTCTGACCACCAGCTCTGTTTCAATACGATTACTAAAAGGGGCGATTTTCATCGGCTCTGCAAGCGGCTCTTGTACATACTCTTGGCCAGGCGCACAGGCTCCACCATTCAATTCTAAAAGATCTGCGCTATAAACTGAGCGATGATCTACCGTCACGTCGACGCTACTTTGCGGCAAGTCATTAGAGCAAGCCGCCAGCACAACAAAGCTTGCTATAACGAGGCTGCGCAAGCGCGCGCCAAATTTTTTCATTATGACTGAGGCGTCAGGTTGGAATAATTGGCCAGGCAATGAGAGCATCGGACCTGTGTCGCTTGTTACGGGCGTTAGCACATGCATACAATTATTCCATGAAGATAAAGCTTTTAGGCAGCCGCTATACGATAGCATAGAAGCGCCAGGCGACCGCTCGACCACTACTGCGAGGCGGTATATTGCGCAACAGGCCTGAATTCCAACATCCAGCACGGCGCGGTCACCACAGTCCTTGCGCATATTGCACTGACCAACATCGCCCACAGCTGTTCTGCCGCAGAGACCGGTAAGCATCTGACCGAAGATAAAAGCAGTGCCTGAAACTTAAAAATCGCAAAATACCTAAGCGTCTTCTAATGTGCATTGAAGGACGTTATTTGCCTTGAGTTTTACGCCGATATTCGCCATTCAGCAGCGCGCTCTGTAGTCTTGATAAAAATAGTGAACTGTACGTTAAGGGAATACCACACTATGGATAAGCTCAGAGCACTACAATATTTTAGTAAAGTCGTTGAAACTCGCAGCTTTACTCGCGCGGCCGAAACGTTCTCTGTGCCGCCTTCCTCTCTGTCTAGACGCATTGCCGACCTAGAGAAAGCTCTCGGCGCAAACTTGCTAAAGCGCAGCACCCGCGTCGTCCAGGTGACCGAGATCGGTCAGATTTACTTCAAGCAAGTGCAGGATATTCTGGCGCAGCTTGAGCAGAGTGACGAGACAGTTCGCAGTTACCAAGCTAAACCAACAGGGTTTTTGCGTCTTAGCTGCATGGTAAGTTTTGGTGAGCAGCTACTACTACCCGTGCTAGATGAATTTAAAACTCTATACCCAGATATCATTTTAGATGTCAGCCTTAGCGACGAGTTATCTACCCTGTCTCGCGATGAGGTAGACATTGCCATACGCGGCGGCTACGCCCCTAATGAGCGAGTGCAGGCTGTTCGTCTAATGGACAATGAGTTTATTCTGACTGCGGCATCAAGCTATCTTGCCGCGGCGGGCACGCCAGAAAACGCGACTGAAATAAGACAACACCAAGGCATATTTTTTCGCACACCCGTCGGACCACAGCCCTGGTTATGTGAATTAGACGGACAGTGGTTAGATGTGTCTGCGCAAGCCCTCGCTATCTCTAACAATGGCAAATGGTTGGCCGAACAGGCGATTGCAGGTAAAGGCATTATGATGGCGCCAAGATGGTTAGTGCAGGGCTTTCTCGATAGCGGAGAATTGCAGGAATTAATGATTAAGCCAACGCTTCGAGTTAGTCAAAATCACAACCCAGCCATTCATCTGTTGTATCAAAAGCAGCAGTACTTGGTACCTAAGATAAAAGTCGCTGTGGATTTCCTCGTCAAACGTTTTTCGTGGACATAAAATCTAGAACGCGGCCGATTAAAGCCAGCAAATTATCTAACCAGCTAGCAAAAAAATATTGGAATGCTCAGAAAAATTGCTGAGCACTCCAACTAAGTGTCTTTGCTTTTACAAGCGTTAATATCGACTAGAGAAGGCTTGGCACTATGAGCACCTTGCCGTTTCTACCGCGTTCCGCAGCTCGGGTTACTGCCTGATTAATTTGATCCACGGTAAAGCGCGAATCAACATCGGCTTTTAATTTGCCGCTGGCAATCAGTGGAATAATCTGTCCAAAAGCAGCCTGCTTTTCTTGCATCGTAGCCGTCTGGTACCACTTATAGAGCCAAAAGCCACGCAGGCGGGTGTCGTTGAATATAACCTTGCCAGTATTCAAGGTCGCAGGCTGACCAGATAGTACGCCGTAGGCAACCAGAGTGCCGCCATAACCCAGACTATCAGCCAGGCGACTGTAGGTACTGCCACCCACCGGATCCAGCGCCAACATTATCGATGCATTGTCTGTAGCCGCGGCTATTTGCGCTGCAAGATCTGGCCCATCAATCAATACAACGTCAGCACCCTTGGCCATCAAATCGTCGGCTAAACCTTCACGGCGAACAACGTTTACTGTCTTGATACCGCGCTGCTTTGCCAGCTGGATAACATAACCGCCAACCGCGGAGTTCGCTGCGCTTTGCACAATCCATTGACCTTCCTTTATGTCTGCAAAGGAATTCAACATCAGTAGTGCTGTTAACGGATTAACCGCCGACATAGCCAATTGTTCGATCATGCTAGCGTCAAGCGGCCCGAGATTGGGCAGTGGCAAAAAGCCCGCAGCTGGGGCTACTAATTCTTCCGCCCAAGTACCGCCGCTAGCCAACAGGACTAACTGGCCGACCTGCAAGCTCTGCACCTCTGCAGAAACCTCTGTAACACGACCGACACCTTCGCTACCGGGTCTGGCAGGTAAAACAGGAGCCACACCGTACTTGCCGGCGATCTGCAGTAGATCAGAAGGATTAATTGGCGCAGCCAATACTTGGACTCGAACTTCACCGCTATTTAAAGCCCGTAAAGCCTCTGTCTTAACTTCGAGTACCTCGGCAGGATTGCCAAGCTCACTATAGCCGACATATTTTATCTGAGTACCTTGATGCTCGGAACTAGCGTGATGGTCCGCTAATGCCAAAGTGCTAGCGCCTAGACCCAGCGCTAAAATTGCAATCGTAGAGAGGTTTTTCATCATATTAATCCATTACCTATTTTTGTTGTGTGTGAACGTAACACCGGGAAATTAATCGGTATTCCACTGTGTTGAAGAAATCTTATCTATAGCGCGTGCCATAAAATACTGTTTCTCGACATCATGCCGTCTAGGCGTTTTGTCGGTGTCTTAGTGCTCCGCATCATCGCGCTCAAACCAGCGTCCAAGGTAGATCCCCATTAGTGACCATAGAGCCGCTATACCGGCGCCAACAACAGCGACCGCTGCCAGCCCCAAACCCAGGCCCTGTGTAAGCCCAGTGAACAACCAAGCCATAAGCATGTCGCCACCCCGGTAAGCAACAATATCGATGACCGGCTTTGCTTTAAAGCGGGTCTCCCGATCGACGCGCGTAAACAGCATTTCGCGCGCTGGCCGAGTCACCGCGTAGTTACCTGCGCGCCGAATAATCTGCAAGACCACTACAGCACCTAAAAACGGAGAAATAGCCAGTACGAGCAAGCCGACGCAGATTATGACTGGCACCAGCGCGATGGTTACCGGCATACCAAATCTACTCACAATACGGCCTGTGGCAAATAGCCCGGTAAGAATTGATAAAGTATTGACGGCCAGGTCCATCTGCGCCCAAACCGCTGCGCGCTCCGGACGGCTCAGTTCACTGAGTAGATTTTTTAGCTCAAAGTAAACAAATGAACTGATGCCGGTATACAGAAAAATGAACAAGCCAATTGACAGTAAATAGGGGTTTGAGAAAAACATCTTAAAGCCCGCAAGCGGATTTCCGCCAATAGGCGCGCTGGGAGGTGTTAACTCCAATGCTTGGTTGTGCAAGTCTGTCACTTTTAATGTTTGTAAATAGAAGGCAATCGGAATCGGAATCCGCAACATCAAACTGGCTATTAACATCAAATTGTCGGTGCCCAGTGATGCAGAGAAAAACGCTGGAATAGAAGGACCAATAAGACCACCAACACTGGCACCAGCGGCAATAATACTAAACAGCCTACCTGCCTGTTCCTTGCTGAACAGGTCCGACATAAAGCTCCAAAAAACAGAAATATGGAAAAGGCTAAATACGCTGACCCAGACATAAAATGCTTTGTCGATTAAGGTGCGGTCGTCAGATATGGATCCCAATACATAAAAAAGAACAAAAGATCCGGCGAAGATACCGTACATAGCCGGTACCAGAAGTCGGAAACGAAACCGTGCAACAGCGAAGCCATACAATGCTACGACCGCTGTGCTGATGAAAAAGTTGAGCGTCCATAACCAGCTGACCTCTGCATCAGTCCAATCACTGGCCATGGCATCGCGTACCGGTCGCAGAATGTAATAAGCCGACATCAAAATAACGACAAAAAGAAATGCGCTGATCACCGCTTTAACTTCTCGCGGTTCAATCTTTAAGGCTGCCTTTAAGAACTTCACCATCGGGTTATTGCTGCCAGTCATTGCTTTTCTCTTGGTTAAACCAAGTTATGTTTGTGTATTCAGATTAACTGGCTGGGTGCAGCTACAGCCTATCTGTGAAAGCCACCCACATTATTATCCTGTAAAATTCGCAGATAAATAGCTTTATATGGGTATCTTTATTGTCATAAAGACAACAGTAATGCGCTCGGCGGTTGTATTGTAAGTATTCGGTCATAACCGCTGCGCCAATATCGCTCAGTACGAAGCGATTGAAATTATTGGCCTTAGTCTGCCGCTCGTAGGTCAAACTAGGTGACCGTCATGGGATCTTCTATCGCAACCGTGACGGGTACAATGTGATCTTGGCTGCCCGGCGTATAGGCTGCTCCCGCTACCATGGTGGGAGCACGGCAAGAAATTGAGCCTGCAGCCCCTGCGATTCATGCCGTCAACGGAAACCCCAACAACCGGCCCTAATCGCTCCTAATCGCTCCTAATCTATCGCAGCACGACACTGAGTTATGTGTTGCAAATTTGCATCGAATCAATTCAAATTAATATATATCGTTGCTGGATGTCCCTACTGTAGTCTCGGCGGCTTCTTTAGGGACTCTAACAAGGAGTGGCAAGAATGATGTTAAAAAAAGGTATGGTAGGTCATGCAGTAATGATTGCTGTGGTGGGTGTAATGATGGGCGGCTTATCCGCTTTTTCGGCTTCGGCTTCGGCTTCGGCTTCGGCTAAGAGTCAGAGCGAGCACCTTTCAATGTGTAAGTCAGAACTAAAAAGTCTTTACGGAGCAGATGTGCGGGCGCGAATGGTTAAAGCCAAAAGCTATCAGGGGAAGCACAAGATGACCCTTAAGGTTTACCCTGCTGGCGAGGCGAGTACAGTGGTTGAGTGTTTGAGTAACGACGCGGTGGAGCAAAGCGTTGTACTAATGACCAAGGACGGTACCGTACTCAACCCATAATGTGTTAATTGATGAGTAGCCAAAGTGGATTGGGATGATCTAAAAATCTTACTAAGCCTGAGCCGATATGGGTCTACCCGAAAGGCCGCGGCACAACTCGGTGTGAGCAATACAACCGTGATGCGCCGGCTGGATGGCTTAGAGGAGGTACTCGGGGGTAAGCTTTTCGATCGCACGCCGGATGGCTTTAAAGCGACGGCTCTCGCGGCCGAGTTACTGCCCATTGCGCAAAGTGTCGAAGAAACACTCAATGAAGCTGAGCGCCGTTTGATGGGCATGGATGCCCAGCTTAGTGGTGGCATTAAAGTATCGCTACCGCTGATTGCCGCGCAGGATATTTACAGGGTGCTTGCTGAGTTTTCACAACGCTACCCCGGTATAGAGCTGGATATTTCAGCCAGCGACGCCCCTGTCGACTTGGCGCGACGAGAAGCTGATATTGCTATCAGGGGAATGCCAAAAAATCAGCGACCCCCGAAAGATATTGTTGGCATCAAGTTGCGCTCTATTTCTATCGGATACTACGTCCATAAAGATTTGCTCAGTCAAGCAGCGAGAGGGTTCAGAGAGTTAACTTATATTGGCTACTCTCCTCACAAACACACCCAAGGCGAGCTCGTCGAGGCGGATAGTCTTGGTCTGTCTGCTCGGCATCTTTTTGATGGCTCAATGCCACGGCTCATGGCGGTAAAGCATAAGCTGGGAGTGGCGGCACTGCCTTGTATTATTGGGGCAGAGGACCCTGATCTTTTGCTATTACCCAACGTGCCCCCAGCACACTGGGGGTATCTTTGGGTACTGCACCACAAAGACCTTCGCCAATCGGCGCGCATACGCGCCCTGTTTAAGCAGCTATCCGAACTCGAAGAGATTTAGCGGGGAACCTCCGAAGTATGCAATCGCTCAATGTGTTCGGCGATGACAGCCGCGAAGGGTTAGAAATCGTATTAGTTCTTAGTTTATCGGTGGAACGAATTGCACGATCTTTAGATCCGGTCATTGCGCGGCGAGGTAAGCTTCAAATCATTCGCTGAAACATTGATTCGCAGTTGCGTATTTCAAAACTGGCTAACTTATCGCAGAAGGTAGGCAGAAATCGGCTCGTATAGGTGTCGTGAGGATCGTCCGCCCCCTTGTGTAGCTCGGCAGGCGGCAGCAAAAGCGCCAACCAGAAAATCTCCGCTCAATAAGCTATTTATTTGTCCTATAGATCTCGATGATTTAGATTGGTGGTGCAGTCGCCGACTAAGGAAAATAAAAGATGACAGACCGCATGTTAACGCAAACAGAAATCGATGCTTATCGGCGCGATGGCGTCGCACTGATTACAGAAGCCGTCGATCCATCGTGGGTGGCGCAGCTGACTGAGTTTTCGAAACGCCAGATGGACAGCCCAAGCGAGCTTGTGAATGACATCAATCCTGGCGCAACAGAAGACCGGCTATTTACCGACCGCTACCTCTGGCGAACGCATGATGTCATGAATCGATTCGTCAGAGAGTCTGGCTGTGGGCGCTTAGCGGCTCAGGCCATGCAAAGCCGCTCTGCACGTTTTTATTTTGATCACCTACTGGTCAAGAAGGTGAACACACCCGCTATAACGCCCTGGCATCAAGACGCGCCGTACTGGCCCTTTCAAGGCAAGCAGATCGCCTCACTTTGGGTTGCCCTGACACCGGTCACCGTGTCGGGAAGCGGCATGGAGTTTGTAAGAGGCTCACACCTTGATGACGTCTATTACCTTCCGACCGTATTTAATGGACAACAGAATAGTGGCGGACAGTGGGCAGCCCAGCAAAAAGGCGTGCAGTGCCCAGATATTGACGCTGCTCGCGAAAGCTATGACATCGTATCCTGGGATATGCAGCCCGGTGACGCCCTGATCTTCTCAGCGTGGATACTTCACGGCGCCCGAGGTAACAGCTCATCGACTCAAGACCGCCTGGCTTTGTCGACGCGTTGGTTGGGAGACGATGTCCGCTGGGACCCGCGCGAAGGCGTTGACCCCAGTATTGACCCGTCCCAAGTGGCGGTTAAACCGGGCCAGCCGGCCAATGACAATGCATTTTTTCCTGAAATCTATCACGCATAGAATTCATAGCGATGCGCTATTAATGCGTATTTGCAGCGCAAGCTCTCGAGTAATCCGTGGGCATGTTTCTCGACCGCGCATATAAGATGAGTGACACCACTACGGATGCAGCGACAGCCCTATTTCGGCAATACGCTTTTATTCTTTGCTTAACATTATAGGTCCAATTTTCGGCGCTCCTATTGCGGTGAATAGCGCTGAAGGAAGCCAAGGGATAAATTAATACACGCATCCCCACTAGACCCAAGCCGAGGCGCAAAGCATGTTTAAAAAAGTCAGTATAGGGATTGTTATCTTGCTGGTTGCGGCCATCGGCTTTATTTGGGCCACATTGCTTATACCCTTTCAGCAGTCGGCTGAGAGAAATGGGCCAGACACTGCGCCTAACGAATACGCTTTGCAGAACAACAGTAAGTTAACCCTGCCCGCTCCACAGGCTGCTATTTATCAGGTGGCTCCCAACCCCAACATGAACTTGTACTGGGGTGAATTGCATATCCATACAGCCGAAAGTTTCGACGCGACCCTATTTGGTAACACCCTGGGAGTTGAAGACGCCTACCGCTTCGCCAAGGGCGAACCACTATTAAGCACCAGCGGTGAGGTTATGCAGCTTAGCCGGCCATTAGATTTTGTGGCCATTACCGACCATGCCGAAGGTTTTGGTACCCGCACCCACTGTAATTACCCAGATCTGTCGCTGAGCGAAAGGGCCGCCTGCTGGCTTGTCAACGAGCCAAACATATGGATTTTTAAAACGCTAGCTAAAGCAGTTCGTGGTACCGCAGGCCCTGGAGACCCAACAAAACCCGCCGGTGTCTATCAACCCACGGTCCGCGAGCCCCTTAAAGCCCGCGCTTTCCCTACCTGTAGATTTGGCGAGGGCGCGACCGCGCGGTGCTATCAAAATGCCGCTAACGATTGGGCACGCTACATTAACCTCGCCGACACGTACTATGAACCGGGTAAATTAACCACGCTAATTGCTTATGAGTACTCGCCCGGAATGCCTGATCAGGGCAAGCATCACCGCAATATTATTTTCCGCTCCAACACGGTACCTGAACGCGCCCTATCTAGCATCGATGTACCCAATGCCATTGAGCTTTGGAAGGGGCTCGAAGCGGATTGCGGCGAAGGTTGTGACTTTCTGACGATACCCCACAACTCCAATAAGGCCTGGGGCCTAACCTATTCACGCTTTACCTGGGACGGTAAGGCCTATACCAAGGCCGACTGGCGCTTGCGCCAGAAGCGCGAGCCACTGGTAGAAATATTTCAGGTCAAGGGCGCGCAGGAATGTGCACTTGGCGTGGGTGCTACCGATGAAGAATGCGCCTTTGAACAACTATTTAATCCCTGCGAGCCAGGCGAAATCACCGGCTGCGCCTTTGCAACCGGTTTTGTCCGCCAGGGCCTCAAGGTCGGTTTAGCGCTTGAACAAGATCTGGGATTCAACCCGTTGCAGGCAGGATTTATCGCAGCCACTGACAGCCACAATTCCAATCCCGGCGATGCGGAAGAATGGGACTACCCCGGCGCGGTAGGCGCGACCACTTCGTCTGCAGCGCGGCGCTTAAGAGAAACCGAGGAAACAGTCGCTTACAAAACGCCCCTTAAATTTAATACATCGGGCGGCATGGCAGCGGTGTGGGCGCCAGAGAATACCCGCGAAGCGATCTTTGATGCCCTCGCCCGCCGCGAAACCTACGCCACCTCCGGCCCACGTATGGCCGTGCGCCTGTATGCAGGCTGGAATTTTGATGCCGCTATTATGGAAGACCTCAACCCCTATCAATCTGTCATGGCAAATGGCGTACCAATGGGTAGCGTGCTGCACCCAGACGCAACACAACAAACCTCTCCGGGCTTTTTTGTCTGGGCGACACGCGACCCAATGGACGCACCTTTGCAGCGCATACAAATGATTAAGGGCTGGATCGATACACAGGGACAAACCCAGGAAAGCGTTGTCGATATTGCCTGCGCCGATGGGCTGACGGTCAATATTGCCACGGGCCGCTGCCCAGACAATGGCGCCAGCGTTGACCTCAAAACCTGTGGCGTCAGCACAGGGTCTGGCGCCGGTGAACTGAAAACGCTCTGGCATGATCCCAACTACGACTCAGAGCAGAGTGCCTTCTATTACGTTCGCGTGCTCATGAATCCGACCTGCCGCTGGTCTAGCTATGACGCGATCCGTCTTGGGCGGGAGCCTGACCGGCGGGTACCTGCAACCATTCGTGAGCGGGCATGGACTAGCCCAATTTGGTTGGACCCAAAAAACTAGTCACGAGGTTTGCCATGGGGCTTACAGCCCCAGTAACATGGCGACGAAAAGTTGAGCCGCGTATATTTATCTAGAGCCCAATAGGGCAGCCAAACCCGCGATGCGTACTGAGGGGCAAAAACATGAAAAAAACATTAACAGTGACGGCAATTTTGGCTGTGCTGGCCGTGATTATCTATAACCAGCGCGCAAATATCGCCGCCCGGGTGATGGAAAAGGGCATTGAATCTCGTATCAGTGCAAACATTATCGCGGAACTGGAAGATGGTCTGCACCTTGCACTATGTGGCGCCGGTGGCCCCTTACCTGCGCCCAACGCCTCCGGCCCCTGTGTTGCTGTGGTCGCGGGTAGACAGCTGTTCATCGTGGACGCAGGTACTGATGGGTCGCGCAACCTAGGTCGCATGGGGTATCCGCCCGGCGCCGTCAAAGGCGTATTCCTAACGCACTTTCACTCAGACCACATCGACGGTCTTGGGGAACTCAGCACCATACGATGGGCTGGCGGTGACCACACGACACCCCTTCTCGTCTATGGCCCTAGAGGTGTCGAGCGAGTAGTCGACGGTTTCAATGCCGCCTATGCTCAAGATGCTAACTATCGTCACGCACACCATGGCGACCTAGTGGCCCCGATGAGCGCCGCCGGCATGCAGGCGGTGCCTTTCGACAAGCCGCCCATGGGTGAACTGACGCTTGTGTACGAGGGCGAGGGATTGCAGGTGGAAATGCTGGCGGTGGATCACTCGCCAGTGGAGCCGGCAGTGGGCTATCGCTTCAGCTACAAAGGGCGTTCATTACTAATTACCGGCGACACCATCAAGCAGGCCAATATCCAGAAATTCTCCGAGGGCATCGACCTGCTGGTACACGAGGCTCTGGCGCCCAACTTAGTCAACCTAATGCACGACGCAGCCGAGCGGCTAGACAACAAGATCTTAGCAAAAATCACCCACGATATTGTCGATTACCACGCCAGCCCAGTGGATGCTGCGGAAACCGCTCGCGACGCCGGGGTCGGCCACCTCTTGTACTATCACATTGTTCCACCGCTGATTATTCCCGGACAAAAGGCCTTGTATCTGAACGGAGCTGAAGATATTTTCCCTGACTACACCATCGGTAAGGATGGCGTGGCATTTACGCTACCGGCAAACTCGAAGGCCATTATCAAAACCAGCAACGGGTTATAACCCGTGACAAACAAGCGGGGAGTAGCGTAAAGCGCAGCGTAAAAGCTGCACGTTGAGTCATCGTTTCAGCAGCCTGCCGAGCCCCAATCGTGGTCCACGGGTGACAATGAGCCAGTGTTTAGGTTTTATGGCTTGAGTGTTCTCTTTACTCAACATAAAACGGGTAGCGCCAGCCGCCACAGAACACCAAACCAAGGCGCGATAATTACTAACGACGCTATTAGCCCAAAGCAATAGCCATCGCAGTCTCACGCGCCGACTTCAATAACGCCTCTCGGGGCAGGCGCCTGCCTTCAAGGTCGCCCATAGTCACCATAAGCCCTTCGATCATTGACGCAATCAAGGTCGCGCGCCGCTCTATCTCGGCGGGTCCAGCTGTGGGCCGCATAGCCTGTATATGTTCGCCCAATAGCGCAATGTCTATGGCGTAAAGTTCGCCAATGTAATGGCCTTCAAAATTATCCAAGGAGCCCAGCAAGGCCCACAGCTGCATAAAAAACTGCCGGGTAGCCCGCTTACTTATATCCTTCATATTGTAGTCAAGCACTGCCTCGAATCGCTTGACAGGGTCAGCCGGCGCCTCGGCCAGGACTGTTTCATAGGCCGCTCGATAACGGGTGTCTAAATCCTGGTAAAGGGCACGAAGTAAATCCTCTCGGCGAGGAAAATAGTACTGCAAATTGGCCAGGCTTACGCCAGCCCTCTCGGCCACATGGCGCATTGAAAAATGTTCAAGGCGCTCTAATTCCAGTTGCTCGTGCGCCGCAGCCACCAGTCTGGCGGCGGTCTCTTTGCCTGCGCGTCGGGTCGCGGTACCGCGCCGCACACCACCATCGATATTCTCGTTAAGCATCCTTGCCATATGCTGCGTCGTTCTGTGAAGTAGGACCTTCAGTATAACATTCCCGCAATTATTGGTCACTTGACAAAACATAGGTCATATGACAACTTTGAGCGTTCGTCAATTACAGGAGATTAGAATGACTCACTCCCAAACCTACTCAATTGCCAGACCTATCCAAGTGGCTTTTCGTATGATGCTCAAGCGCAGTAACGCCGCACTTTTTGGTCTGTTATTAGCCTGCGTTGGTCTGCCCGCCCACGCACAAGGTAATGTTGAATTAGATGCATTTAACAGCGCCATCCGTATCAAATACGATATGAAAGAAGCTGCATTCGCTGCCAACGACCCGGAGCCAATCCTGACACGCTTCTATCACCCCGACGTTATCTCTACTGGCCCTGACGGCAGCACCCATGTCGGTCGTAGCGAGCTCAGACCGATCTACGAAGAGGTGATTAGTGGCGAAGTGAGAATAGAGTCCTACCAGAGCTTCGTTAGCGGTGATGCTGGCTGGGACTGGGTCAATTTTCATGTGACACCTCCCGCCGAGTCCGGCGAAGCGCCCTTTTCATTCAAGATGTTGTTTTTATGGCAACGGGAAAATGGTGAGTGGTGGTCTCATGGTGAAATGTACGTCATGGGCGAATTCTCAATCAACTGAACGCTGTCGAGGTGGAGGTTTTTCATGGACAACCAAGATAATGACGCTAAAGCATCGCCGAGCGAGATTACCCGCCGCGATTTTCTAGGCAATACACTGTTGGGCAGCGGTGTTGCACTGCTAACGGCAGGCTCGCCTTTAGCCGCGATGACCATGAGCAAGGATGGAAGCCCAGACTTCAAACTGGGTAATTCGATTCCACTCCCCCTAAATCAACTCGATAAGCGTTGGACCGGTTACGGCGGCGTGGGCGACTACGCCACCGCCAACGGCAACACTCACGCCGTGGTAAATGCCGCCCATACATTGCGCAATGGTGACTTTAAAGACCGGTTAGCAAGCGCCACAGATGCTGGAGAAACGTACGACCTGGTGATAGTCGGCGCGGGGTTTGCCGGTTGTACCGCAGCTTACACATTCCTTAAAGAGAAGCCCGATGCAAAGGTACTAATTTTTGATAACCACGACATGTTCGGCGGCGAAGCCCGGCAGAATGAGTTCGAGGTAGACGGCTACAAACTTTGGGCACCCCAGGGATCTACCGGCGCCGTGTGGCCGTTAACGGAAGCTAAGCGCCTAGAAATGTATAGCCCAATCTGGGATGAACTGAGCCTGCCACAGGCATTCGAATGGCAAGAATCTAAGCAGTCAAAACTAAAGATTCCCGTGGACAACTACACCCCCATGCACCTGGCCTGGGAAGCCACTGACCTAGGCTGGTATCACAAAGGGCATCCCATGGCAGTCAATCCGTGGGCGAACCGGTTTGAAGGTGTGCCCATGGACGAGAAAACCAAGAGCGACTTTTTGTGGATGGAAACCTACCGCCAGCCACCCGAACGTGACGACTGGATGCAGTGGCTGGACAGCATGACCTACGAGGAGTTTCTGGTTAATGAAATGGGAATCGACAACCCCAAGATCACCCAATACTTAGAGCCCTTTGGGGCGGCCATGGGTATGGGCCTGGGGCCCGATGTGATATCTGCACTGCAAGCTCACAACTTCCTGCAGCCTGGGGTTATTCAGTACACCCGCCAACTCGGTCTGCAAGACCCCACCGACTATGTCTTTTTGGCACAGTGGCCCGGCGGTAATACCGGTACCCTGCGCCATATTGTCAAAGCATTAAACCCAGATA
Organism: uncultured Luminiphilus sp.; assembly: GCA_963926325.1. GTDB lineage: Bacteria > Pseudomonadota > Gammaproteobacteria > Pseudomonadales > Halieaceae > Luminiphilus. The sequence goes on along the minus strand of CAWUXF010000049.1, from coordinate 805 downwards.
TATTCGGTAAAGCTGACTCGCTGGGTAAGGTGCTATCTAACCCCGTAGATTGGTCGGTCATCGATCAGGTCGACCGGCCAGTGCGGATGCGCTTAAGTTCTACCGTTGTACGGGTGGAGCACGCCGGTGCGCCGAGTAAAGCGAAGCATGTGAATGTCACTTATCTTAAAGATGACAAGATGCATCGCGTCAAGGCCCGGCGCGTGATAATGGCGGGCCAGCAGCATATGAACAAACGGGTAGTTGCCGACCTACCCGATGGCCACCGAGAAGCTATGGACGCGTTCATGCATGCGCCCATGATGATGATCAATGTCGCCCTGCGTAACTGGAAGTTTATGGACAAGCTGGGGGTGGCCTCGGTGCGTTGGTTCGACGATGACTTGGGTTGGTTTACTACCCTACGCCGCCAAATGATCATCGATGGTGAAGAGCCGATGCCAATGGAACCGGACAAGCCCACGGTACTAACCATGTACAACTCGTTCTGCCAGAAGGGATTACCCATCGAGCAACAAACAGTGGCCGCTCGAATGCACATGTTTAGTATGACCTACGCCGACATCGAGAAAAAAGTGCGCGACCAGTTCACCGCTATGTTTGCCGAAGGTGGCTTCGATGCAGACCGAGATATTGCAGGCATTATTGTGAACCGCCAAGGTCATGCTTACGCCGCCATTCCACCCGGATTTTTCTTCGGAAAAGACGGCAAGCCAACAGTGTCTGACGTGATCCGTCAGCCTTATGGCAGAATCGCCTTCGCGCATGCAGAGCTCATGGGTATGCAGATGTGGGAAGGCGCGGT
>CAWUXF010000048.1:0-45034 GCA_963926325.1 uncultured Luminiphilus sp. | reverse complement strand
GTGATAATCGCATCGCGAACCGAGGCGCCCTGATCGCGTTCCTGATCGGCAAACTCCACTAATAAAATGCCGTTTTTCGCGATCAAGCCAATCAGCATTACCAACCCCACTTGCGAATAGATGTTGAGTGAAGTGCCGGTGATGAACAGTGCAAATATTGCCGCAGCTAAGCCGAACGGCACAATGCTCATAATGACTAGGGCCGAAGTCCAGCTCTCAAATTGACCGATAAGGACCAGCAGAACGATGAGTAATGCAAAGCCATAGGTGATTAAAGTGTCGCGACTGGTTTCATCAAGTGTAGCTGCCTCGCCCTGGGTAATAACTGTAATACCGTCAGGCAACACTTCCGCCGCCAGTGCCAACATGTCATCGACAGCTCGCTGCAAAGGCACCCCCGGGTTAACCGATGCATCTATCTCAATAGCGCGACGCTGCTTACGACGATCGAGTTGATCGGCCACACCGCGCTCTTCTAAAGTGACGACGCTCGACAGGGGAATTAAACTGCCATTGTTTGAGCGTACAAATAAATTAACCAGGTCTGTAGGACTATTGATTTTTTGATTGCCCGCTTCCAGCATGATAGGGATTGATTGATCATTGGCGTTAATATCGATGACCTGCTGACCACCGACCATCACGCGCAGTGTTTGCGCCAGTTGATCGAGTGGAATCTGAAGGTCCGCCGCGCGCTGCCTATCTATGCGGACTGATAGCTGTGGTTTTGACGGTTGGTAAGAAATGCGGGGCCTGCTGACCGAATCCAGCTGCTCTCGAATGGCATCGCTGTAAATTCGTGCTGCAGCATAAATTTCATCATAATCGGTGCCCTGCAGTGCCAAGCCTACACCGCTGCCCGATGCACCGCGTAAGTTGAGACTATTGCCACTAAAGAGTCGGACAGACACACCCGGTAGGTTAGAGAGCAGTGGCTCAAGCTCAGCTTGAATTTCTTGCTGGCTGCGGCTGCGCTCATTCCATGGCGCGAGCTTCGCATTGATATAAATAATATTTGGATCCCAGCGACCCACAACGGTATACAAAGATTCGATCTCGCCTTTATCGATCAGAGGCAAAAGAATATTTTCCATGTGGTCTGCTTGCCGTTCAACATAGCTAAGACCGACGCCTTCGGGACCGCGGGCAAAGATATTGATGTTGCCGCGATCTTCGGTGGGCAGTAGTTCTCGATCAAGCTGGGTGTACAGTGCACCGGAGGACAGGCCCAGGGTTAAGGAAATCAGGAGTGTTATCCATGGGTAGTGCAAGGCTTTACCCAAACTGCGCCGGTAAAAATTGGCGAGGCTATGTCCCAGCGCTTGAAATCCCGGTTGTTCATCGCTGTGGCTACCGAGGCGCGCCATCATGGCAGGTACCAGCGACAGTGCTACAAAAGAAGAGATGGCGACTGCAACCGCCAGCACTAGGCCAAACTCCCTAAATAATCTACCTGCCGTGCCGGGTAAAAAGGCGATAGGAATAAATACTGCGACTAAGACTGCTGTAGTCGAGATAACGGCGAAGAACACCTGATGTGTACCGACTAGCGCTGCTGCGCCCGCGCCCAGGCCCTCTTTACGACGACGCTGGATACTCTCTAGCACAACGATTGCGTCATCAACAATGAGACCTGTGGCCAAGACTAAGGCCAATAACGTCAGAATGTTTATTGAAAAACCAAATAGCCAACTTGCAGCTAACGTTCCCAGAAGTGACACAGGTATCGCAACGGCAGGGACTAGCGTCATGGCCATCGAGCCTGAAAAAATCCGGATGGTGGCGATAACGATTAAAACAGAGATGCCGAGTGTGATCAGGACTTCGCGCACGGCCCCTTTTATAAACCAAGCATTATCTGAAATTTTACTGAGTTCGATGTCGTCAAAGCGCGCGTTTAGTTGTGCCATCGCTCGATCAATGCCCGCAGAAATTTCGATGGTATTAGAGCCCGCTTGACGCATGACTCCGATACCGATCACGCGCTGACCATCGACGCGCACGATGCTGCTTGCATCCGTAGGGGTGAAGGCCACCCGGGCCACATCGCGCAGACGAATGTCGTCGCGAATAATCAGTGATGCAATGTCATCCTCCTCAGTCACTGCGGCATCAGCGCGCACCAGCAACTGCTGATCGCCTGACTTGAAACTACCGGCAGGTACGTCGAGCGGCGCTCCACGCAAGACTTCAGTAATGTCGGACACTGTGAGGCCATAGCTCGTCATCCGCAGCGGGTCGAGAATGACGCGCAGAATTTTTGGACGATCGCCAAACAGGGGTACATCGGCGACGCCAGGCAGGGAAATGAAGGCGGGTACAATGTCTTGTTCGACAATACGTGCCAACGCTTGTTCGCTGTAGTGATCACTACTGACAGCAATGCGTACAATTTCCTCCGCGTCTTGGTCTGCTTTAAATACAGAGAGTCGCTCTATGGCATCGGGTAAGTTTTGAGCAACGCGGCTCACGGCTTCGCGAACATCTGCTGCCGCTCTGTCGACGTCACTGCCGGGGGCAAATTCCACCGTCACGCGCGCATTGTTTTCTTCACTGGAAGAATTGATTGTTTTGACACCTGAAACCCGTGCTACTGCACCCTCTAGAATTCGGGTAACTTCTGAATCCATGGTTTCCGGCGATGCGCCAGGTAGTGCCGCACGCACGTTGACGATCGGTCGATCAACATCAGGAAGTTCTCGTACTTCGATCGATAGCAGTGCGGCAAGACCTGTAATAGCGATCAGGACATTGAGTACCGCTACCAGCCATGGGCGCCGAATACCAAGTTCTGGGAGGCCACCTTTCCGATGCGACATTTTAGGGTCAGTCATTAGGCGTTACGTCCGTCGATGTCGAGGATTGTGCTGGTTTCAGTTGCTCCTCACCGGTCAAGGTCGTTGGATCGAGTAACTTAAGTGCCAGGCCTTCGCGAACAGATTGCACGCCTTCAGTAATAATCAGCGCGCCCGCATTAAGATCAGCCTCGATCAGCAGTAAACCGTCGAGCCGCTTAATGATTTGTATCTCTATGCGTTCTGCCCGCTGTGCTGCTAACTGTCCACCTGCTGATTTGGCGGTCCAAAGATAAGCGCCATCGGCACCCCATTGTACGGCGACATCGGGTACCGCGAGATAGTCACCTCGACTGAGGGCCAGACTCATCTCGAAGGCCATGCCGGGGCGCAGTCGATCACTTGAGTTATCAATGCCCGCCTGCGTTACGAATGCTCTCGATGTTGCATTGACGCGCGAATCAATGGCGACAACACGCGCCTGTATCGGAGGCTGATTACTTTCCCACAATCGTGCGGATACGTTCGTGCCAATCTTTACCTCGCCAATAAAGCCCTCAGGCATATTGAAATTAACCAAAAGTGTACTGCGATCATCGATGGTGGTGATCAATGTAGCCGAGTCTACTCTGTCGCCCACATCGATATCAGTGATACCGACATTGCCGTGAAAGGGTGCGCGGATATAACGGCGTGCCAATGTGACTTCTGCGGTGTCTACTGCAATTTGGGCGGCTTCGAGGGCGAGTTTTGCCGCATCGACTTCAGTTTCGGGAATATTAATGGAGCGCCGATTGACCGATGTGTATCGATCCAGCTGACGCTGAGCATCGGCTAGGCGCACTTTGGTCAGCTGCAAGGCAAGTTGCTCATCGCGCGCATCGAGGGCCATGAGTACGTCGCCGGCCTTGACGAATTCATTTGCCTTAAAGTTAATTTCGGTGACTAAGCCGTCACTCTCGGGAAATACTGTCACGCTGTGCAGCGCTCGTGCGGTGCCGATGGCGCTGATACGTTCGTTTAGTGTTTGTATTTTGGCAGGATAGGCGACGACCGGTATGGCGCTACCGCGGTTAGGTCGGTAATTACTTTGTGCCGTACCCTCATCATCACTGCAGCCGGTGACGACTGTGAGCAGCATGCACAGAAGAATTGCACGGATTTTCCGCTCTCCCTGCTTGTTGCGGGCTTGGGCGGCAGTATTTGCATTGTTTGAGTAGCGCATTGTAGTCTCTAAGCATAGGGACGGAATAAGGCTGAGCCAGACCAAATCGTCGACTCAGGTGTTTAATAAACAGCCATACGTATGATAACGCCGGCTGGACTAATCGCGAACACTTGCTTTAGGGGTTTTTTCGGGGCGTAAGTGAAATTATTAGCCCCGGTCAAAAATCCGTTCGTCGATTTCATCAACGTGTGTGACGCCGGTCAACGCCATAGCCACCTGCATCTCATTTTTAAAAGTATTTAATAAGTTCACGATGCCGGTTTCTCCGCGGGCTGCCACCGCATACGCCCACGGTCTGCCAATCAATACTGCTTTTGCGCCGAGTGCACGCGCCTTAAGCACATCGGCGCCACTCCGAACACCACTGTCAACGAGCACCTCACAGCGATTGCCGACCACATCTAATACCCGCGGTAGCATTGTAATAGCGGAAGAAACGCCATCTAACTGACGGCCGCCATGGTTGGATACTGAAATGCCATCTGCGCCATTATTGACTGCGGCGACGGCATCCTCGGGACTCAAAATACCTTTGATAATGAGGTTGCCATCCCACTGCTTGCGTAACCATTCGATATCTTTCCAGGTCACACTGGGATCGACTTGCTGCGCGATCCACGCTTGAAAGTCGGTCGGTGTAGAGGCGTTAGGCACATAGGCTTCGAGATTACCAAAGGTATGTGGTTTACCTTTGATACCCACCTGCCAAGCCCAGCTCGGATGCGCCATATACGACAGCATCGAACTGCGTAGTTTTCCCCAATAACGGGTGCCGCCAGATAGTCCATTTCGAATATCTCGATAGCGCGCACCAAGCACCGCCAGATCGACGGTAAAGATCAGCGTATCTACACCCACCGCCTTCGCCCGTTGTAGCATCTCGATGACGGGGCCGCGATCTTTTAGCATGTAAAGTTGAAACCAGAATTTTTTCTCCGATACCTTGGCGACTTCTTCTAGAGAGCAAATGCTGACGGTGGACAGGGTAAAGGGTATGCCGACTGTATCGGCGGCACGTTTGGCCTGTAGCTCGGCGCGCTGCGCCAACATGCCCGCCATACCAATAGGCGCCATAGCCGCCGGTATTGCTAGGTCGTAGCCAAAAAGTGATGACGCGGGGCTGACTTTTGACACGTCAAATAGTACGCGCTGCTTAAATTGCAGTGCCTCAAAATCGACGCAGTTGGCAGTGAGTGTGCGCTCTAGGTATGAACCGCCATCTAAATAATCAAACAAAAAGCGAGGTAGCTTCTTCTCGGCTTCGCGCCGATAGTCGGCTGTCGATACAGGCGTGAGATTCAGCGTGCCCATCATGATGCTCCGTTTAAACCATAACTTCTATTAAGTGAGGGCCGCGCTCAGCCATTGCTCGGGACATGGCCTCGTCAAGCTCTTTTACGGTGACGACGCGCTCAGCGCTCATCCCCATGCCATTGGCAATGTTGGTCCATTGAATACATGGATTGCTTAAATCCAGGAGCGATAAAGCGGTGGGGCCTGGATTCTGCACACCTACACGCTGCAGCTCAATATTGAGAATCGCATAGGAGTTGTTATTGATTAGCATAACGGTCACATCCAAGTCCTCTCTGACCATGCTCCACAGCGCTTGTACCGTGTACATCGCGCTGCCGTCCGCTTGCAGCGCAATGACTTTGCGATCTGGACAGGCGAGTGCGGCACCCAAGGCAACGGGGAGCCCCTGCCCAATAGCGCCGCCGGTCAGCGTTAGCCAGTCGTGGGGTGCAGCGCAGCCGGTCATCAAGAATGCACCCAAGCCATTGGTCGCGCCCTCATCAGAGACGATGGCATGTTCAGGTAGTCTATTGGCAATAATCTTACCCAGCGCCACTGAATTGATCGGACCGTCCTCCAATTGGTGGGTTCCACGAGACTGAATTACCGCTGGGGCTGCAGGGGCTTCCAGTCGATCAGCAATCCGTGTCAACGCATCGAGTGCGTCGAGGGTGGCATCTGCGACCTCGACTAGCGTGGCGCCCTCCGGTGACAGCCAGCTCGGCTTGTCGGGATAAGCAAAAAACGACACAGGTGGCTTCGTGCCAACAAATATGAGGTTTTTGAAATCCTTTAAGTATTCTGCACCTTGCTCTCCAAAGTAGGGTAAGCGCTCGACCGGTACGCGATTAGCGCCTCTCTGTAGGCGAGTGAAAAATGTCTCTGTGATCAGGCGAGCATCGGTAGCGGCGGCAATTCGCCCCGCTTGCCACAATGCGTCTTCGCGCAGCGCCATTGAGCCGAGCATAATGGCGGCGGCGCCATCGCTAAGGGCTTGCACCGCGGCTTCGATGTCCGCGTTCTTTGCTTGCGGCGCGACGGATAGCGGCGGTGTTATGGCTTTACTGTTTGTCTCTGTCCAAGCATGGTCTGCGGGCGCTATAAAGCTGGTGACCCGCCCCGGATATTGCTGCGCCTGCGCCCATGCTTGTAGGCCTACGGCCGCGAGGTTGTCTGCACTCTCTGAGACGCCAATCCACGACGAGACGGGCTTAGCGAAGCCTTCAATGTCCGCTGTGAGGGGGGCATCGTATTGCAGGTGATAGGTAGCGTGATCACCGATCATATTGAGCACCGGTGAGAATGCGCGACGGGCGTTGTGCAAGTTGGCTGTGCCGTTGCCAAAGCCCGGTCCGAGATGAAGCAGCGTTAATGCGGGTTTGTCGGCCATGCGTCCGTAGCCGTCTGCAGCACCGGTTACTACGCCCTCAAATAAACAGAGTACAGCGTGCATCTTAGGCTGTTTATCGATGGCAGCAACTAGCTGCATTTCTGAAGTGCCTGGATTGGCGAAACACGTATCTACACCGGCTTCGGCTAAGGCATTAATCAAAGATTCTGCACCGTTCATGGTGTGCTACTCCTAGTCTTTTACTGTTATTACACTGCGCTTTTTGCAAACGAATATCGCAATGTACTGGCATTCGTGCCGAACACACGCGCAGAGATTAGCGCATCTACTATTTTTAATGCTGCCTTGTATTTGCCGTTAACATTGTCTTTTTCCTACCCATATTAGGTATTCACAGACTTTTTCTTAGTCATGAACGGATGAAGCCCAATACGATACGCGACAGACGCACTATGGCTCCACGGGTCGAAAAAGTCACCCAATACACTGTCGTTTTCTATCTGCGCAGAGCTTGGTCATTGGCAGTGAAAAATCGTAGAGCTTTGTACCAGTTGAGGTATGAGGCTTGCCTGTGACCGCGCGCGAATCAGTGGTTTGTATCTCTAAAAGACGCAATCTAGTTTCGTTATCTTGCGTATACTGTCCAATAACTAAATTTCAGTCTTCTCGTTTAATCATTCAAAGGCCTTTTTCATGACAATTGCGAATAGCGCGGCACACCACGATCACACCGAAAATTCACCGGGCAAGGCGCAATATCCGCACTTATTTACCCCCTTAGACTTAGGCTTCACAAAGCTGCGTAACCGGTCAATTATGGGTTCGATGCATACGGGGCTAGAAGAAATGCCTGACGGCTTTAATCGAATGGCGGCGTTTTATGCTGAGCGCGCAGCGGGCGGCATTGGGATGATCATCACCGGCGGTATTTCACCCAACGAGGAGGGTGGTCTTGCCGTTAAGGATGAGCATGGCAATGTCGCTTTTTCTGCCTCTAAGCTCAATACGGATGAGGAAGCAGCAGGGCACCGAATCGTGACCGATGCGGTGCACGCCGCGGCACCGGATGTGAAAATATGCATGCAGATTTTACACATGGGGCCGCTTGCGTATAACGATCACTTGGTCGCACCGTCGGGTATCCGTTCGCGCATTAGTAAATATACGCCGACGGAGCTCGACGCCGATAGCCTCGAAAAACAAATTCAAGATCATGCAAACTGCGCACGTTTAGCAAAGTCGGCAGGCTATGATGGCGTCGAAATTATTGGCTCTGCGGGTTATTTGTTGTCTACCTTTTTGGTTGAGAAAACCAACCAGCGAACCGATGAGTGGGGTGGTAGCTACGAGAATCGAATGCGGTTCCCGCTTGAGGTGGTGCGGCGAGTGCGGGCTGAAGTCGGGCCAAATTTCATTGTTATTTTCCGCATTGCAGCAATGGATATGCTGCAAGGTGGCATGAGCTGGGAAGAGGTTGCAACGCTGGCAAAAGCGTTAGAAAAAGTGGGCGTTACTTTAATTTCAACGCACTTTGTTTGGCATGAGGCACAGGTGCCGACTATTGCAACCATGGTGCCTCGGGCGGCCTTTACTCAGGTGACCGCGCGGGTGCGTGAAGTAGTCAGCGTACCTGTCATTACGTCGAACCGTATTAATATGCCTGAAGTCGCTGAAGAGGTGTTGGCACGGGGTGATGCAGACCTCGTCTCGATGGCACGGCCGATGCTGGCAGACAGTCAGCTGATGCAAAAAGCTGCAGAAGGGCGCGAACACGAAATTAATACCTGCATTGCCTGCAATCAGGCCTGTTTAGATCACACTTTCACCTTTCAAGTGACTTCATGCTTGGTAAACCCACGCGCCTGCCATGAGACAATATTAAATTATCCACCAACCGCTACGCCCAAGAAAATTGCCATCGTCGGCGCCGGCCCAGCAGGCCTCGCCTATGCCACAGTCGCGGCAGAGCGCGGTCATCATGTGTCGCTCTTTGATGCGGGCAAAGAGATTGGTGGGCAATTCAATCTGGCCAAATTAGTTCCGGGTAAAGAGGAGTTCTACGAGACGCTGCGCTATTACGCCACTATGCTGGAAAAGTTCAATGTCGCTGTGCATCTCAATACCCGTGTAGATGCTGAAAAACTAATAGCAGGTGGGTTTGATCATGTGGTTATTGCGACGGGTATTTCTCCACGTACCCCGGCGATTCCTGGTATCGATCATCCAAAAGTTATCGGCTATGTTGATGCGTTGACTGGCGCTAAGCCTGTCGGACAGAAAGTGGCGGTGATTGGTGCCGGTGGTATTGGTTTCGATGTCACCGATACCATTACTCACGCAGGGCCTTCAGCGGCGCTCGATGTCGATGTTTTTGCGCGAGAATGGGGCATAGATTTTGTGAATCACCCTCGCGGGGGTGTCACTGGTGTAGAGCCGGTTGTAGCGAAGTCTGAGCGAGAAGTGTGGCTGATGCAGCGCAAAGAGACACCGGTCGGACGCGGGCTCGGTAAAACCACAGGCTGGACCCATCGATTAACGCTGAATAAGCGCGGTGTCCATATGATGAACGCGGTTGATTATGTGGGGATTGATGATCGAGGATTACATCTAACCATGGGCGGTCAACCACATACTCTAGATGTCGACACCATTATTATTTGTGCTGGGCAGGAGCCGCTGCGCAGTTTATACGATGAGCTAGAAGCGCGGGGTGCTTCAGTTGATTTGGTGGGCGGTGCAAAAGAAGCGGTCGAATTGGACGCAAAAGCGGCGATCAATCAAGCGAGTTATCTCGCCGCTTCAATTTAACCAGGTTAAGTCAAGGTAAAGCCGGTGCCACTGAAGAGGGGTCCGGCTCCACTGCCCACGCATCTTGTACGTCGCTAACGATATAGCGGCGTTCAATTCGATCGGCGCGGTCTGACGCTTTGTACAGCGGATTATGCATGACCTCGTTAGCGTAGTCCTCCGCCTGATCAAGATAGTGTGGCGATGCGCTATCGACCATATTCGCGCCGTATTGATGCACGCCGAGTACCGTTTGCTCGCCGTCAGCCGCCCATTGAATGATGTAGTACAAACCATCACCGCCGGTTGCGGTGAGATAACCATCATCGTCGAGATTTTTGCCATAGATAGCGCGTAACGTGTCAGGTCCGCCGGCAACTTCCCAAGTTTTACCATCGCGACCATGACGGCTGACATCTCCCCAGCGCGGATCTAATCGATTTGCGAAACCGGTGACCTCATCCACACAGTCCTCGAGCGTCCCGAGCGGGTCCGGTAGCGGTGTGCCACCGCTCTCACTCAACCATTCGGCCCGCAGTACGCAAACCCCCAGCGCTGCACCGCGATTATTCTTATCTGTGCTTAGGTTCCATTGTGTCAGTAATGTTTGCGCAGACTGTAGCGTTTCATCGCTGGTTTCCAATTCACGGACAGTATCTAAGAAGGCGATGCCGCGATAATTAGGCGAGTAACTATGGTCGTGTTTAATCGCTGAAAACTCATCGAGTGATATTTGACCTGCGGCTTCAAATAGTTCCAAACCGCGGATGGCGCGATTGGTCATACGCGTTTGCCAGCCGGCTTCATTTTGCGGCACCAACATTTCTGCATTACTGCCGCTACTGGTCACCGTGAACGGCGTCTGGTTGGCGTTATGAAGAAATCCCGAGGCGGGATTTTTGATTTGGGGCAATAGAGAGGTGGGATGATACTCCGTCCAAATAAGGCGGCTGTCATCGCCAGGGAGGTATTGCTGCCAGTCATATCCCGGCGCACGTTTGGGTAACATGGCGTTGTGAATGAAGAATATATTGCCCGTTTGATCGGCATAGACAAAGTTGAAGCTGGCGATGTAGTTCAAGTCGACAGCGGCTTTCCAGCTCTCAAAATCAGTTGCTTTGTTCATGGCGAGCCACTGCTCTACCTGACGTAGTTCATTCATGCCGGCATAACGGATGGCATAGGTACCGTGCTCGGTTTTCATGACCGGTCCGTGTTCAGAGCGGTATCCTGTTTCGGTCACACTCCAGGGAATGAACCCTAAAAGTACAACATCCAGCTCGATATCGAACACCTCTAGGTTGTGCCATTCCCCATCAAGACGATATTGATTGTCATCATCGGGGTTCATTTCTAACACATAGATATCAACTAGATCAGGTTTGTTGACGGTAGTGCCCCAACCATGGTGACGGGTAAAGCCCACGCCCATGGTTGGTGAGCCGGCAAACGTGCCACCCATAATATCGAGCCCCTCATCACTCGACATGTGTGCCTCATACCAAGCGACAGGACCGGTGAGTGGTTGGTGGGAGTTGATGGCGAGTAAAGTCGACCCGTTGGCACTGCGTAATGGACCTACTGCGATCGCGTTTGAACCTATCGGATCACCCTCGCGCAGTACAGTGCCAGGTTGGCTCATTTCACGCGTTCGAACATCGCCTGTGATTTCCTTTATGTGGGCCTGGAACCCATAGAACAATATGTGCCGCAGCATATGTGCTGCGATGATGTCTTGGCCGGTGATGGGCAAGACATCTTCGGTAATCGACTTTGGGTAGTCTGCAGCGTATTGGTTAAGCCCCGCGGCGAAGCCTTCAACATAGCGGCGTGCCGCGGGTGTTAAGTCACGGTAATAGCGGCTATCTAAGTCCTCCCAAAAGCCCAGCCAATGAACGAGATAATCGGAAGCTGCAGCGTCTGGGCCAAACGTTGCACCTGCATTACCCCGATAATAGGGTATCGAGTCTTGGATAATCGGCCAGCTATCTTCCGCTTGTGCATAAGCCAGACCAAATGCTGCGTCGGCGTCGGTTTGACCAGAAATGTGCGGCACGCCGTAATGATCGCGCTCAATACTCGCTGTGTAAGCTAAAGCGCCCGGCGTAATTATGAAACTGGCTAGCACAAGTATGAGAGTGGCGGCGTTGCAATGTTTAATCTTAGCCATCGATCTGTGATCCGATTAGATATGAAGCGTCCAAGATCATCACCTGTTGGCATTTAGTCAAGTCTTGACCAAGGCAAAGTTATGATTTCTGTAGTTTTTATCGTCAATCACCACATGAATGTTGGCGGATAGATATGGGAAGCGGGATAAAAATATGATTTTGGGTCTAGATAACATGACCGAAAAAGGGTATTTTCTATTGAGAATAAGCATATAACTATAAATTATTTATACAATTTTATAGGTTTACTAAGTCAGATAAGAGCGCCTGACACTGTTAAAATGGTGGCAATTAAAGCAAATCTCTTAATACCCTGGAGACTCAAACGATGAAGAAAGTACTGGCATTAGGCCTTCTCAGCACACTCGCAGTAGCACCGGTTTATGCGACCAATGGTTATTTCACGCACGGCGTAGGTACGCATAGTAAGGCGATGGCAGGTGCCGGCGACTCGATGCCGACTATGTCTATCGACGCGGCCAACAATCCAGCGAGCGGTGTATTAGTCGGTGAGAAGATAGACGTGGGTATCGCTATTTTTTCTCCGCGTCGGAGTTATGAGGCGACACAGAGCCAGCTTAATGGGCAATTTGGTGCCTTTTCTCTTGACGCAGGTGAAGTCGATAGCGGTAGTGAGTGGTTTCCCATCCCTTATGTCTCGAAGAACTGGAAGATGAATGAAACTAACGCACTGACCGTGTCGTTCTATGGTCGCGGTGGTATGAATTCAGACTATACCTCTGGCAGCGCTTCCTTTGACCCCGATGGCCCTGGTCCAGCGCCCGTTGGCTCCTATCCTGGCACCTTCGGTGCAGGTAATGCAGGCGTTAATTTAAACCAAGCCTATTTGGAAATTGCCTATAGCTTTCAAGTCGGTGACGTATCGCTCGGCATAGCCCCTGTTTTTGTGTATCAGCTGTTTGAGGCAGATGGTATTGGCTCGTTTGCAGGTTATACGAAAACTTTTGCGTTGTCTGGCGGCAGAACAATGCCGGCGAACTTAACCAATAGAGGTAGCGATTCAAGTTTTGGTTATGGCGCAAAAATTGGTGCCATTTGGAATGTGAGCGACCGCTTTGCTGTCTCTGCGGCCTACCAATCCAAGATGGAAATGGAAGAGTTTAGTAAGTACAGCGACCTATTTGCAGAGCAGGGCGATTTCGATATTCCTGCGCAGGCCAAGGTCGGCATGAGCTATGCCTTAACACCGCGCACGAAAGTACATTTTGATATTGAGAGAACTTACTATACCGATGTTGCCTCGGTTGCTAACCCAATGGCAAATGTTGCCGGCTGTCCAACAGCGGGCCAGGGTGGAACCAATTTTGAAAATTGTCTGGGTGGTGATCAAGGCTTTGGTTTCGGTTGGGATGACGTGACTGTCTATCAACTCGGTGCAGAGTGGATGCCCGAGAGCATGGACGGCATTACCTTACGCGCGGGTTACAGCTATGGTGAACAGCCAATCAGCGATGAAAATGTCACGATCAATATTCTGGCGCCAGCCACGGTCGAGCAACATTTCACAGCGGGCTTCTCGATGGATCGTGACAATGGCGATCAAATCTCGATAGCGGTTATGTACGCCCCAGAGAAAAGTGTCACTGGAAACAATCTGTTTGATCCCACACAGAAAGTTACCCTTACCATGAGTCAGTTTGAGCTCGAATTTGCCTACAGTTTCTAAGGCTTAGGTTGTGTATTATCGACGCCCGCTATTGCAGTGGGCGTTTTTTTTGCAAGTTTATCGTCTGTGAAAAATTTTGCGGCAGCGCCTAGTGATAAAAGGTGGTTGCGCCCGCTACACTAGTAGCTCGCGTCTATATAGATGCGGACAATAATATTAAAGAGCAGCTTAACGAAATGAACTTAATTTTATATGCAGTGCCTTTTTTCCTACTGGCTATCGCATTTGAGCTAGCGTGGGGATGGCACACAGGTAATCGGACTTATCGGCTGAATGATACGGTAAGTAGTTTGATGCTGGGCAATCTCAGTCAGGCGCGTAAATTCATCATGATCGGTGTTGGTGGCGCCGTTTATCAAGCTACGACAGCGTATTTTTCACTCAGTTTATGGGACGCGACAGCGCCGCTTACTTGGATTGTTGCGTTTGTGCTCTATGACTTCTGCTATTACTGGTTGCATCGATTAGGTCATGAGCGACAAATATTGTGGGCGGCTCATGTGGCGCATCATCAATCTGAGGAGTACAACTTAAGTACGGCGCTTAGGCAGACAAGCTCTGGATTCCTATTGGGTTGGGTATTTTATGTGCCGATGTTTATGCTGGGTATTCCCGCCGAAGTCGTAGTAACCGTCGGCGCTGCCAACCTTATGTATCAGTTTTGGGTTCATACCCGCTATATCCCATCGCTGGGGTGGTACGAGTGGTTTTTTGTATCGCCATCAAACCACCGAGTGCATCACGCGCAAAATGATCAGTACATGGATCGCAACTACGGCGGTGTTTTTATTCTCTGGGATCGTTTGTTTGGTACTTATCAGCGAGAGTTAACCGAGGCGCCCTGTATTTACGGCATCCGTGGTCCGATCGAAAGCTGGAATCCGCTGGTCGCATTGACGCATGTCTATCGCGACATGACGAACGATATGCTACGCACGGGCTCATGGTCTTCGCGGTTCCAAGTGCTTACAGCGCGAACCGGTTGGCAACCTGCTGATGTAGTTAAAACCCACCCGCGGCTTAAAAACGATTTAAGCGTGTTTCAGAAATACGATCCCGTGGTAGGTGGCTGGATCAAGTTTTATGCGGCGTTGAATTTAGTGCTCATGACTGGGCTATCGCTGTTTGGGCAAGTTCAAATTATGAGTACAGGTAGCGCGCTAGGATGGCAGCTGATTGGTTTGATGCTGTGGACTGGCGTAAGCATCGCTTGGGCACTTGAGGGTAAGTACGGCCGAGCTTTTTGGCTGCTCGATGTTGGCCGAATGGTCATGTTGGGGGTGTTCTCTTTTAAAGTATTTGTGGTCTAGCGTGCTGCCTTTTCTTAAGACATGGATTGAAGGCATAAAAAAGCCCGCAGCACCTTACGATGGCGGGCTCGCTTACTAGATCGCTTAAAGTGCAGAGATGTAAGCTGCTAAGTTGTTAATGTCGTCATCACTCATTGGTTTAGCGACCGGCCACATCAGTCCAGACTGTCCACCACGAGTTTCCCCCGAACGATAAATGGTTAGCTTGTCTGCGATGTCTGCTGCAGCTTGGCCCTGTAATCTAGGCCCCAAACCACCTTCTGCCCCACCGCCGTGGCAGGCTACGCACTGTCCGTAGTAGGCCTTACCTAGTGCTTCCGGTGAAGCGGCTGCTAAAGCAGTTTGCTTCGCCTGTTCGAGCTCGGCAATGCCACCCCCATTTTCGGCTTTCCAGTTGTCGTAGCACTCATCCATACACTGACTGTTATTGCCCGACCAGCTAGGGTCATTTTGCGAAGTGCTGGCCCAGATGATGCCTGAGACAGCAAGCGTAAACACAAGGACAATCGCGTTGGTATTCATAATCTGCTCCTGAAAATAATAAAGGTGTTAATTAAAGCGCAGCATTCTAAGCGGTTTAGTGTCGCGATAGAAGCTATTCTCGCAAAGTTAAGGTGTCGCCTTTTTGAATAATGTCTAGATGTCTAAGAAATGACATGCCCAACAAAACCTCTTGCGTGGCCAGCCCTGGCGCAATGGTTGCGCGCACGTCATATTGCACAATATCACCCACACTCACACGATCTAGGCGCGTGAGGTAACTCATCACGCGACCGTTGGCGGTTTCAGTCATCACCCCCCGGCCTCGCGACAAGTCCAGCTGCGCAGCAAGCTTTTCGGATAAGGCGATACCCGTTGCCCCAGTGTCTAGCAGAAAGATAACGGGCTCTCCATTGATGAGGCCGGGGGTTAAATAATGGCCAGCGCGATTGCGTTGAAGTATCACTTCTGCACGGCCATTATCGTCAACGCGGCTATTCACGTTACGGTTGGGATTTTCCTGGTTTTGCAGAAAATCTGAGAAATAGACCGTCATCATCACCAGAAAGATGATCCAAGCGATGGCCGACATAATTTTGCCCATGCGGCGCGTATTGTTGTCCTGAGAATGCATGGGCTCAGTGTAGCGACTTTAATGGCGAAGTGTATCTGCGAGGATACTTCCGATGCCTTTAGGTGAACTTAACCCGGCATTCTCCCATGCCATCAACCGCGACGGTCATTACATCTCCAGCACTCACTGGCACAAGTGGTACTAAACTGCCCGACAAAATGATCTCCCCAGCATTGAGTGAAATACCGTACTCGCTAAGGGTATTAGCGAGCCAAGCGACGCAGTTGGCAGGATGGCCCATAGCAGCAGAGCCTTTACCTGTCGAAATGACTTGGTCATTTTTAGTGACGGTCATTTTACAGTTGGCTAGATCGATGCTGTCCGGCGAAATCCCCGCCTTTTCGTTCACGGTAAAGAGACCGCAGGAAGCATTGTCGGCAATCGTATCTTGAATTTTGATGTTCCAGTCGCTAATTCTTGAATCGACCACCTCAAAGCAGGGCATGACATACGCTGTTGCAGCGATGACATCCTCGCGGGTAATACCCGGACCAATTAAGTCCTCTTTCAATAGAAAGGCGATCTCTCCCTCGGCTCTCGGTTGAATCAGTAGTGTCGAGATAGGCATGACATCGTCATACCGCATCGCATTGGTCATAAAGCCAAAGTCAGGCTGTCGTACATTGAGCATATCCATGACGGCAGCACTGGTGACACCAATTTTCTTACCGATTACACGCTCGCCTCGCTTAAGTCGATTTTCTAAGAGACGCAGAGAAATTTGATAAGCATCGGCGATGGTTATTGCCGGATGACTCTCGGTTAAGGGCGCAATAGTGTGGCGCGCTAACAGTGCAGAAAACAAGCTGTCACCTAATTTACGGATAGTCTCCTCTTGCATACCAGTTGCCATCGTGTGTGCTCCCCAAGTGCTATTAAACAGACAATAGGGTATACCTTTTTGCTTATTATTGGGTCATCTACTGTTTAGACTATAGCCTGCAAAGATCAACTTTTAGTACAAACTATCCTCTTTTATAGACGCACTAAATTCAGCGATATTGTTTGTTCTGGCATGGCATGGCTTGTCGTGTCGTGCCGTGTAGTACGTTACTAATATCGTGCGCGTGAAGGTGCTGGTGAGCGATCTTCCTCGTTGATGCTAATATCGGTGGCGGACATCGCAACGCCTCTCGCATTTGTGGTAGTTTTCTGCCGATTCAGTAAAGTATCAAGTACGAATAAGCTGTACATCAGAATAATAGGGTGTCGGTTGCTTAGCCAATCACTTCACTGCCAATATCGCCCTAATGAGGCTGATTTGAGATCTAGCATATGAATCGTTACATACTGTCATTTTGGTGCCCTGACCAGCTGGGTGTGGTCGCGCGCTATTCGCAATTGCTCTTCGACTGCGGTGCTTTCATTAATGAGGTGTCTAACTATACCGATTCGGTATCGCAGAGATTTTTTCTACGCTGCGTTTTTGATGACCGTTCAATGACTGTAGATTTTAGTGAGTTCTCAAAACGCTGGGAGGCGATGGCAGGTTTTTTGGAGGCACAATACAGTTTGAGGCAACTCGAGGATCACCCTAAGGTGGTGATTGCAGTGTCTGGCTACGATCATTGCTTGAGCGCGTTGCTGACCAAATGGCGTGCGGGAGCACTGCCAGCGACTATTGTGGGTGTCATCAGCAATCATCAATCAGCACGCGAGCTAGTCGAGTGGCATAATTTGCCGTTCCATTACTTACCCCTGGATGCGAACAATAAAGCTGCGCAAGAAGCAGAAATACTGCGAATTTTCCGTGTGTTAGATGGTGACTTACTCGTTCTCGCGCGCTATATGCAAATTTTGTCTAATGAGTTATGTCAGCATTTGGCTGGTAAAGTAATCAACATTCACCACAGTTTTTTACCGGGTTTCAAAGGGGCAAAACCCTACCATCGCGCCTGGGAGCGTGGCGTAAAGGTGATTGGTGCGACTGCTCATTATGTGACTGCGGACTTAGATGAGGGACCGATCATTTCACAAGAAGTGCGGCCGATTGACCACGAGATCAGTGTCGAACAGATGATCCACTTGGGCCATGATATAGAGGCGACGGCGTTATCGCATGCGGTACGATTACATTGCGAGCAACGCGTTATGATCAATGGTCAGCGCACCGTTATTCTTTAGATTTGAGATTTTTTGCAGGAGTTGTCATGAGTTTCCCCTATCGAAATACGATGAAGGTTCGCTACAGCGATACAGATCCGCAAGGTCACATGTACTTTGCAAATTATTTAGTCTTTGCCGATGAAATTCTGGGCGAATTTTGGGGTGAGTTAGGTATGAGTTTTGCCCGCTTAGATAAGGCCCCGAGCCTGACCTTTGCGGTCAATACGAATATTGATTTTATCAGCGAGTGCTTGGCCGACGATGTACTAGAGGTGGCCGCCGGCTTTTCGCGTCTGGGCAATACCAGTGCCGACACGGCTTTTGAACTGACAAATCTGCGCACAGGTGAAGTGGCTGCTCGCGGTACATTTACACATGTCTTTGCCGATAAAATCACACGCAAGAGCACGCCAATTCCGGCGGCATTTCGCGCCGCTATCGTGGCACGACAACCCGAGCTAGCCTGAGTCATCCACAAGCTGAGCGCGCGCGTAACTACCATCCAACGATCAATATAGCCTAAGAGAACGCTCGCCTCATGAAAGAACAAATGCGTCCCACAGGAAACCCTCAAGGTAAAGGTATGGTGCCTGTGCTGGACCAGCTACATGCCGTTGCTCCGTGGAATGTGACGGCCAAGTCCCCAGAGCAAATACTCCGTGATTACTGTCTTTCGTCGTTGGTATTGTCAGCGATGTTTAAATTTCGTGTAGTGCCGGGCAATATCTACTTTCTTTATCGCGTAGGGGCTGAATGGCAGTTGTCGCTTATCTCACCTGAAGAGTGGGGAGGGCGCGTGCCAGGTGCGCCGGTGGCGTGCTGTGAGCTGGCAAATGACATGACCTGGTCTATTACCCTAACCGAGAATGTCCGTGATGATGAGGCGCTGATTGCGGCCTTACAACAGTTTATGGGTGGTTTTGCCGACCGTCTTGCCAGTGCGCAGACCTTGGAATCCTCACTACCTGTCTACGAGATTGACCTACCTTATCAACAGCGGATGATGGCGACCGCGTTGTCCGCTTCATTGCGAAGCTCATTGGTGTTATCGGGACTATCTGGCGGTGGTTCGCAGCAGTGGCTTCAGCGTTTTGGTAGCGATGCCTTACTCGGCTTTGACGCCCTGCAGCGGTGAGTAGTGCACGACTTAATCATTTTAAATCGTAGAATAGCTTATCAATTTACCTGAAATTTTGATTCGTCCCGGTCGTTAATTGGTCGTTAGATTGCGCTAGGGGGTAAGCTTTTACCCGTCATCCATGAGAGGAATACTTATGACATCTTCGATCGAAACCCAGACGCAAGTGACCGTCGCGAACTGTAATGCGCAATTAGATGCAGGTTTTGCTGCATGGCTCTTGGCATTGGGTGTGCGGGTTGAGTCGATTAGCGCCAGTGGTGAGGTAGTGATGCGCATGCCTTTCAGTGATGCAATTACCCGTCAGCCAGGCATCGTTTGTGGTCAAGCAATAATGTCACTGATCGATACTTGTATGGTGATGGTTTGCTGGGCGGGTATGGGGCGGATTGGCAACTGCACCACAGTGAACCAGAACACCAACTTTACCCGTGCAGCAGGGGCAGGCGTAGATTTGATTGCCACCGGTACGCTCAGTAAAAATGGCCGCCAGTTGGTATTTGGTGACGTGACGGTGCACGAGGAGGGTCATCAGACGCCGGTGGCCACCGCCTCGTTGATTTATATGGTGCTGGAACGTTAACGGTTTAATTACTGACGATAATCTAGCGGCGGCATTCGGTCGCCCAGTAGCGCTTTGTATTCAAAATCTGCGCCGCGACGCTCGGTAAACTCGGCTTGTGCTTGTGCGATGATGGCGGGATCTTGAATGAGCGCTACCGCCGTCAGCGCCATAGTTTTGGCGGCTACCATGAGTCCTTTATGGCCGATCGACATACCGCCTGCAGCCACCGCCTGCCAAGAGTGTAAGCCGGTGCCCGGTACGAAGGTCGCAGTCCGTAAACCCGCAGTAGGAACATTCCAACTGACGTCGCCAACATCGGTGGAGCCCATCGTATGGCCTTGCTTGAAGGGTTGTATAGCACTGGTGGTTGAGGGCGAATAGCTGCCGTCGGGTAGTGATAGTGCAAGCGTCTCGGCAAAGACGACTTCTGCTGGTGAGTAGTGAACGCCGCCAACGATACTCAGGTTTTTATGCATTAGCTCGCCCAAGGCGATGTTAGGCAATGTGCTGTGGTTACCATGAATGACTTCGAATTCGAGCGTGGTGCCCGTACCTAGCGCCGCGGCTTCAGCCGCTTTGATCACCCGTGTCCAAATCGTTTGTAATACTTCGGCATTGGGATGACGCACATAGTAAAAAGACTCCGCAAAATTAGGTACAACATTAGGCGCAATACCGCCCTCGGTGATTACATAGTGGATACGGGATTCTTGCGGTATGTGCTCGCGCATCAGGTTAACCATAAAGTTCATGGCCTCGACTGCGTCTAACGCTGAGCGACCCTGTTCGGGAGATTTAGCGGCATGCGAGGAGACGCCTTTGAAACGGAACTTTGCAGATTTGTTAGCCAGCGAAGTTTCTGCGTCGGCGGAATTGCGTGCGCCAGGATGCCAGTGCAACACGGTGTCAACATCGTCGAACAAGCCCGCTCGCACCAAGTAGACCTTGCCCGAACCGCCTTCCTCAGCAGGTGTGCCATACAATCGTATGGTGCCTTGATGTGTCGAACGCGCAAGCCAGTCTTTTACCGCAATAGCCGCAGCCGCAGATCCTGCACCAAAAAGATTGTGTCCACAGGCCTGAGCACTGTGCTTACCTTCAATAGCTTGCTGTGTCGGGGTGGCCGCTTGACTAATACCTGGTAGCGCATCGAACTCGCCCATAATCGCAATCACAGGTTCGCCGCTGCCATAGCTGGCAATAAATGCGGTGGGGATCTCTGCAACGCCAGCTTGAATGGCAAAGCCCTCTTTGCGCAATGTCTCCTGTAGCAAGGCGCTGCTCTTTTGCTCTAGATATCCGAGCTCAGCTAGATTCCATAACTGATCCGAGAGCGCGCTAATCGCCGGCTCACGGGCATCGAGATCGGCGATGATGTTGTTGGCGGGATTAGCCTGCGCAAAGATAAGCTGTGAAGAAAATATCAAGGGTAACGAGATTGTCAGGGCGGCGCGAAACATCGTCATAAACTCCAGTGGTTAGTTATCTTGCTTAGCTAACATATTTTACGTGCTTTGATTCCATCTGTGGAAGGTTTAACAGCATTTCAGTTTGCTTTAATGCGCGGTGTTCGTCGCTGCCAGCGTTGATCTACTTTTGGGGCGTTATATGGGTCGCTATATTGGGTCGTTATATGGGTCGTTATATCGGGTTGTTGCACAGTTCATTGTTAGCGTTTTTATAGGCGCTGTGCGCTGATCAAGACAGTGAGGAGTAGGATTTCACTGCGTTTTTACGCATATCGGCATTTGATTATTAGCCGTACTACTAATGAATTTGTTATCGTTGCTGCGCTGGCGCAAACGTTGGGTTTGTTGGATATAAAATAGCTCTACGATTGTTGGTGCTATGCGCGCCAACTGAAATCGGGCAGCCGCGTTAATCCGCCGCGCATGGGTGTGTTTTTTCAGACTGATGATAAACCACTGGCTCAATGGACGAATAATTAACAAACACTTTAAGGGAAGTTATTACGATGGACTTAGGTATTAAGGGAAAGCGCGCACTGGTTTGCGCCTCATCAAGGGGCCTAGGGCGCGCCTGCGCAGAAGCATTGGCCGAGGCGGGTGTGAATTTGGTCGTCAATGGTCGCGGTAGTGAAGCCCTTGAAGCCACTGCAGCGAGTCTGCGTGAGCAGTATGGTGTTGAGGTGATCGCTGTCGCTTGTGACGTTACAACTGAATCTGGCAGAGCGCAGCTATTAGCGGCTGCGGGCCAAGTCGATATTTTAGTGACCAATGCGGGTGGACCGCCCCCCGGCAGTTGGCAGGATTGGGAGCGGGATGACTTTATCGCTGCATTGGATGCGAACATGTTGACCCCGATCGCCCTGATTAAAGCATTGGTGCCTAGTATGGTAGATCGCGGTTGGGGTCGAGTTGTAAATATTACTAGCGTTTCAGTAAAGCAACCCATTGCTGTATTGGGTCTGTCTAATACAGCCCGCGCAGGGCTAACCGGCTATGTTGCTGGCGTATCACGTCAGGTGGCCGCACAAGGTGTGGTGATCAATAACCTACTTCCCGGGCTACATGCTACCGACCGCACGGTTCAACTCGATGGCTTTGAGGCGCAGTCGTCGGGCGCTAAGGTTGAGGATGTCCGTAGTAAGCGCGAGGCGACAATCCCCGCAGGCCGTTATGGTCATGCAGCAGACTTTGGTGCCACTTGCGCCTTTATGTGTTCACAGCATGCAGGGTTTATGATCGGCCAAAATGTGTTGCTAGATGGCGGTTCATTTAACAGCACGTTTTAATGCGTGGCTTTCATCTAAGATTGGCACATAGCGTCATCTGAATGAAAGTGGCTGTGCTCGATATTCAGCTAATAGCCCTTTACGCTTTTGTCCGCACGGCGTTTTGACTCAGTAAAAATGGTTCCCGAGCTACCTGCTAGTGCTTCCCAGTCGACAAGAATGTCTCGATTTGTATTTTGTTCGCTGGGAACGCATCAGTGAAAGCCATTTGCGGCAAATCCTCGAGATTAATGTTGACCTGAGCACTATGTGTCACTAGAATTTGCCGCCTTCGCGCCCGTAGCTCAGCTGGATAGAGTACCTGACTACGAATCAGGGGGTCGCACGTTCGAATCGTGCCGGGCGCACCATATTTAAGCCTCTGTGTTGCAACACAGAGGCTTTTTGTTGCTTGCTACACGCGGCAAATCTCCTAAAGCCTAGCGGTAGCGATAATCACCACCGCATTCAGAACAAAGACCGTTTCACTGCAGTGATGCCTAATGATTAAGGCCAATGTGGCGCGTTTGTTGTTGGATTTGCCAATTAATATGATGCTTTGCCCTCGTCCTTATTTCGTCGACAGACCTACTTTGGCTGAATATTGTTAATTTATTCAATTATGCAGCTAGCCAGCAAACTGATCTGTGGCTGCTACCAGTGCACGGGTATTAGCTGGGTCAAAGGCCGAGTGCCCTGCATTGTCAATCATCTGGAATTCGGCTTCTGGCCAAGCGCGGTGTAATGCCCAAGCGGTAACGGGGGGGCAAACAACGTCGTAGCGGCCCTGCACGATAACGGTGGGTATATGACGGATGTTATCTATGTCTTCCAGTAACTGATTGGGTGAACGAAAAAAGCCACCATTGACGAAGTAGTGGCACTCAATTCGCGCCATAGCGAGCGCCGCATCAGGTGCGTCGAGCTTTTCCATGAAATTACGATTCTGAATGAGAAAGCTAGTTGACGCTTCCCAAACGGACCATGCTCGGGCTGCAGCCAATCTAACATCGGCATCGTCGCTGGTTAACCGCTGGTGAAATGCGCTGACGAGATCGTTGCGCTCGGTTTCGGGAATGGGCGCAAGATAGCGCTCCCAAGCATCTGGATAAAGTTCACTAGCGCCGTGTTGATAGAGCCAGTGAATTTCTTGATTTCGCAGTAGGAAAATCCCACGAAGTACCAGCTCAGTGACCCGCTCCGGATGTTTCTGTGCATAGGCTAAGCCCAAGGTGCTGCCCCAAGAACCGCCAAATACCAACCAGCTATCGATGTTCAGTGTGGTGCGTAAGCACTCCATATCGTCAATTAAATGCCATGTGGTGTTGGCATTGAGCGAGGCATGAGGACGCGAACGACCGCAGCCGCGCTGGTCAAATACTACAATGCGATATCGCTCTGGATCAAAGAATTGCCGCGCTTGAGGTGCGGCGCCACCGCCCGGCCCCCCGTGAACAAATAAGCACGGCTTGCCGTTGGGGTTGCCCGATTCCTCAAAATATATTTCATGCCCGTCGCCAACTTGCAACCAGTCATGACGATAAGGTTCGATGTTCGGGTAGAGATAGTCCATTACGCTTTCCAAAATATGATTTGGCTTATGCTATCGCAAGCTGCAGACAAAAATACACACCGAGGAGCATAGATCTTGACGAATATGCCACGACGATCTACAGCTTAGCAAGGCGTGGGTGGGCACCAGTAGTAAGCGTGTTATACAATGCGCAACGCATATTTTCAGACGCTATGGATTACTGATCGTTAACAGCATCACAAGGCAATGCCCATCTGCGATGGCTAATAAATCCCCTTGATCATAACCATCAATAGCGCCACTTTGCCACCTTCAGCGGCATCACCAACGGCGTTGAGGGGCTACCCGCATCAACCGCCAGTCGCGCTAGCAAAAGTAGCGAGATAGCAGTGTATTCAATTGATTTTGTTGATGAAGATTGCCCACACCTTCTGTTGTGTTTTTTGTAAATGGCGATTACAGATCCACTTCCCCAACTCAAATAGCGTTTAATTGGACGATGTTTTTTGTGGGTAAAGACTGGACTATGAAAAGCTCGTACTCCTAATATAGTGATCGTGTCACTGATACGAACATTGTATCGTTGGATTTCGACGCCAGCGTCGTTGCTAAATCAGCACAGTGCGGCGATGCCTCAGCGAACGGTGTAGGTGTGTGTTGTAAGTGATTAGGAGAGATAAAAAGCGTGTCCAAAATAAAATGTGTTTTGATCGGTTCTGGAAATATTGCTACTGATTTGCTTTATAAGCTCAGGCGTAGTGAGGTACTGGAGCCTATTTGGATGGTTGGAATCGACCCCGAATCGGAAGGTCTAGCCCGCGCCCAGCAGATGGGTCTTAAGACGACTGCGGCAGGTGTGGACGGCGTATTACCCCATTTGATTGCTGACGAGGTAAGAATAGCCTTCGATGCAACTTCTGCCTATGTACACAAAGAGAACTCAGACAAAATGAATGCCCATGGGGTTTTTATGGTTGATTTGACGCCGGCTGCTATTGGGCCTTTGTGTGTGCCACCGGTGAATCTTGATCAGCTTTCGGACACGATGAATGTCAATATGATCTCCTGTGCGGGACAGGCCACAATACCGATTGTGTACGGTGTTAGCCGCATTCAGGGTGTTGAATACGCAGAAATTATTGCCAGTCTCGCATCGAAGTCTATCGGTGCAGGTACGCGCGCTAATCTCGATGAATTTACCTATACAACATCCACGGCAGTGTGTGCGGTAGGGGGGGCGAAGAAAGGTAAAGCGCTCTGCGTTATTAATCCTGCAGAGCCCCCAATGATTATGCGCAATACCATTTATTGTCTGACCGAGGAGGCGCCGGACCAAGAGAAGATCACCGCCTCATTGATAGATATGATCGCAAAAGTGCAGGAATATGTACCGGGTTACAAATTGGTTAATGGACCCGTATTTGACGGAAACAAGGTCGCTATTTTTATGGAGGTCGCTGGTCTCGGTGACTATCTGCCGACCTATGCCGGTAATCTCGACATTATGACCGCAGCGGCCTGCCGTACGGCTGAAATGTATGCGGAGAAAATGCTAAGTGGTGAAATGTAGTGGACAGTGGAGGCATCATGACTAAATCAGATTTGCAGGGGCGAAAAATCATTTGTCACGATATGTGTTTGCGTGACGGGATGCACGCAAAGAAAGAGCAGATTTCTATTGAGCAGATGTGTGCATTTGCCGAGGCTATGGAGGCGGCGGGTGTACCGATGATTCAGGTGGCCCACGGTGCTGGCTTGGGTGGTAATTCGCTGCAGCATGGTTTTGCGCTGCATAGTAATGAGGCGTACTGGGATGCAGTTGCACCCGTCCTTAAGCGTACGGTCATGTCCGTTTTGTTGATTCCCGGTCTCGGTACTATGAAAGAGTTGCGCGTCGCCCGACAGCATGGGGTAGGTAGTGTGCATGTTGCCACGCATAGTACCGAGGCAGATACATCGCCCCAACATATTGCCTGTGGTCGCGAGCTGGGTATGGATACTTCGGGTTTTCTTATGATGGCGCATCTGAATACGCCAATGGGTCTTGCTGAAGAAGCAAAGAAGATGGAGTCTTATGGCGCGCAGACGGTCTACGTGACTGACTCGGCGGGCTATATGTTGCCTGAAGATGTGAGCGAATATGTGAGTGCGCTCAGAGATACCTTAGAGCCTTTCACCGAAATAGGTTTTCATGGTCATAATAATCTAGGCATGGGTATTGCTAATTCGATTGCCGCTGTCCGTGCAGGTGCCAGCCGGATAGATTGCTCGGTTGCAGGCCTTGGAGCGGGTGCTGGTAATACGCCGCTGGAGGTCTTTGTTGCTGTCTGTGATCGTATGGGTATTGAGACAGGTTGCGATATGTTTGGGCTGATGGATATGGCTGAAGAGCTGGTATTCCCCATGATGGATCACATCGTACGGGTTGATCGGTCTTCATTGACGCTTGGCTACGCTGGGGTCTACAGCACGTTCTTACTGCATGCGAATCGCTTGGGTGAAAAATATGGTATTCCACCGCGAGATATATTGATTGAGCTGGGCCGCAAGAAAATGATTGGTGGCCAAGAAGATATGATCGAAGATACAGCGCTCAGTATGCTCAAGGCGCGGCAGTAATCGATCAATGATGTGTCAATTTAATTAGCACAACCGGCTGGTAAACAAGAGTTTATACAATTAAAAGGCGCGCCTTTCTTTCGGCTAATGAAGCTTTTATCTACGACTGTCGGAAGCATATAGGCGCTAGAGTTCTGCAGACTTATGCAGAAATAATCACGTGATATTCCCCATGATTGCCCTGCTAGACGCCAAAAATGATCTTACCCGCCGCATAGGATTCCTGGTTTTGTTCTTGTATACGGTAAAGCACAACTATTGAGACGCTATCGGTTGCCCATGACTGATAAGTATCATAGCGATCATTGTTGATCGTTGGGTGCTAATGAGCGTCCTACTGAAAGACTGATGATTGCAAGGATGACTGCGAAAGAAGCGACTAAGAGCAGCTCATCGAACGAGCCGCTTGCAGTCAAATAACCTGCGCTAGCGGGTCCAATCATGGCGCCGATACCAATGGCGGGAACGGTCAATATTATATAGCGGCCATCCACGTCGAGATCGGCAACTTCGGCTATGGCAAACGGCAATCCCATGCCGATACCAAAGGTTAATAACGCGGCGCCGATAGCGTAGAGACTAAAGCTCGGTGTGCCATAAAGCATGCCCGCAGCGACGACCATGAATAAGGCACTTGCTATGAAAGGCCTCACATTACCTAATCGTTTACCAAGCCAAGCCGTTGTTAGCGAACCTAAAGTAGCAAAAACAAGGGTAAGGGATAGCAGCATGCCGATAACGTCGGCTTCAAATAATAGCGTCGCGCCTATTCTTTCTAGAAAAGCCCAAAGGCCGGAAGCCGCAGAGAAAAATAGGAGCATACCGAAAAGTGATAGCCACAGCGGTAGTGAACTACCAGCTTTTATCGAAGGCGTAGTCATTGAATCTGTAGATGTGGTAACCGCATCAAAATTGCCCGAGGCGGGTAACGTGGGGAGAAACAGCGCCAATAACAGTACGCTGCCAACCAGCGCATAGACGATGCCAGAAAAGCCGTAACCAGCGACTAACGTCGATGGCAGAATAAACAGTAATATCGCACCAGGAATCGCTTCTATGGCTATCTTCACACCATACCAGCGAGCCGGGTTGCTGGTATCAGCTAGAATTGTCACACCAATACCATAAAGCGCAGCGAAACCTCCGCCGGAGAGCGCTGTGCCAAGAAAGAGTCCCCACTGGTTGTCTACCGTAACGCTGATCACCAGACCAACAACCGCAACGGGTAACCAAACGGCGGTTGCTGCTCGCCAATTGCAATGCCGAATCCAGAAAAACGCACTGATCGTGACAAGGTTGTAGCCCGCAAAAAACGCCGCGGGTAACAGGCCTGCCTCACTACTAGATAGATACAATGAGTCTTGTGCGGCACCTACATAAAGCGGCAAAATATTATAGAACAGCGCACCAATAGCTGATATCGCGAGTGCTGGGATAATGCGATTTAAGTGGTCATATTCTGAAATCATTATTTTAGTTTCCCCGAGGAAAAAACTGAGATTGATAAGCCTGCCAAGCTCGGTAATAGCTGATCAGAGCGAATACCCAAAGTATGGCGACAAGCCAATACTCGGCGCTATAGTAGCGGCCATACAATGACCGCGCCGGCCAGACTAGGACCCATTCAAAACGCCCTGCATTTCTGCACATATTAAGTGCTTGTCACTCACCTTTAAGTCCTTTCGTCGTCTGAAAGTTCATTGTGTCGGTAGTGCTCAGGTGAACAACCAGCGTATTTTTTGAACGCCCGGCTAAAAGGTGGGGGGCTGCCATAATCGAGGAGGTAGGCGATTTCCTGAATGGATAAGTCTGTATCCTGAAGATAGTGTTTTCCCAGCTTCATGCGGGTTTCAAGCACGAGTTTCTTGTAGGAGGTGCCCGTGCGGTATAAACGCTTTCGTAATTGAGCCGGCGTTAATCTCAAAATTTCTGCTGCACTTTCAAGGCTGGGCATTTGACGGCCCTTGCGGCTCAAAAGTAGTCTGCGGACCAGTAGCGGTGTGTCCTTGTCTGTAGTGCTAGAGCCCAACACCCGCTCGCACATCGCTTGATAGACCTCACTGAGTGAGCCGCTTCCTTTATGAATCGGTTGTTGTAGCCATTGCGCCGGGAAAAATAGGCCAGTTTCAGTCGCATTGAATACACAGTTATGGCCGAAAATCGAAAAGAACGTATCTGCGTGAGTTGGTGGTCGAAATTGCAGTTGCACGGAAATTTCACTCTTGTCCGCATGAGGCCCGAGTAACAGCTGGAGTGCCCGCCAGTTACCGCTGAAACTATCTTCACAAATATTCTGATAGTCGTCCTCATACAAAGGATGATGGACTGGGACTATGCGCGCCATCTCACCCTCTACCAACAGTTGGTCTGTATATCGGTCAGAGGCGAGGCTATGGTATTGGTACATCACACGAAAGGCTGAGCCGATATTATCGCTATTGATTGCCGCATAACCGACCAGGCCAAGGTCTAACACCTCAGCTTTGCTAAACAGCCGCAGAGTTATGTCTGGATGACTTTGTCGACAAGTCAGCAATACTGTGTCGAGATGCTTTTGTGTTAACTGATCACTACCCTCTGTGAGGTAGCTCTGTTCTATACCTGCATCATAAAGACACTGCGCAAAGCAGTTGTTATCTTCATCTATGAGCAAATCTTTCAAGCGTATGAGCCAAGTGGCAACAATCCGGCTCTCTTCGGCGCGGCGGCTTGATGTGTTGGCACTAAGCATTAGCTAGGCGCCTGCGTGGAGCCCGTTATGATCGAGAGTAGAGCGGGTGTCGGACCACAAGACCAGCCGCCATCAACTTTTATGGCTTGCCCTGTGATGTACCGGCTGGCATCGCTGATCAAAAAATGAAACACGCCGGTCATGTCATCGACCGTCGCGACCCTACCCAATGCGGTGAACGCTTCGCAAAGCTGCTTACCTTCGTCGCCGCTGCCCATACTGGTTTCGGTGTAGCCGGGACAAATACAGTTAACACGGATACCCCTCGTACCCAACTCCAATGCAGACATCTCGGTAAGGCTTGTAATCGCTTTTTTACTCGCTGAATATGCTGCCGACCCGGGGATATTAATAAACGCTGCCATTGATGACGTCGAGACGATAGCGCCACCATCAACCATGACAGTCGGGGCGTGCTTCAAACCATGAACTGTGCCCCAATAATTGATCCGTGTGACTTTTTCTAGCAGCTCGATGGGTTGCGCGGTTAGCGGCGGCCCCACATCACCCACACCCGCATTGAGTATGACAAAGTCTAATGGCCCGCCTAGACCAGCTCTGGCGGTATTAAACGCGTCGAGTACCCCTGTTTCATCGCTGACGTCACATTGGAGAGCAAGAGCGCCAATACTTTCAGCCACTTCCCCTGGGAAGTGGATGTCGGCAATTGCGACGGTGGCACCAGCTTGTATAAAGGTCTTGGCGACCGCTTTTCCGATGCCGGATCCTCCGCCGGTAATCAATCCGCGCTTGCCTGATAAGTCGAACATGTTAGAAAGCTCCTTGTAAACGACTGATGCCAGGTAGGTGTTGCAAATTCTCTTCCTCGCAGGGGAACTCTGCAAGCTCCAGAATATTACCTTCTGGATCACGTATATAGACTGCGCTAACGCCCTGTTTTTTTTGCGGATAACCCAATGGCAGAGCCCCAAGTTCAAGAAGCCGTTGGTACTCTTGTTCGATGTCATCGGTATAAAAGCAGATGTGTCTAATGCCGAGCGCTGCGGCACTGAGTGTTTTGGGAGCAGGAGCTGTGCTGGCAGGTCGTTGAAATTCGAAAAGCTCTAAATAACAGTTATGACCTGCGAGCATACGCCCCATTGCCGCGCTGTTTTCTAAACCAATGGCGGCATCAATAGCAGGGTTGTCCTGCCAGCGTTCAAGCGCGTCGGAAAGCATTCGAAATCCAAATGCCTCACAATAAAAACGCGTGGCTCGCTCCAAGTCATGAACAACGATCGCCGGATGTGCAAACCCCAGAATCATGCTGCGGCAGGGATTTCGGATACGGGTGCATAGTGTTCAGTTAACATAATGACATTATTGCCACAGGGCTCGGCCAGATACGCAGTGAGCAAGCCTGTTAACGAATCTACGTGGGGTTCTTGTAGCGGCTTCATACCGGCCCAAAGTGCGTCTTCCCAGGCGCGTTGAACGTTTTTGGCTTGGTACATAATGGCCGAAATATGTGGTCCATGTGCATCGCACTTTTCTTTCTCAAAATCATGACGCGCATTGTGTAGCATGAATAATGTTCGTCTCCCTATGGGGTCGTAGCGGCGGTCTGACATGATCACGACCTGATCGCCGTCCTGCTCAAAACGCTCGAGGACATGTAAATCTAGAACACGCTCATACCAATCCACCATTAGGTTTACGTCATTGCAGATTTCCGCGTTGCCAATCATCTCTAGGCCACATTCTCCAGAGGGCGCATGGGTAAATTCTTGGACACGGAACGTCGGGTCGGTGTATTCCATAATCTCAACCCAGCGTCCTTCTGGGTCATGGACAACAAAGCCATCATAAGTGGGGAATTTTTCGAACGGCATGACCTCTGTTGCGCCATTGGCGAGTAGGTGGTCCATCGAGGCGCGCGCATCGGAGGTGATCCAACAAATATGGTTGTAACCATGACCGTGATCCCGCCACCAATTACGCTCATATTCGAACTGGAAGGGCGGTGCTTCAATTTGAATTTGGTAAGCACGTCCACCACACCCTAAAAATGTATAGTCAGAATGGCCGTCACCGGTCACATGAAAAACATTGCCGGAAAAAAAGTTAGTAATGCCATGATGCCAGCGCAGGTAGGGAAACATATTGTCTCTGGGTTTATCATCGTAGACGCAGAGGTGATGTAGGTGGTAATCGAGATCTTTAGCAGATTTCATTTTTATACAAGCTCCTTGTCGATAGAAAGACCTCTACGTTAAGCTAGACGTGGCAACAGTAAAATGGCTTCAAGGGTCAGCTTTGCTGTCATTTACGGCCATGGCGTGCTCTTCAGAAGTATCATTCCTATGGGCAGAAATGTCATTACCGAACCCATGGCATGCGATTAGACTAATGACTAACAAAAGCGTGGGCAATTTATAAATAATGACATCAGAGCAGCCCTGCAATGTGGCCCTCACAATTCCGGAGCCTGGACGCTTTGCACTGGTTGAGCGCCCATTTCCTAAAATTACTGCGGGTTACGTGGTCATAAAGACTGAGATCGCGCCAATCTGTTTAGAAGGGTCGCGTATTTGGGCGTCTCATGATTTCGAATTCCATGATGATCCACAACACCTCGGTCATGAAGGGGTGGGGACTGTGGTCAATACTATGCCCGGATCAAACTTCTCACCGGGTGATCGCGTTATTGTTTTTCAGGGCGATCACTGTGGTCGCTGTCATGCTTGCACTAGCGCTTTATCACCGACTTACTGTGACGC
Source organism: uncultured Luminiphilus sp. (assembly GCA_963926325.1). Classification (GTDB taxonomy): domain Bacteria; phylum Pseudomonadota; class Gammaproteobacteria; order Pseudomonadales; family Halieaceae; genus Luminiphilus. Next base: position 13,148 of record CAWUXF010000048.1, on the reverse strand, counting down.
TAACGACCCAGATATCCATGGCAATGATGGCGCTGCCATGCGTGGTATTGAAAAGCGTAATCATAGTGCCTCAGGTGGGTTTGCTATGGAGCGCTATCGTATTGCTCCGGAAGCGAACTTAACGGCTATTCCGGATGCGCTGGCATTTCGATACGCAGCGGCAGCGAACTGCTCCTTCGGCGTGGGGTTCTCCAATCAAGAGGCGATGAATGTAAAGGCGGGTGATAGCGTTTTAGTTGGCGGCATCGGTTTTATTGCATTTGGCCATATTATCTCGGCGCTATATCGGAATGCTCGGGTTATCGCTTTGGCGAGAAACCCCTACCGAATCGAGATGTTGAGACAGATGGGCGTTGAGCACATCGTCAACCCGGAAAATGATGATTGGCTTGAGCAAGTGCGCTCACTCACTTATCGGCAGAAGGGTGTTGATGTGTCGGTCGACGGCTCCGGCGTTGCTTATTATCAAGAGAAGCTGATGTCGGCGGTGCGAAAGTACGGTCAAGTTAACTTCAGTGGTCACACACCTGGCGCAAAGCTGGCATTAAGTCCACTTCACCACGTGATTGACCCAGCACATACGATTATGGGGCAGCACGATGTTCGCAGTTTAGACCGCGAGTATTTGATCCGGGCACTCCTAGACCCAGAAGTTCAAAGGATGATCGATATCATGGTCACTCATGAGTTCCCCATGTCTCGTGCCGGGGAGGCATTTGATGTGCAGGTCTCCAAACAATGTGGAAAAATTTACCTGTGGACACAGGATTAACAGCGAGAAGAGTTTAACTATGCATAGTTTAAAAGGTAAGCAGGCAGTGATTTTGGGTGGTACCTCTGGCATCGGTCTCGCGGTCGCAAATAACTTTATTGCCACGGGTGCGAAGACCCTGATCACTGGTAGACGAGCCGAGGGCGAGCAGATTGCCGCTGAGATTGGCGCGGATTTTTTGCGTTGCGATATAACCAGTGAAAGCGCAGTTAAAGAGATCATGGAGCAGATTCAAGCGTTAAAAGGCGAGATTCATATTCTGGTTGTTAATGCCGGCATTGCTGCTGATGAGGGCAGTATCGAAGAACTTGATAGTGCCGAAATGGATGCCATGGTTGATGTTAACTTAAAGGGTACTTTTTACGCGCTGAAATATTCACCCAGTATTCTCAAAGATGGCGCATCGGTCATTTATACCGGCTCGGTTGCTGGTTCTGGTATTACCCACGCCGGTTCTGCTGTTTATGCTGCGAGCAAAGCTGGCGGTGCTTACCTTGCGCGGACGAGTGCACTAGAGAACGCGCCCAGAGGTATTAGGGTAAATTGCGTCTGCCCAGCTTTAATCGCTGACACTGGCATGATGGTCGCCGATGATGGTAACGACACGGCGACTTTTTTAAGTCAGCTCAACGCCTTTGGACGTATGGGTAGGCAGGATGAGATTGTCGGTATTTATAATTTTCTCGCCGGTGATGCTTCTACATTTATTACTGGCCAAGAAATTCGTGTAGATGGTGGCATGACTGCGGGACTTGGGCTGCCGTTATTTGGCGCAATCGCCGGGGAATAAAACGGCGCGGATTTTTTGGGTCTGATCTACTGATCGCGTGGCGCGCTTTTTGTTGCTCTAAACCCTGCGGGTGTTTCCCCATAGTAGGTTTGAAATGCCCGATGAAAATTTGAGGGGTCAGAGTATCCAATGGTAAAAGCTACCTCTTGAATGGTCATTTCTTGTCCTTTTAAATAGCTCGCAGCAAGCTCCATCCGGAAGTGAAGTACGACTTGTTTAAATGTTGTATTTTCCTCCTTCAGTCTGCGTCGCAGTGATCGCTCACTCGTCCCCAATATTTTTCCGACCCTAGTAATGGTGAGATCCCCGCCAGGGTTTGCAGCCAGAATTCGACGAACACGAGCGATATAGCCCTCGGTATTTTGAAGTCGTTTTAGTAAGGCATCACATTGTTGTTCGCACAATATGGCAGCGGCTTCATTGGAGAAGTTCAGTGGTCGTTGCAATAAATTCACATCAAATATGATCTCAGTGCAGCCGGTATCGAAAGTGATGTTTTTGCCTAGGACATCATGGTAGAGCTGGCCATAATCGGGTTGTGCGTAGCTGATCATTAGCTTTTCATACCAGTGTCGAGAAGCGCCAAAAACAGGGCCAATTTCAGCCCATTGGGCTAGTAACTTTTCAGTTTCATACCGTAATTTGGCAGGTGTGTTGATGAGTTCTGGGCGAGAAATTTTGGTGACGCGCAACCTGGCATTCTTACCTTCAATAAACAGCTGGGTATGCAATGCTGCGCCGATGACGTCTTGATAGCGTGTATGACGCGCCAAGGCCCTACCCAAGTTTTCGCTTGCAAACATGGCATAGCCTAGCAGCCCGTGATCAAGCAGGGAGACGCCTTTGCCATCGAATAATCCCAAGCCATAATTTGGATATGCGCCGATGACTTCGTCTAGAAGGGCGTTGTACTGCTCTTGAGTGATGAGATCTTCGGCCTGCTCAAGCTCCGCCATAGTGACATTAAGTTTACTGATATAGGGTGACGAATCGATCCCTACTGACTGGAGTGTCAGTAGCGTATGCCGAACATACCGGTTGAGTTCAGTCAGTTTTTTTGCCACGCGAGCGCCTTGGCCGTAAATGACAAAGACTAGGCCTCTGGCTCTATTGTTGTCAACGGTTCCTGCGTTAATCATTCATTAATAGTTTCCACTGAGGTTTTTGCCGTGGCATTGAATATCGATCAGAAAAAATTATTGATGACCAACTTGATTCGTGCAGATGAATTCAATCGCATGATGTACCGCCGAATGATGCAGGGGAAACTCATCGGTTTTTATCACCCCGCAGAGGGTGCTATAGCACCGGGTGTCGCTGCGAGTTCCTTTCTCAATAAGGACGACAACCTTTCTCCGCATCACCGAGGCCACGGTATCACCCACATGCTCAGCAAAGGGATCGATATCAAGTATTACCTCGCTGAACACACGGGTAAAGTGACGGGTTGCTGCGCAGGTAGATCGGCCTTTCACTTTAGTTTTCCTGAACACAAGGTCTACATGATGTCGGGCTTTATTGGTTACAACTTTGCACCGGCTGTCGGTTGGGGCTTTGCGGCTAAACAAAGGGCTCTAGGACAAGTCGTGATGAACTGCTCTGGTGATGGTTCGTATGGGCAAGGGCGATCTCATGAGGCGTTATTGATGGCGCAAAACTGGAAGCTGCCCATTATTTTCTTCTGTGAAAATAATGGCATGAGTATTTTTTCTACCGCCATGGAGATGCATCCAAAGCCCAATATTTCATCCTTAGCCGACGGTTATGGCATGCCTAGCGCCATTGTCGACGGGCAAAATGTATTCGAGGTCGCTGAGGTCTGTATTGAGGCAATCGAACGCGCTAGAACTGGCGGTGGACCCACATTTATTGAAGCCAAAACGCTGCGTTTTAATGAGCATGATATTGGCACACCGGATCTTTCGGGATGGGAGGAGCGCTCGGCGGAGGAGCATGCCGAAATGCGTGACCGCGAGCCGGTGGCAATTGCGACGGTCATCGCGCTCGATGAGGGTTGGCTTACCGCCGCCGATATTGAAGCGATGCGTGAGGCCGCGCTGCGTGAGATCGAGGGTGTCGAAGCATTTGCCGATGATAGCGAAATAGCCCGTCCATCCGTCGAAAGTTTAATGCAAGGCGTATTCGCCGAATAAATAACAACGCAGCGCTGAGGCATAAATTATGCGAACGATTACATTAACAGACGCGATTCGTGAAGCGATCGAAGAAGAAATGCGTGTTGATCCCAGTGTTTTTGTTGTGGGTCAAGATGTGCGGGGTGCTATTTTTCCCCACACCAAAGGTTTGGTCGATGAGTTTGGTACTGATCGAATCGTCGATACACCGATCGCAGAATCAGGGATGTATGGTGTGGCTTTCGGTGCTGCCCAAGAAGGTATGCGACCGATCTGCGACTTTATGTTTGGTGGTTTTTCATACGTTACCTTCTCTGAGTGCTCCGTAACGACTGGCCAGTATCATTTTCTGCATGGCAGCCAGCATGCCTTACCACTTGTGATTACCGCAGGGGTAGGCACTGGGCAGCGCTTAGCGAACGATCATGCAATGAGTATCCATGGCACCTTTGCGCATCATCCCGGCATTAAAGTTGCAATGCCATCAACGCCCTACGATGCTAAAGGTATGTTCAAGGCTGCGATTCGTGACAACAATCCCGTAGTGATTCCTTGGCACATGGGCATCATGATGCTGAAGGGTGAAGTCCCCGATCTTGGTGACGATTATATCGTTCCGCTGGGCGTCGCTGATGTAAAACGTGTCGGCAGCGATGTCACCGTTCTTGCGAACAGCTTACAGCTACAACATGCGCTCGGTGTTGCAGAGAAACTAGCGCCGGAGATTTCAGTTGAAGTGATTGATCCTAGAAGTTTTGTCCCATTCGATATGGAGACCTTGTTGGTCTCTCTTGAAAAGACCAATCGTCTGGTGATTGTCGATGAAGATTGGGAGTCAGGAGGCTTTGCTGCGACCATTTCAGCGCGGGTAGTGGAGCAGGCCTTTGACTTACTCGATGCGCCCATTTTGCGAGTAACGCTACCCAACATGCCGGTGCCGGGCGGCTACATGGAAGAGTATGTTGCGCCTAATCCTGAGCGGATTGAAGCTGCAATTAGGGCGGTGTGCGCGTGATGGCAGAGCAAAAAATAACGGAATATGTCATGCCTAAACTAGCGATGGCGATGAATGAGGGCACAATCGCTGACTGGTTGGTTAACGATGGGGATTTTGTGGAGCGGGGTACACCTCTTGCGACCATTGAAACTGAAAAAGTGGCTTACGATGTCGAAGCGCCCGTCGCCGGGTATTTTTACAGTGTGGTGCCTGCCGGGGAGACTGTCGGTTGTGAAGTTCTAATCGGACATTTCTGTGCAGAGCCTAACCGGCCAGTGAGTGGCGTTGCGGATACGTCTGGCAGTGAGACTAGTTTAGATGCCGCCAGCCTGGTCTCGATTAAAGGCGCTGCCCACGCCGCTAAACCGGCCAGAATCAAGGCGTCACCGTTAGCTCGCAAGCTCGCCAAGACGTTTGCGATTGAACTGTCTACGCTGACGGGTACAGGACCCGGTGGTCGAATTGTTAAACGTGATGTCCTAGCCGCCAAAGAAAGTCTAGAGGCGCGTTCGGTGCTTACCAGTCAATATCCACAAGCTGCGCAACCAGACCGTGTGCTGGCGACTTTACCTTTATCTGGACTGCGAAAAACCATCGCAAATCGTATGGTGCAATCGCTGCAAACGGCGGCCCAAGTAAGCTCCAGTTGGGAATCTGACATTACCCGTTTATTGGCGCAGCGCGCCGAATTGGTCGCGCTGGAGGAAACCCTAGGCACGCGAATATCGGTGAATGCTTTTATCGTTCGCGCGCTTGTCTACGCTATTCGTCAGGTACCTATTGCCAATGCCAATGTGATCAATGATGAAATCATCATCCATGAAAATATCCATATGGGTATGGCGATTTCAATACCTGGAGCCACCGCCTATGACGGCGGTTTGATGGTCGGGGTGCTTCGAGATGTCCAATCTATGGGCTTGGTAGACATTGATAAAGGATTGCGCGCGCTCATTGCACGGGTTCGAAGCGGTGAAGCGGCCGTTGAGGATCTGACGGGTTCAACCTTTACCCTTTCAAGTACTGCTGGTATTGGCCCGCCGGGTCTCAAGACAACGCCCGTACTTAATCTACCTAATGTGGGTCTTTTGGGACCGTCTACCCCCATTGAGCGTCCCATGATCAAGGATGGCGAGATAAAGGTGTGCACTATGTTGCCACTGAGTTTTACGTTTGATCATCGAGCGCTCGATGGCGAGCCTGCAGCGAAATTTATGGCTGCGTTGAATGATGCGCTTGAAAAGCCATCACTTTTATTAGCGTGAGAATCAATTATGTCATCGTCCAAATATGATCTTATCGTTATCGGTGGGGGGCCAGGCGGCTATGTGGCGGCTATTCGAGCGTCGCAACTGGGTTTGCGTACGGCGCTTGTTGAGAAAGAGCAACTCGGCGGGGTTTGTCTAAATTGGGGATGCATTCCGACTAAAGCATTGCTTCGCTCTGCAGAAATTCACCAGCTATTAAAATCAGCCAGTGCTTTTGGGTTACGTGCGAGTGACATTGGCGTCGACTGGTCAGCGGTCATAGCTCGATCTCGACAGGTAGCGGCGCAACTGTCCAAGGGCGTTGCTCATCTACTGAAAAAAAACCAGGTTGATGTTATTTATGGCAACGCGCGTTTTGCATCAGCGAATTCACTCCTTGTTGTCGGTGCTGATGATATCGAGAACGACGTGTCGGCGGAACATATTGTTATTGCGACTGGTGCGCGTCCGCGAGAGCTCTCAGGTATGGCAACTGACGGTGAACGAATCTGGAATTATCGACAAGCGATGACTGCAGCGCGTCTACCGGAGTCATTACTAGTCGTCGGATCAGGTGCTATTGGGATTGAATTTGCCAGTTTATTTGCTGAGTTCGGTGTACAGGTGACGGTGGTTGAAGTCGCGGATCGTATCGTGCCGAATGAAGATGCCGAGGTGTCTGAATACGCGCGAAAACAGTTTGAAGCACGAGGTATTCGCTTCATCACAGAAGCTAAAGTGACGGCAATAGAGCCCACCTCATCAGCGTTAAATGCAGTGATAGAGACGGCATCGGGGGCTACTCACGAAACGTTTGAACGCGCATTGGTTGCTGTAGGTGTGCTTGGCAATAGTGATTCACTGGCACTGGATAAGGCTGGTGTGGAACTCAGCGGCACCTCTGTGAAGACGGATAAATGGGGGCAGACTAATATTCCATCTGTTTGGGCGATCGGTGATGTCGCCGGTGGTCCATGGCTTGCACATAAGGCCTCTCATGAGGCGGTTTTGGCGGTTGAGAAAATTGCGGGGTATGGGCATGGCCAAGCCATTAATCGCGATAATATTCCAGGCTGCACTTACAGCTTCCCACAGATAGCGTCTGTGGGGCTGACGGAACAACAAGCCGTCGAGGCGGGCCACACTATTCGCAAAGGACAGTTCCCTTTTATAGGTAACGGTAAAGCGCTGGCGCTGGGTGACTCCGAAGGTTTTATTAAAACCATCGTCGACGATGAGACAGGTGAGATTTTAGGTGCTCACATGGTGGGCCCTGAGGTGACTGAGCTCATTCACAGTTTTGTCTTGGCCAGAGAGCTTGAGGCGACAGAAGACGAACTGGGCGCGACGATGTTTCCGCATCCAACGCTCTCTGAGGCCCTGCACGAAAGTATTCTCGCTGCAGCTGGCAAAGCATTGCATATTTAAGGAGTTAGAGAATGGATGACTCAGTTGCCCAGTTGATTGCTCACTATGGTGTTGATGAAGCTGTTTTACAGTTTCTACAGGGCCCGCAGCAGATGTTTATTGATGGGCAATACGGTCCTGCAAGTACGGGCGATTTTCTGCCCTCTATTGAGGCCTCTACCGGTGGATTATTAGCGCAAGTACCCGACGGCACTATTGTAGATGTTGATCGAGCAGTTGCCGCTGCGCGCGCGGCACTTTCTGGCGCCTGGGGCAAAATGAAGGCGAATCAGCGTGAAAAAGTGTTGCTGAGACTGGCAGAGTTGATAGAACGAGACGCGGTCAAACTTGCGCAGATTGAGAGTTTAGACAACGGCAAAGCACTCGGCCCTTGCATTGACATCGATATTCTTGGCGGCGCTGATCTGCTGCGTTTTATGGCTGGCTTGACGACAAAAATCCAAGGTGCAACGCGTCAAGTCGCAGCTGAAGGTGAGCATTTGGCCATGACGATCAAGGAGCCTATTGGTGTGGTTGGCGCAATTGTTCCCTGGAACTGGCCATTTAATATGGCGATGTGGAAGATCGCTGCGCCGCTTGCGGCAGGGTGTACTGTCGTCGTGAAGCCCGCACAGCAAACATCACTCTCGATGCTATATTTTGCGCGCTTGCTTGATGAAGCAGGTGTTCCGCCAGGTGTTGTCAATATTGTTAGCGGCAGAGGCAGCCAAATAGGTGACCATATTGCAGCTCATCCGGGTATTGATAAGGTCTCCTTTACCGGATCCACGCCAATAGGCAAACGGGTCGGTGCCAAAGCGGGGGAAGCGCTATCACCGGTGACATTAGAGCTTGGCGGTAAGTCGCCTATGGTGGTTTTTGCTGATGCCGATCTCAGCGCTGTCGCTGAGGCGACCCGCTGGTCGGTATTTTTTAATGCGGGGCAGGTGTGCTCTGCGGGATCTAGACTGTATATCGAAGAGCGTCGTCTAGACGATATGCTGGCCGCGCTCAGAGGTGTCATCGACACCATGGTTATGGCGCCGGGCCTTGATCCTGCTTGTGACCTTTGTCCTGTTATTTCAGGCAGTGCGAAAGCCTCCATTGAAGCCTTTATTCACTCGGGGATTGCCGAGGGCGCTGAGTTGGCCATACAGGGTGAAAACAATAAACCCGAAGGCTACTTTGTGCCCGCAACTGTGCTTGTTACTCGGGATAACAGCCTGCGCGTTGTGCAGGAAGAAATATTTGGGCCGGTACTTGTTGTCGTGCCTTTTACCCGCGAAGTCGAAGCTATTCATCTTGCCAACGATAATATATATGGCCTTGCAGGCAGCGTCTGGACGAAAGATGTTTCGCGTGCACTTCGTGTTGCTAAACGTATCGAGGCGGGAACTGTTTGGGTGAATGCCCATGACATCGTCGATTCTGCGCTGCCTTTCGGCGGCTTCAAGGCGTCTGGCTTTGGTAAAGACCTTGGCCCAGAGCAGCTCGACTATTTTTTAAAAACTAAAACACTGTGGATCGCTATTGATGGCGATCCTGAAAACAATGACGAGTGAACGATTTAATGACAAAAAGTAATCCAACGACAGATCAATTCTCTGTCCGATCTCGTGTTTTAAATGGCGGTACGCCACGGCTAAAATATTGGGGGGTCGACAGCGAGACGGGTAAGTTACTCGATGTTTTAGTGGGTCCGATTGATAATTTTAAAGCGATATTACCTACCAATTCGATGAACAAAAAAATGATTCGTGATGGCGTCCGGCTCGATGTCGAAGGCGCAAAGCGCCAGTATAACGAGGTCCTTGATTGTTACCGAGATTTTGGCGCTAATATACATATCACCCCAGCTGACCCGTATTTACCACTGCAAATCTGGGCACGCGATGGTAGTTATATGACGCCATGGGGCATGGTCGTTGGGCAGATGTCGCAGTGGTGGCGGCGTGGCGAATACGGGCCAATCATTGATTTTTGCGCGCAAAAGAACATACCCATTTACGAGAAAGTTACTGCCGGTTGTGCCGAAGGCGGCGATTTCATGATGATTCGTCCCGATCTCGCGGTGATGGGATATTCCGGTGACCGCAGTCAAGAAGAGGGCGCATTACAAGTCAAAGACTGGCTTAATAATGAAGGCGTTGAGGTGTTTCTATACAGCTTTGATTCTCACTTCGTTCATGCTGATGTAACGATTGTCATGTTGACCGATAACCTTGCGGCGGCGGTGACTGATGTTGTGGATCCGGCGCTCATCACGTTATTAAAAGCACGAGGCATTCAAATTATTGATGTGCCCTACTGCAAAGCGATGCAGCTTGGTTGCAATGTTATGTCTCTGGGCAATGACACCGTGTTGCTACCCAAACAAAACCAATTTCTGGTTGAGGCCTGCAAGGCCGAGGGTCTCAAAGTCTACGACCCCGATGTGTCCTGTATTACGGTTGTGGGTGGAGGCATTCACTGCATGAGCCTTGCGCTCCGCCGAGAGCATTTTTAAGGAGGATTTTGATCGTGTTGAAAATTAATGCAGAGCGGCTTTGGCAGCGGCATATGGTTTTGGCAAAGATTGGTGCAACGGCTAAGGGTGGAAATAATCGTCAAGCGCTGACTGATGAAGATATTACGGCTCGTAAGCTGTTTATCACCTGGTGCGAAGATGCCGGATGCGAGATTCGTATTGATGAAATTGGCAATATTTTTGCGCGTCGATCGGGAAGTCGTGCGGACTTGCCACCGGTTATGACGGGCAGCCATTTAGATACACAGCCTACCGGTGGTCGCTTTGATGGTATCTATGGTGTGCTCGCTGGCCTTGAAGTGTTGGAAACGCTTAATGATCATAATATTGTCACTGAAAGCCCCTTAGAAGTGGTCGTGTGGTGTAACGAAGAGGGCTGTCGTTTTACTACCGCTATGATGGGTTCGGCCGTGTGGTCGGGCAACATGCCAATTGCTGATGCGCTTGCATTGGCTGATACCGACGGCATAACCGTCGCTGACGAACTGTTACGAACACAGCACTTTGGCGAGCATCAAGCGTCCGCATTTCCGGTACGTGCGTTTGTCGAGACGCATATCGAGCAAGGCCCTATTCTTGAACTGACTGATACGATTATTGGTGTCGTTCAGGGCGTTCAAAATATGAGTCGTCACGAGATCATTATTACCGGTCAAGAGGTTCATGCAGGGCCCACACCGATGACCATGCGGAAAGATCCAATGCGTTCACTGGCGCAATTCCTGCCCGCACTGTACAGCCTTGCAGAAACTCACGGAGCGCATGCGCGAATGACCTTTGGTGTGATCAATGCAAAGCCGGGTTCAAACAATACCGTACCCGGTGAGTTGCGCATGACGGTTGACATTCGGCATCCTCAAGCAAGCATTTACCAATCCATGGTGGCGTCCACCTATCAGTTGGTACGCGATGCCTGTGAGCAAGAGCAGTGTCCGGTTGAGATCCGATGTTTCTTCGAGGCTCCTGGCGTTGAATTCGATAGCCGCTGTGTTGCGGCGGTTGAATCATCAGTCAAGCGCTTGGGTTATAGCCATCGAATGATGGTCAGTGGCGCAGGGCATGATGCCTGTAACGTGGCGTCCGTAGCGCCGACCGCAATGATATTTGTACCCTGTGCCGGTGGTATCAGTCACAACGAGGCGGAGTCCGCCGAGCCCGAACACCTGACTGCAGGCGCAAATGTTTTGCTGAACGCCTTGCTAGAGCTCAGCGCCGATATCCACGAGGTATAACAAAAAATGTTAGATTCTTCGCGCCCTAATCTGCACGAAACCGCGATTAAGCGCATTGTCGAGCAGCACTTTGGTCTCGAAGTTGCTGCGGTCGCGCCGTTAGGTGGCTACATTGACCAGAATTTTCAGATTGTCTTGTCGAACGGCGAGCACCGACTGATCAAAGTACATTCGCGTAATGAATCTGACGGCGTATTGGCGTTGCAGAATGAAGCGCTTGAGCATCTGGGCACCTTAGCGCTAAATTTTTCTACACCACAGGTGATCCCCGATCGTTATGGAAACCTGACGGTCAGCATGGGCGAAGCTGATAAGCTAGATCGGGTGCGCTGCCTTACCTTCCTAGAGGGCGAATTTCTGGCCGAGCAAACGCCGCTATCTGACAGCCTACTAACATCGGCAGGTGAAGTGGTTGCAGGCCTTGATCAAGCACTGGCGACACTACAGCATCCGGCAGCCTCACGTCCGGATATGGATTGGGATTTGCGCAATGCCCAAAGAATATCAGCGTACGTATCGAAAATACCTGAGCCGGCAATACGCCGCCTCGCAGATTATTTCTTTCTTCAATTTGAAACTGAAGTAGTCACCAAGCTTAATCAATTGCCGCTACAGATTTGCCACAATGACGGCCACCGATTTTCACTGTTAACCGATGGTCGCGGGCAAGAGGCTCGTGTCACTGGTGTCATCGATTTTGGGGATGTTGTCCTCACGCATGCCATCTGCCATCTGGCAGTGACAATCTCAGATCTTATTGTTGATCAGGCTGATCTAATTGACTCGGCGGCTAAAATTGTCGCTGGCTATCACAGTGTGCGACCGCTCGCGATTGCAGAGCTCGAACTGATCTACCACTTGGTCGGTACGCGTCTTGCCATGTATGCAGCGATGGCGGGCAAAGCATTAGCCGATGATCCCAAAAACAAACATCCACAAGCCAAGCTCGAGGACGTTAGTCGTTTGCTAAGGCGGCTGCTCGCAACGAGCCCTGTGGCTTGGCGTCAAGCGATGCGCTCGGCTTGCGGCGTTAATTTGGAGGCGTCCGTCATTGATCAAGACAGCCAGCGGCTGATAGATCAACGTGCGCATTATTTTTCACCATCGCTTTACACGCATTATGCGCAGCCCATTGTATTGGATCGATCCGCATTCCAGTACTTTTACGATCAGCGAGGGAATATTTTCCTCGACTGCGTAAATAATGTCTGTCAGTGGGGTCATTGCCATCCAACGGTCGTCAGAGCCGCACAAAAACAGATGGCTAAGCTCAATACTAATTCGCGCTATGTTTACTCAGAAATGGCGGAATTCGCCGAGCGTCTGATAGAGACAATGCCCCCAGGCCTCGACACGGTCTTTTTCGTCAATTCCGGCTCCGAAGCTAACGACCTAGCTGCGCGCTTGGCGCGTGCCTTTACCCGCCAAAATGACTTTGTGGTGGTTGATCGTGCGTATCATGGCAATTCGAGCTTAGCGACAGATTTAAGTCCCAATCGTATCGACAGACCTGGCAAACCCGGCTTACCGCACTACGTGCGAAAAACAGAGTGTCCTGACCTTTACAGAGGCAAGTTTCGCGACGACGATCCGGGTGCCGCAGGCAAGTATGTTAATGATCTTATTGCGGTCGTCGATAACATGGTGTCACTTGATCGCGCGCCCGCTGCTTTTTTTGCTGAATCACTAATTGGTACCGGTGGACAAATCGTTTTCCCAGAAAATTATTTATCGTCCATTTACAACAAGGTGAGATCCGTCGGCGGTATCTGCGTTGCCGATGAAGTGCAGGTAGGGTTTGGCCGAACTGGGGATCAAATGTGGTGTTTTGAGTCTCAGGGTGTCATTCCGGATATTGTTACGATGGGTAAGCCCATCGCCAATGGTCACCCTATGGCGGCGGTAGTTACGCGTCGAGAGATTGCAGAGGCATTTGATAATGGTATTACCTACTTCAATACCTTTGGTGGAAATCCAGTCTCCTGCGCAATAGGCCTTGCGTGTTTAGACGTATTGCAGCAAGAAGATCTGATGGCTAATA
>CAWUXF010000047.1:0-7009 GCA_963926325.1 uncultured Luminiphilus sp. | reverse complement strand
GTGCCGGTAACCTGATATTGAAGAAGAACGCCGTCGATGCCGAAGTTTCTTATCGATATAACCATCTGGGCAGAAAAGTATTGGAGGTGCAAGGTACAACCGTCCAGCTCTGGAGTTTTGACAGCCGGGGCAATATGGTGGGATCGAGTTGGTTGGGTGAGGATTCCACCACGGCGGTTAATTACGGACACGATATATGGGGACGAGTTACATCCATTACAAAAGGTTCCGGAACCGAGCGAGTCAGCTTAACTTACGACACCAATGATCGACTAGTGTCAGTCACCAACGAAGGAGCTACCACTGGCGCGGGGGACAATGAAACAACCACCTACTGGTATGACACCCGGGGCAACAATACCTGGACAAAAGACGGCAACGGTCACTTCTTTGGCCGCCAGTTTGACGCCAGCAATAAGGTAACTGAGACTTACAGCTTTGCGAGCCTTGATCAAAATCTGTTTGGCGGCGGTAATACTCTTCTCAATACTGTTACATCCGCTACACCCTACAAAGCTTACAACACGATAACCACTGTGGCTGCCGCGAAGCAAGAAGCGGGGTCTGCGGCATCTCAAATCACAATTAAAACCAAAAACCTTTTTGATCTTTATGGGTATCAAACGTTTAGCTTTGATGAGAACGAGATCGCCACTGCCTACTTGTTGGGGGCCTTTGGTGTGCTGAGAGGCGAAGCTAGATTAGGGATTTCCAAAACATTTGAATATGACGCTTTTAACCGGGAAACACTGCAAACCACGACGTTTAAAGATGAATCCCAATATGATGTAGTCAATAGGCAGTTCCAGCTCTGGGATGCTGCAGATCAGTTGCTTAGCGTCGATGTGGAGGGAACCTACACCTTTGGCGCCTTTGAATATACAGACCGCGCAAGCACCCAATACGAGTATGACGCAGATGGAAACCGTACATCAGAGATTTTTTCGAGCGAAGACCAGTATATAGACAAGGCCCAAGTTATCAGCTATATACCGAGAAATGCGCCGTATACCTATGACCTGCAGGGACGCATTATCACCTTCAAGGACTCTGCGTACGAAGGAGAAACCGTACTCGATTTTGTCTACCAGTACGATCAATTGGGCAATAAGTCCAAAGTTACTCAACGTCAGCAGGGTGAGCTTGACTCTGTCTATACATACAGCTTCGACAACGCCAACCGTATTTACGAAGAGGAGTTTGCTAAGGGCGGTGTCGTTGAGAGAATATTAACTTTTAGCTACAACGAAGCAGGAAGGCGGCAGTCACAACGCCGGGTACAGTTGTTCACCGCATTACCCTCATCATCCAGACCATTTACACCCACTCCAGTCGAAATTGATGCAACAACCACCTATAGCTATTATCAAAATGGGCGCATCAAAGATCAAATGATAACAGTCGAAGGTAAAGATTTTCCTAACTCCTTTACGAGCATAGAACGATTTTGGCGTTATGACAAAGCTGGCCAAGAAGTAGAAACCTGGGAGAACAGCCTATCACTGGGCGAGATGGCGTGGTTAGCCAGCAATTATGCTGATCTAGTAAACTACGATGATGGCGGCGGTTTAAAATTGCCTGCTCAACAGCTTAATGCCGATGACATTTTAAAGAATTGGCGAGACCTTGATATAACGAGGACTTTCAGAGACGCTTCAGGTAGATCGAACCTTACGTACAAGCTCAATTTTGATAATGGAGTGAGTCCAACGCCCACCGAAGCTGAAGTTACTAGCGCAATACTTGTATACCTTGTATCGGAAGCCAAAATAAACGGCTTCGTCCTGGATGCAAGCGGCCGGGTTGTTGAGGATTTTGAAGCCAACGCCACAGGCGAAGACAAAAGATCTACTTATGGCTACTCCGAGGTCGATGGTCAGCTACTTGCCATCTACGCAGCGGAGGATGGCAACTCCGGCGCCACCCAGTTTATTTACAATTCACGCCGGCAATTGATAGGGCTAGGTTTAGGGGCCCTCGAAGAGGGTGGCAACCCAGGCCTAAAGTTCTTCTATTATGATAATGATGGGAATATCGTACAAAGATTTCTCGTTCCAGCCAGTGGGACCACAACCGATATTTTGGAAAATGTGCGTTACGCATATCAAAACGGCAAGGCTATAGGGTTGTATAGTCCCGTCGTCCCGTCTACGCAGACGCCCGCAGATGCCACAGCCCTAGTCAATGGTGGAACATTTGACACAGTTCAGAGTATCGGGTCTGCGCTACCAACATCGACGAGCTACGTCACAGCTGATGGTTCGTCTCTGAGATTACTGGCGGCGCAATACTACGGTTCACCTGATCTCTGGTATGTTATTGCCGAAGCAAACGGCATAACCGCCGAGGCAGCACCAAAAACCGGTACCCGTTTAGTGATTCCGGGTAGCGTGGCTAATGCTTATCACAATGCCAATACTCACATGTTGTACTCCAACGAAACCATTGTTGGATCTACGCTGCCCAACATTGAAATTCCTGATAACACCTGTGCGCTGGTCGGCGTTATCATCGCCATAGTCGCGATTGTTGTTATTTCAGTCATATTAAGCGTCCTCACAGCCGGCGCTCTGGCAGCGCCCTTGGCGAAGGGCGGCACCGTCGCAGCATTGGCCATGCTGGGCGCTGTCAGTGCGGGAGCAAGCATTGCGTTTGCCGCCTCCGCCGCTACTCAGCTAGTGTTAGTGGGCGCGGGTTTACAGCGTGATTTTGATTGGGAGGCGGTTGCGGTTGATACCCTCGCCGGTGGGGTCGGAGGCGCTCTGTCGGGAATAGGTGCAATTGCGTCAGCAGCAAAAGCAGCAAAGACCCTTGCTAATTTGGGCAAGACAGCGTCAAAGCTGGTAAAAGTGGCCAAGGTTGTGGGCGCTGCCGCGCTTGAAGTTGCCACAGAGGCCGCGTCGCAAGCTATTACAAAGGAAAAAGGTGAAGACTTTGATGCACTGAGTTTGGTGGCCGCAGGCGCTGCAGAGGGCATTGGTTCTGTAGTGGATGGGGTACTTGATGCTGCCAAGGCCAGTATCAAAGCCCTGCGGAAGACCAGATCTGCAGCCGATATAGCAAAAAACTTAGACAGATTAGTGGGGCCGAGCAAGAAGGCCATAAACCAGGCTAAAGCCGACTTCGAGTTTGCCAAGCTGGGGGGTGCGACCAAAAACCCAGAACTGACACAACTCAAGGGTAAGTTCACTGACCTTACCGCTGATTTGAAAGCCCGTGCTGTGAGCAAGGCGACGCTTGGAAAGCGCTACAAACAGGCCAAAGCTGACTTCGAATTCGCAACGCTTAGGGGCGTAAAAGGCGATGGTCTCAATCCGCTCAAGCAGAAGCTCGATCTGTCTAAAGCTAACGTTTCGAAAAACAGTAAAACCCTTGAGAAAAGTCTCATAAATCTTGAACTCGATATAAATACAGACACGTTGAAACAACTAACACTAAGTAAAGTCCCGAGGAGCAAATTAAATCAAGCGAGCTTTAAAAAAGGGACCAAAGAATTCTTGCGCGGTACGTTCCAAGATACTTTAATATTTAAAACAATTGGCAGACGGGTATCTGCCGATTTCAAAAGACAAGGCTTAGAGGTCGACAATGCGGAAGCACTGTTGAGAGCGACTGGGAAAATAGCAACCAAAGGCCAGAAAATTGCCTTAAGCGGCTTAAAGACTGCGGCGCGGAGCGCTGAAAAATATGTACAAAACCGAGGTCGGGTGGTGGGAGATAGCGAGGGATTCTCGAGTTCCCTTAATGCAGGAAATAGGCGGACTGGTTTTTTGTCTTTAATCAGCTCAGGCTACAGCGCCGCTAATGAGATCAATTTACGAGTCACTGGGCGTTCTTTTATCAACCTAACTGGCGACTAAATTGCATGGCTCTCAAAGGTCCAGGATTCAGGTTAATCCGGTCACCGCCTGGTTGTGCATTCTTTGCATTATAGGCCGATCGAACCGAAGGCGACTCCCTCAAGGGGGCGGCAGAGGTACTGGCCGGTCAGCAATCCGGTTTTATCGACCTAGTTTAACCGCTTGTTTTAGGCAACGCTGACATGTTATTCCGAGACTGATTCGACAGCGCATCGTCGTAGCGTTAGCGAGCGTAATGGCGCTCTTCGAGGGCGTCGATCACCGCCTTGAGGTGTCGCCCTGTAGCGGGCCGGGGTCGAGCGCATGCGCTGGTAACATGGTCACAACAGATGTAAAAGCCATCCCTAGGCTGACAATTATTAAGCGTTTGATACTTTGAAGGTTGCGTCGCGTGGCAAGCACAGCAGTCATAAAAAATCCTTATTAATACAAATAATGCTCGGGTAGCTAATGCGAGTCACCGCACACCCAGAGAGTTGTTCTACCTGTATTGTTATCGATTTGTTCCTAAAAAGGGTGGCCAAAGCGCAGATATATTGCCGAATTGTCATCTTTGCCTTTTGCCACCTCAAGTCTGGCGACAATTCCCGCCTCAGGCTTGACCAAATAAGAGACACCGCCACCAATAGCGGGGTAAAACTCCTTGCCACATTGCGATGACTCAGCAAATAAGCAGCCCACGCCGCCGTAAGCGACGAATCCCCAGCGCTTATTAATAGGCAGCCGAACATCTGCCATAAGATGAGACATATTTTCATTCAGGTAGTTACCACGGGTATAGCCCGGTAACACAATAGAGGAATAACCGGCGAGAGGCGCATCGATACTCCAACGATTTTTCCATTGCACTGCAATGACCGTCTTGGCTTGGCTATTGCTCGAGCGTATGCCCACAGTAAAGTAGTGCCGTATATCTAATCCGAGAATATCGAAGCTGTCCTCACCACCCAGTGCTTCTCGATAGGCGATATTCTCGGCCAGGAAATAAGTGCCCTGTATCGGGTTTCGCGGGTCATTGCGGCTATCAAATTCAGCTAGCGCGCCAATGCCCGTTGAATCAAAGCCAATGAGACCGATGCCCTCACTGATATCGTCCATGCCCATACCGGGCTCAATGGTGTAGTTGGAGCGAATGAGTTGTGCACCAAGGTACCAGTCCTTGCCAAAGCGTCGTCGGTAGCGAATCGCGCCAGCACGGAGCTGATCCTGAGTTTTGGCGGTAACGCCGGTACCTAAAAAATCGTCATAGCTGTTTTTTATGTCACCGTAGATCAGGCCCGCAGTGAGTTTGTGTTTATCATTATCCCAATATAGGTCTGCAAAGATGGCGCCAACCAAAGAGTCTGTATTGGAGTAAGTTGCCGCTGCGGCAATCATTGATTGATTGGAGTCTGGGTCCAGCTTGGGTAAGTACGCAACCAGCGCGCCGCCATTGGTACCCAGCTTTGGATCTACGCTAAAGGTCGGCGTGAGCAGCCACGCGCTTTCCGGCGCTGTATCGCTGGTACTTTCGTTTTCCGTCATCAAATTGCCAGCGATCTTTTTTGATGCCTCTGCAGTACTCGCATGACCGGCCGTGCTAGTAGGCTGCGCAAGTGCGTCTGCGGGATTTACTACAACCCAGCCTAGCACCAGGAACACCACCAACGCATAAGTCCTCACGTGTTGGCACGTTGATGTTTGGGAGATTCTCAAAAATAGCCCCACTATTAGCGGAAAAAACAAAGTGATTAATCTCTAGTGGGTGACAATCACAGTGCAATCGTCGAGACTTGAACCATAAGTAAATGCGTCATTAAGGAGCGACATCATTACTATAACACCGAGCCAGTCATCTTGCGGGGCCACCATTACAGGTGTTGATTTAGCACAGCCGTTGAGTCCATCAGCTCGCAGCGAGTGCGTCGAGGCGCTGCTGCGGCATAAAGTTGTCGCGTTCCCAGACCAGCTTCTGGATAACAACCAGTTAGAAGCCGCTTCACTCGCATTCGGCCCTTTTGGGGACGACCCATTTATAGCGCCAATTCCAGGGCGTAAACATATTATTGCGGTGCGTCGCAGTGCGACGGAGCAGGCGCCTATTTTTGCGGAAAACTGGCACACTGACTGGAGCTTTCAGGCGACGCCACCCGCAGCTACCTGTCTTTATGGCATTACCATCCCGCCATCGGGGGGTGATACCTGGTTTGCGAATCAAATCGCAGCTGCCGAGGCCTTGCCTGCGGCGCTGCGGCAGGCGATCACAGGTCGTCAGGGCATTCACTCGGCTAAGCTGCCGTATGCGCCACAGGGCGTTTATGGTGATGCAGATCGAAGCACAGATCGCAGTATGGATATTCGTGCAGATGTTTCTGCAGAAGCTGTGCAGCTGCATCCATTGCTTTCACCGCACCCAGATACGGGTGAAGAGCGTATTTTCGGCGCGGTGGGCTATGTCATTGGCATCGACGGAATACCTGATGACGAGGCGCTACAGATTCTCATGGAATTAGTAGCGCACCAAGGTGCTAAAGAATTCGTTTATGAACATCCCTGGCAAGCCAATATGCTTGTCATGTGGGACAATCGCAGTGTGTTGCATCGTGCGACCGGTGGTTATGAAGGACACGAACGATTGTTGCACCGGACAACTGTGAGTAATATCGCCCGCTAATCTGCTGCGTCAGTCGTCGTGAAAACGAACTGAGTGTGCCCAGTTTCGTTGGTAACCTGCAGTTCGGTATCGCTTTGACGATCTTCTTGCGTTCGCGATTACGAAGCAGCGTCATCACTTACTAGATCTATAGTGTTAAAAATAACAAGGAACTTCTATATGGATATGAGCAGTTTATTTTCGGTGTCTGGCAAGACCGTACTGATCACCGGGGGGTCTCGCGGCATCGGTGAGATGATGGCAGAGGCGTTTGTTCGGGGTGGTGCCAAGGTTTATATCACTGCCCGCAAGGCAGATGAGCTGAACGCGACGGCAACGCGACTGTCACAATTAGGTGAATGCCATGCGGTGGCCTGTGATCTATCGACGGCTGACGGTATTAGCACGTTGGTAGCGGCAATAAAATCCGAAAATACGGCGCTTCAGGTACTGATTAACAACGCCGGCAGCACTTGGGGCTCGCCTATTGGCACCTTCCCCGAGCAGGGTTGGGACA
>CAWUXF010000046.1:0-17785 GCA_963926325.1 uncultured Luminiphilus sp. | reverse complement strand
CGATATCCCGCGTTTTGCGGCACTGAATGCGGTGGCGGATTTTACACCGTACTTGTGGTATCCCAGGCCTATTATTGACTCAGTAATTCAATCGGTGGGTGAGCCCCGTGGGTCACGTTATTGGCCAACTAAAGATCTTCTTGCTGCCGGCGCGCCCATTAATGGCGGTTCCGACTGGCCTGCAGCGGCGGCTGACATGAATCCCTGGCCGGCAATTGAATCGCTAGTGACCCGTCGTCATCCGACGAACGGGAGTGATGAGACCTTTTGGTTGGAGCAGGCGGTGAGTCTAGACACGGCAATGTCAATGTGGACCACTCGAAGTGCTGATGTGATGGATATAGGTGATCTGACCGGATCCATTACGGTTGGAAAATCAGCTGATTTTATTGTTCTGGATGTTGATTTACATCAAATACCGATTGAAGCTATTTCTGAGATAGCGCCCCAGCAAACGTGGTTTAAAGGGCGCATGGTCGCAGGAGAGCGCTAATATGCGGTTAACACGGCGTGGCGTTTTGCAGGCCGTAGCCAGTACGAGTGTGGCGATGACGGCCCCGACATTAGGCAACACTGCCACTTCGTTTGACTGGGATGGAGCTGATGCGACGGCAATGGCGCAGGCAGTGTCTGACGGTCGTGTCTCTGCGCAAGAACTATTGGAGGAGGCGATCCAGCGTTTGGGTCGTGTTAATCCACAGTTAAATCTACTCGCGCAAGATCATATTGAATTAGCGAGAGCTTCGGTTAAAACGGGGCATCAGGATGGGCCTTTTCGGGGCGTTCCATTTCTGCTTAAAGATCTTGGCGCTCGGCTGGCGGGCACTGTCACAAGTAGTGGCTCTGTTCTTGAGCGCGATAATGTAGCCAAAACTGATACTACGTTGGTTGCGCGTTTCAAAGACGCAGGGCTAAACATCTTTGGTAAAACTAATACGCCAGAGTATGGCTTGGCGCTGACTACCGAAGGCCGGCACTTAGGGGATTGTCTCAATCCGTGGGATTTAACACGGAGCACGGGGGGTTCCAGTGGTGGGTCAGCTGCGGCTGTGGCGGCAGGTGTGGTGCCTATGGCGCATGCATCGGATGGTGGTGGCTCGATTCGTGTTCCAGCCAATCACTGCGGTGGTTTCGGATTAAAACCAACGCGAGGCTTGACCCCGGGCGCACTAGGCGCAGCTATGTCAGTGAATCATGTTATTACACGCAGTGTTCGTGACAGCGCGTTGATGCTAGAGGCTATCAGCGGTTATGAACCCGGAGCGCCGTTTGGTTTAGGCCTGCCCACTACCGGTTTTTTTGCGGCCACACTCAGATCGCCCAAACCACTTCGTATTGCACTCAATTTAACAGAGCCAAATGTCCCTGTTGATGAGGACGTGCGTAGTAGTGTGATCGCGACAGCAAAGCTTTTGGAACTGTTAGGCCATCAAGTGGAGGAGGCGACACCCGGTATTGATTATGAGAATCTCAACGCCATACAAAATACCCTTGTTGCTTCTGGCACAGCAGCGTGGCTAGAATTCCTTGAGTCGAGTCGAGGTGCATTGATTGCTGAAGGCGAGCTTGAACCAATGACGCATATGGTTCGGGCGGCGGGTAACGCTTACTCGGGTATTGAAGTTGCGTCAGCAACGGCGCAAATGCATCAGCTGGGGCTGTTGATGGGCCGCTTTCATGCGACCTATGACCTGGTTCTGCAGCCGGTAACCAGCCAGCCGGCACCGAAGCTCGGGACCATTACTTACAGGGACGGTGATTCACTAAAAATGTATACCGAGCGATTTAAGCAAATATCAGCCTATACCCATTTATATAATATGACGGGCCAGCCTTCTATGTCGGTACCCTTAGGGCAGAGTCGTGACGGGTTACCCATTGGTATCATGTTATCCGCCAGTGTAGGCAATGACGCGCTATTGCTGGCTGTGGCGGCTCAGCTTGAGCGCGCTGAGCCATGGATCTCTCGTCGGCCTTCTATTTATTCAGCGTAGGAATGAAATAACTAGTCATAGCATAATTTCCAAACGCGCCAGCTAACACACAGGAGTAAGTTAATGACTACGAACGAACGTCGGACAGGATTTGTCTGCCACGAGTTATATATGTGGCATAACACCGGGAATTACGCGGGGCCAATGCCCTACGGTAATCCAGTCCAACCCGATATTCATGCAGAAAATCCTGAAACAAAGCGGCGTTTTCGTAATTTACTGGAAGTTGCCGGTATGACCGACCGGTTGCATACGATCAAACCGCGAATGGCGACTGATGAAGAGATTCTCCGCTTCCATACCGCCGAGCATTTAGCGAATGTTAAGCGTATTAGTGCAGATACAGGCGGCGATGCTGGATTCTTTACGCCGGCAGGTCGTGGCAGTTTTGAGATTGCTATGTTGTCTGCAGGTGGAGTGCTTGCGGCGCTTGAGGCTATTGTTAGCGGCGAGGTTGATAACGCGTATGCGCTAGTGCGCCCCCCCGGCCATCATGCGATCGCGGGTGAAGGCATGGGGTTTTGCTTATTCAGTAATGCGGCTTTAGCGGGCTTCCATGCTTTTGAAACGATGGGTTTTGAACGGATAGCCTATGTTGATTGGGATGTCCACCATGGCAATGGTACCCAGAGCGCGTTTTATAATGATCCGCGTGCTTTGACCATTTCCATCCATCAAGATAATTGTTTTCCGCCCGATTCAGGCCATCTGAATGAAGTAGGAGAGGGGGCTGGTCGTGGATACAATATTAACATTCCAATGCCACCGGGCTCAGGCGTGGGCGCCTATGAAACTGCATTTGACGAAGTGATCATTCCAGCATTAGATGCGTATAAACCGCAGCTGCTCATTGTACCCAGTGGCTTCGATGCCGGCGCTTATGATCCTCTTGGGCGAATGCAGATGCATAGCGAAGGTTATCGTAACTTGACTCACAAGCTGATGGCGGCGGCGGACCGCCACTGTGCAGGTAAGTTACTTATGACCCATGAAGGTGGTTACAATAATTGGACAGTCCCTTTCTTTGGTCTCGCTGTTATGGAGGCGTTGTCGGGGATCCGCTCGGGGGTTGACGATCCTTACTTGCCCCTGCACGCTGGGCTTGGCGGACAAGGGCTACAGCCACATCAGCAGGTGGCGATCGACATGGCCAAACCGCTACTTGATGTCATTTTAGCAAACTAAGGAATCGATCTGTGAGCAATGCCAATTTTTTTGCAGTACTTGAACAGCGAGGCGTTGTAGAGGATCGATTACTGCTGATAACTGCATCGGGTGTCCACTATACCTACGGTGATATGCAGCGGGAATCAGCTCGCGTAGCCAATGCCTTGCGAAACTTGGGTTTAGTCCCTGGAGATCGTGTCAGTGTTCAAGTTGAAAAGTCAGTTGCTAATCTCTGGTTATATTTGGGGGTGCTTCGTGCAGGTCTTGTTTTTCATCCTTTGAATCCCGGATATGCGTTCGAGGAAATGCGGTATTTTTTGGGTAACGCTGAGCCCGGTTTGCTCATCTGTGATCCAGAAAACGCACAAGCCTACCGTGCGTTATGTGATGAGGCTGGCATCAAGAACCTAATGACAATGGATGCGCAAGGGCAAGGTAACCTTGCGGATTATATAGAGCCCTTTGCTTGTGACTTTACGACGGAACAATGTGAGGACGACGACTTAGCAGTGCTGCTTTATTCGTCCGGAACCACTGGCAGACCTAAAGGGATCATGCTGAGTCACAAAAATCTACGAAGTAATGCAGAGGTCTTGGTCGACACATGGGGTTTTACTGCCTCGGATGTTCTTGTACATGCGCTGCCCATTTATCACGTGCATGGTCTGTTTGTCGGGGTTCACTGTGTGTTAATGAGTGGTGCCTCGATGCATTGGCTTGCGCAATTTGGAGTGCAAAGTGTCTGTGATCGTCTTAAGTCGTCGACGGTTATGATGGGCGTTCCTACCTATTACACTCGGCTCCTAGCTGATTCTCAATTATCTCGGGATCATTGCCAGACCATGCGTTTATTTGTGTCGGGCAGCGCGCCGCT
The DNA here is from genome assembly GCA_963926325.1 of uncultured Luminiphilus sp. Lineage (GTDB taxonomy): Bacteria > Pseudomonadota > Gammaproteobacteria > Pseudomonadales > Halieaceae > Luminiphilus. The sequence goes on along the minus strand of CAWUXF010000046.1, from coordinate 13,750 downwards.
ACTTGAAGAGACCTTTGTCGCCTTTGAGGCGCGAACCGGACACGCCATTCTAGAGCGGTATGGCATGAGCGAGACGGGTATGAATTGCTCAAATCCTTTAGTGGGTGAGCGACGACCCGGCACAGTCGGCTTGCCTTTGCGAGGGACTGAAATTCGAGTTTGTGATGAGCAGCATAATCCTTGTCCGACGGGAGAAATTGGGGCGTTGCAAGTTCGTGGTCTAAATGTTTTTAAAGGCTATTGGCGTATGCCCGAAAAGACAGCCTCTGACTTTACTGATGATGGATGGTTTATTACGGGGGATCAGGGTCTGATCGATGAGTTGGGCTACATCAGTATTGTAGGTCGGTCAAAAGATATGGTGATCACTGGCGGGCTCAATGTGTATCCAAAAGAAGTGGAAGTCGCCCTCAATGATATTCCAGGTATTATTGAATCTGCAGTGTTCGGTGTGCCCCATCCTGATTTTGGTGAAACGGTGGTCGCCGCGGTGGTAGTCGATCCGCAGAGTGACATCACGAGCGAGTCAATTCGTGCAGATCTAGTTAATCAGTTAGCCAAGTTTAAATTGCCGAAAAAAATACAGCGCGTGGAAGCGTTGCCGCGCAATAGCATGGGGAAAGTGCAGAAGAATGTACTGCGCGAGCAGTGGTGCGAGCCTTTTGAATAGCCGCTTTTAAGCCGCTAATTGGCAATAATCAGACCGAGTATTAGCGGTATTGCTGTTGCGGCGCAGAGTAACAAGCAATAGCCATAGATGTGACGAAGTCGCAAACCGGTCATTGCAAGTATTGGAATGGCAGTGAAGGGCTGAATCAGGTTAGTCCATTGGTCTCCGTAGGCCACAGACATGGTGATGACCCCCAAATCAACTTCAAGTAATTTTGCAGCTTCAATAAATGATGGGCCTTGAAGCGCCCACTGCGCGCCACCTGAGGGGATGAAGATATTGATCAAACCGGCGGATAGGAACGCCACGATTGGCAAGGAAAAATTACTGGCGATCTCAGCCAAAAAAACCGTGAACTGCTGCGCCAAACCGCTTTGCATGGCCATGCCCATAATCCCGGCATACAAGGGGTATTGGAGGAGTGTTGGTGCTGCAATTTGCGCACCGTGAGCAAATTTTTCGCTGTAGTCCGGTAACGACCTTGCCAGCACTAAACCCAAGCCAATAAAAGTCCAGTTGACGATGTTGAGTTCTAGCGACACACCGTGTTCGAAAAACCAGCTAACGACATAGGCTAGAACTAGCGCCCCAGCCAGTAAAGATAGGCTTCGTCGTCCCTCAACACTCGGTACGGATATATCCTGTTTTTTCGTCAGTGGCGTGATCAAGTCGTCTGGAATATATGGGGCAGATAGCCTCAATCGTCGATGGATCAGCAGTATCACAAGGATTATTACCGAAAGCGTCGTTAGAATTGAAAACAGATTCCAGGTTGTCAGTAACGTTTCTTGAATCGGTATAAGTCTGCCGATCACCTCTTCTGTTGGATTTCCTGATGTGGCGACCGCAAGTCCGATTGATGAGGAATACCCCATTTCCCAGACCACAAACCCGCCAAATCCACCTGCAACAAGAAGGGGGTAGTGGATGTTCAGCTGCCGGGTGTGTGACTCGCGCGCGATCTCGCGCGCGAGTAGCCCCGCCGTGATAGGTCCCAGCGGCCATGATAAAAGCGAAAAAAATGCGCCAGTTAAGATGACCAAAACATAGGCTTGCGTCGGCGTTGTCGCAATACGAGCAAGTCGAATCAACGCCTGTTGCACAGTGATTGTGTGTGCAAGTGAATAGGCGGCCGTGATAATTAATGCCATCTGCATCGTAAAGGCTAACAATGCACTCAGCGAATCGCCCCAGTTCAATAGTAATGTACCGGGTTTTGTCGGAGTGAATGACAGGGCCAGTGCGGCCATGAGCAGCGTTAAGCCGATCGCAAAGCTCAGCGGGTCCGGTACTTTGCGCTCGATCCAGTCTTGCAACTTCCCTAGTGATGTCATGCAATATCCATGAATGGCGTTCGTTACAAGGTAGACGCTATGGGCTGACGTTGCCAGAATGGGCTGGATTCCTGCATGGCATAGGCAAGCTGCAGGACCCCCGCGTCATCACCAAAGCGGCCAATAATTTGCAGGCCAACGGGCAGGCCATCTTCACTAAACCCGGCGGGTAGTGAAAGACAGGGTAGATCGAATGGACTCAGAATACAGCAGATAGACATCCAGTCGATGTAACTCTGCATGGCAACACCCTCAATAGCTAGAGGGTATTCAATATCAACATCGAAGGGCATGACCTGAGTGGTTGGCATTAAGATAAAATCGCAATGCTTAAAGACTTCTTGTAGTTTGCTGTCGATCCGCGTCCTTGCCATTTCAGCTTGATAAATTTCATCTGAGGTCAGCGATAGGCCCTCGCGAATATTGTTAGTAAGCGTTGTTTTGAGCGTTTTAGCATGGTGTGGATAAATTGTTGCTGTCAGCATCGCATAAGCAGCTGCGCGAAGCGTGTTAAAAACATCCATTGCCTCATTGAGCTCGCTCAAGGCGATCTCCTCTACGGTGCAACCGAGCTGCTGGGTACGCTCAACCATCGGTTTGAGTACATTGATAATACGCGGGTCTACGGGTAAACCGGCAGGTCTGGGCGCCCAAGCTAATCGCAGGCCTTGGGTTTTGGCGTTATTGAGCCCTGTTAGCGAAATATCACCCAATGCCGGTAGATAGGAAAGCCGATCCCGTGGGTCTGGCCCTGCCTGCACCTGGAGTAGCATTGCGCAGTCTTCAACAGTGCGTGCCATTGGCCCATCTAAAGCCATGCGAGCAAACCGAGTAGCACTTTGAGGCCAACTGGGTACCCGTCCCATGCTGGGTCGAAATCCAACGACATTACAATAGGCTGCTGGATTGCGCAGAGAGCCCCCCATGTCACTCCCGTCCGAGAGACATACCATGCCGGTTGCGAGCGCCGCGGCTGCGCCGCCACTACTGCCTCCCGCGATGCGCGTGGTGTCGTACGGATTGCGGGTTATCCCAAAGAGTTCGTTGAAGGTATGCGAGCCAGCGCCGAATTCTGGTGTATTGGTTTTACCGATGATTATGGCGCCGGCAGATTTCAGTCGCGCAACCATAAGGCTATCTTCAGTGGGGATATTGTGTTCGAAAATCTTCGAGCCCAAGGTGGTACGAATACCTTTTGTGTTCGCTAAGTCCTTGGCCGCCATCGGAACGCCAGCCAGGATGGGAAGATCATCTCCTCTGGCCCGCGCGGCATCAATATTTGCTGCTTCGGGTAATACTTCATCCAACGGTCGCAAGGTACAAATAGCATTAACGGCTGGGTTACGTTCTTCGATTGCGGCATAGGTTTGTCGAAGTAATTCCACAGCGGTGATTTTTTGGGTGCTGAGTGCTGCTACGACATCAACTGCGCGAGGAAAAGCAGCACTGAATTTCCCAGTGGCGTCAAAGTCAGCCATAGATTAGTGCTCATCTTTATTATTAATAATCAGATCATCCTACGTGTTGTAGTTTCCTAGCCAATGACATTATCGGCCAGTTAATTAACAGTTACTACTTGTCGGGCCTTTGACACGTTCTAATGGGATATTTGCGCATAAATCTAAGCGCCTGTTGGGGCAAAGCGAGACAGCGCTGTGTCTATTTCAACAACGAGCCCATTGAGCGATAAAGCCCGACATCTGTGGCAATACCGCCAAAGCCGTCCAGGGCAGACTGACAGGCACCAAGGTCGGTGATTTATGTACGCTATAATCAAGGCACTATCTGACGAGGCTTGTAGTCTGCTGATGAACGCGAATAGAGACATTGTTTAACGAATATTCTGACAGACGCTCTGGGTGAGTGATCTGGATTGGTCCAGCAACGAGGGCGTGGCTGATCGAAATGAATTATTCCCCCAATGCGAGTAGCCAAGTAAGATAACGCTGCGCGACTTATAATTGTGCTGCTTCTCACAACTGACTCCATTGAGTACTGAAAATCGTATGGAAGATAATCCCCCAAGCGGTGACCACATCATCAGCGCCGATCAAGTTGATAAAACACTGAGTAGTCTGCGTCGCTTCGATCGTTCTTTGCCTATGAGTTTGCTTAAGGCGCATGAGTCGGTTTTACGGATGTTTATCCCTCACTTGCGAGCGCATGATTTATCCACGCAGCAATGGCGGGTGATGCGTGCACTTGCGGACACCGACGCACTGGATGTTAGTGAGTTATCCGAAGCTTGTTCGTTGCTGCGACCAAGCGTCAGTCGAATACTTCAGAATTTACAGGCGAGGGGCATCATTTCTCGTCGCCCTTGTCCCAGTGACAGCAGACGATCGTTGTTGACAATAACTGACAAAGGCAGGCGCCTGATTGCTGAAATCGCGCCTGAATCTGAGGCTAGATACGACTGGATTGAGTCTCGCTTTGGGCGGGATAACTTATTTCAGTTATATGATTTACTTCATCAATTGGTCGATTCATTAGATGAGGCGCCAAATGATAATGACCTTTCAAGGGTCGAGAAAAGCTTGAGAGGTTGAAGTGGTAGGGGAGTTAGTCAATTTCGCGCGAGAACAATCAGCACGCTAGAGTGACAATCAAACTAGAGGAATATCTACTTTCCAACCTTAAACCATACTTTCGGGGTTGCCCCTTTTTTTATATCAAATGATGGGATTCTGCGATAGCCAGAAATTCATGCCGATATCCTTATCAACATTTTTTGGTCGTTTGTACTGTGAGCGTTGCGGATACCCTAACCGGAGGTTTGTTATCTTGTCTGCGCAAGCGTTTTGATCAACGTGATGGTAGGCGGGTGATGACGGTTACGCTCCTAGCGTTCCGTGGTCCAAAGTGTTTCCACTGCATTTCTACCCGACTCTTTGGCGGCGTAAAGGGCCTTATCTGCTCTGACGACGATGACTTTTTCAAAGTCTTCGCCGACAGATGACCGGCTGATACCGATACTGACGGTTATGGGCGGTATATCAGGGTCATTGATTTGACTAACGGCGCGCCTGAGACGCTCGCCGAAGCCAGTCAACGCTGCTTTTTCTGCGCTGCGCGTTATCACCATAAGCTCCTCACCCCCCCAGCGCACTAAAATGTCTTCATCTCGGGCTGTGGCTCTGAGGGTATTGCTTACGATGCGCAAGGCATTGTCACCAACGTCATGACCATAGGTGTCATTCACTTGCTTAAAATGATCAAGATCTAACAGTAAAACACCAAATTGTTGTCCCGAAACAGTCCAGTTAGTCACGATCACGTCTAGCCCCCTTCGGTTCAGCAGTCGGGTCAATGTATCGGTATTGGCCTCTCTTTCAAGGAGCGTTAATTGAAGTGCTGAATCCTCCAAGGCCCGTTGCTGATCTGAAAATTTCGCCAGATAGAATGTGTAGGCACCTAAACACAGGGATATCACGATACCCAATCGCCAGTCATTAAAATGAATGCTCTGCATTTCTGGCCGTTGACTCCCGATAACGACCGATGCACCCATGATGGCGGCAGACATCATGCCAATGAAGATACCCCGTCGACGGCCTTCAAACAGCGCGACAATGAATAAAATTAAAGGGACATAAACTAGCCCTGTTAAAATGGCGGGGGGTACATCGGCTGGCGGGCTGAATAGCCAGCCGGCGACAAATCTCACTTCTACAGCGAGTAAAGCCAGTAATACAAACCTGCGGTTGAACAACGTCGGGAGACGCTGCCAATGCCACCACCAAAGCATAAGGCACACAGCGACGAAAATAGCGAAAGCAACAGATATGCTAGAAATAGAGTCGACAATTAATAGCCCCGCGATGGATAACGTGACAGCCGTCACCGCGCCGATCGCTGCGAGTACACGGGTCATTTCAAGGGCTAACTGATGATTTGAGCCAATGGGAGGATTTCGTCGCTCCGCTTTCATCAGCTCGTTCAGTGCCCTTACCTTCGCTTTCACTACATGAAAAATAATAGTTATCTCCCCAGCGCCCGCCATCCAACATGGTGGCTCCCAATATTATGTGGATGGGTATGGTGTCGCTCAAGACTTTCGTTGGCGTTCATCCCACCACGCTAGGTAATCGCTACTGATACTCGGCCGCGGTAATAAACTGGCCAAAAGTTTCGCACCAAACCACCACCGTACTGTACTGCGTAATATCGATAGTCGAGGGTACAGGAACGACGAAGTTATCAAACGTCTTAATGTCACCAATACGCACCATCGTTGTTTTGAGCCGATTGAAATCTGCTTCTGTCTCGACAAACTCGGGCGAGAGATAAAGCTTATAGTCAGGCCCTGGAGCAAGTTTACCACGATGAGAAATCACATCATTGGCAACCGATACCAAGCCTTCTCCCCAATGGAATGAATCGCTATCTTTTAAGTCCCGTCGAAACTCGCCATTAAATAGCGCTTCGGCTGCTATCGTATTAATTTCCTGTGCGTCCGGTGCGCCCGGTGCAATCAAGATGGGTAGCGCGTAGATACCCATAGCGAACCCGACACCAGCGAAAGCCATATGCGAAACCGTTAGCATCAAAAGGCGACGAATATTCATAGGGTTTTCTCTAAAATAGAAATACGCACAAAGTGCAAATTAGCGGTCGTAAAAGGCAAAGCAGCGCCAAATGCCAGTGACGATGCCAGTGACGATGCCACTGCAAGCGTGTCGAGGTAGCCATATTACACGAGTTAGATGCTCAGAAATTTCATATTCTTAGTGTGCTAGCAGCTTAGGGTAAGTCGTTCACTTGAGATTATTACCATAGGTCTGGTTTTTCCAAGAGTCTGGCACGGGGGCTAGACTAATGCCCTAGGCAGCTAGGCAGCTAGGCAGCTAGGCAGCTAGGTTGCAGGGTGCCATTAATAACTCAGCATATCGCTGTGGGTAATGCTCAGTCACAGCTCACAAGTTAATACAGGGTAGGCCGAATTTTGTTCAAAGCTTGGGCTTTAAATAAAACTGACACCACAACATAGCTATTGTCCAAAGTCATTGTCGACTGGTGAGTAACGACTGAGGGGACTACAAACGTATCTTTAATAGTGGGGTGACCTACGATTTTCTAGCCCCATCACTGCTGTCATTCTCGCACTTGCGATGGGCTGGCTAAGTCGCGTCCACTGCGTTGAATAGTTTTTACTGCTTGCTCTACCATCTGCAGGTTAGTTTGCTGACTACCAAATGGTGCGTCCTCTAGACCCACACGAATATGTCCACCAAGCTCGATCGCGGGTGCAACTAAACGCTCAACATCTGCGTCCAAGCCTGACAGCATCCACGGCGCATCGGGCGCTTCCAATGCGAAATGCTGAGCATAGAATTCAATCGCTGCCAGTGAAGGGCGCATGCCGAATAATAAATTGTCTGAGAACATAATACGGTAGATGGGTGTTTTTAATTTTGGATAGCAAGCTGCTAGCCCCGCGCCGAGCCTTGCAAATCCCGGTTCATAAATGGCATAGGCCGGCCGCCATCCATCAGATTCTGCAAGCGCTAACCCAGCTTTTATATGTGAGTCGGGATTGGGGTACATGAGTCCGTCTACGCCACTGGCGAGCTGCGAACGATGCGTGATATTGACGCTACCGGGGTCAACGACGCCCCATTCCATCAAGCCGCGTTTTGCCAATTGTTTGATTGGCGCGTAACGCGCCGCGATATCACCGGTTAACGCAAGGGTCGGATACACAATGGCATCACATTGCGCTTTGATGCCCTCAATTACACGCGCGTAAATGGCTTCATCTTCGCAGGGCTTTCCTGCTGGGTCGTACACATGCAGATGCACAATAGCGGCACCGGCTTTAGCGCAGGCAATGCCCTCGGCAATTATCGCCTCGGGAGTGACGGGAATTCCAGGCTGAAAACCCGGTCCAGCAGCGCCATTGAGCGCAACTTCTAACCATACTGGCGACTGGTTCATCTGTTGTCCTTTTCGTTGATTAAGGGAGCGTTAACAAAGAAACTAATAAAGTATAGGAGGGTTAAACGGCTCGTTGCGAGAGATTTTCCACATTGATTCAAATCGCTGGCTTTGAGAGGTTGCTGGGCTGCCTTCTCAGAGACTTACATTTGTTTGTGCGGTTGTAGTCATCTAGCCCGAGCTCGAGGACCACGGTGTTAGCATAGACAGCGGTGGTGACCGCGAGGGGAGTCCCTAGCGCGTCGGCAACTACAACCTTTGGCGAGAGGATCAACATAGTAAAATGGCGATTATAGATTTTTCCAGTACAGAGAAAGAGATTTTGGTGCGTCGTATTCAGGTCCATATGCGTGAGGAGCTTGGGCAGGAGCTCGGTCAGTTCGACGCTGAGTTCTTACTCGACTTCTTCGCTGAAGAGGTGGGTGTCTATTTTTACAATCGCGGCCTCTATGATGCGCGGGCAGTACTTGAGCATCGCCTCGAAGACATTACCGAGGCAATCTATGAAATTGAGAAGCCCACTGAATTTATGCGCTGATCCGCGTTGAGCCTAGGCGCTATAAACGGCCTGTAGCGGGCGCGGTCAGGGCCTTGATACAAATCATTGAACGGGAGACGCAGGCGATATAGCCGGCGGGCTGCTTAAGTCCGTATTGTGATGCTAGACATTTTTATCGTGCTATCAAAGGGATGCACTAGCGGTGTAATACACGCCGAGCGTACCCAAAAAGCCAACAGGAAATGCGATCCATAAGGGACGCCAACGGCGCAAGGCCGGCGACCTAGATAATGCCGATATGACTTCAAAAATAAACGGTGTCAGGCCTGTCATAGCTGCCAACCAATAGGCGCTTGTGGAGCCAAAAACGTATTGTGGTAGTAATAGAAAATAAAGCGGTAATCCAATAATGGCGAACAGATAAAACGGCCATATGACTATGCCAGCGAGCGTGAAAGCTGTGGGAGTGATAAGCACACAGGTCAGAATACCTAGAAGATACGATACGAAGTATTGAGCTATCATTGTCCGCATTTACAGCCTTCTGGCACCAGAATGCTACGTAGCCGGTTGCCCCGTTGCCAAATAAAAATCAGCTGTCCGTCCGTTGCAAGGGGCCGTAGCCCCTTGCCACAGCCTACAACTGCGTTTTTCGCCCGTTAACGCCATACAGGGTGGCGTACAAAACAGGGATAACACCCAGAGTAAGGACCGTGGAGACCAACAATCCGCCCATAATGGCCAGCGCCATGGGTTCCCACATTTCACCGCCGCCCAAATACAACGGCAGCAAGCCGAGCACTGTCGTTGCTGTGGTAAGCACAATAGGGCGCGAGCGCTGTACCGCAGCATTAAGAATGGCATTGAGGTGGGACTCACCTGCCGCGAGTTCCAATCCAATCCGTTCGAGTAAAACAATCGCATTGTTGATCACAATTCCTGCCAGAGAAACGATTCCCAATAACGTCATGAATCCAAAAAATGATTGCCCGACCAGCAGGCTGGACACGACACCAATTAGGCCTAGCGGTATCGTCATCAATATAATCACTGATTTTCTGACAGAGTTGAACTGCGCGATTAGTAGTAGCAGGATGATGAAACCGGCGATGGGAAGCTTGGCCGCAATAGCTTCATTCGCGTCGCCAGAACTTTCGCTTTCACCCCCGAGCTCGATGTTAATATTCGGCCCCCATATTGAACGCTGCTGCGCTAACCAGGGCTCTAGGATCACCATGCGATCGGCCGCTGTAACACCTGGGTCAAGTTGGGCACCCACCGCAACCGTTCTGATCCCGTCCCGCCGGTAAACCTTGGCAATGTCCCAAACCAGACGGATGTCTGCCACCTGTCGCAGAGGTACAGCCTGCCCGCTGGATTGGTTGTATACCGATAGGGAGCTGACCTTATTAATATCGTGCGGCGTAGAGGCTTTGGACCTTAGAACGACGGGGATCACGTCTTCGTCTTCTCGATACTCGGTGAGTTGAAGGCCCGTCAATCCCGCTTGCATCGAGATCGCAATATCCTGATTTGTAATCCCAGCACGCGCGGCTCGCGCCTGATCTATCTGGATCTCCAGTTTCTTCTGACGTTGACCCCAGTCATCCGCAATATTACGCAGGCCACCTATGTCTCGATATTGATTTTTCAAATCGGCAACTGCCGCAAAAAGCGCCGGCGAATCATTGCCTGACAACCTGATCTCTACGGGGTTGTCGACCGAGGGCCCACTGGCAATCAAGCGAGTTTTCATTTCTAGGTCTGGATATCGATCTTCTACAAAGCGCTCAAGCTTAGTCCGCATGGCCGCTATTGCCACCGCCGATTCCATGTTGATAACCATTAGCGCATAGCTGGGCGTCGCTGGCACAGGGTTGTGAGAAAGCACAAAGCGGGGGCCACCACTACCCACATAGGCCACCCAATCACGGAGGGGACTTGCATCTTCAGACGATGCATTCAAATCCTCAAGATAGCGCTCAACCTCACTGACCATTCTCTGGGTTTTATCAATTGATGTGCCGCTGGGCAGCTCAAATTCCGCAAGAAAATAGGCTCGGTCTGAAGGTGGGAAAAACAACTTGGGTACATATTCGAAACCACGGAGCGCGACGATAAATACGATGCTAGTGATTACTAGGGTTATTGCTCGATACTGTAATAAAATATTAAGCCCACGCCGATACGCAGTTTGCACAGCCGATGGGCCGGTATCGTTGACCACCTTGACGCGAAAAAACAAAACACACAGCAATGGCACGATGGTTAGTGAAACAAGCCAGGAACTGAGGAGGGTGATCGTCACTACTTTAAATAACGAAGCGGTAAATTCTCCGACACTAGATTCGGCCAAGTAAATAGGTAGGAAGGCAGCCGCAGTTGTCAGCGACGCGGTCAGCAGTGGCATCCATAACTCATTAGATGAGTTCACTGCCGCGTCAAAGACCGATTCACCTTTCTCCATCCGCACCATAATGCTCTCTGACATGACGATGCCGTTATCTACCAACATACCAAGTGCGATGATAAGCGCAGCGAGAGAGATTTGGTCCAGTCCGATATCGAGTGAGGCCATGACTATGACGGATAACAGCATAGTAATGGGGATCAAACTGGATACGACCAGCCCTGTTCTCAAGCCTAGGGTCAGCAGCATGACGACGGTCACTACGGCGATGGCCTGTAACAAATTACTGACGAAACCTTTTACTTTGTCATCGACTTCCTGTGGCGAGAAACTGACCAGATCAAACTCAATACCAATGGGATAGGTCTGATAAAAATCAGCGATGGCAAGTTTAACTGCACGGCCAAGTTCAATGTTGTTACCGCCCTCGCGCATTGCAATGGCAATCGCAAGTGCGGGTTTGCCGTTAACGCTGACCAATGTCTTAGGTGGATCGATATAGCTTCGATTTAGGCTTGCTACATCACGAAGCTGAAAAAGCTGGTTGGTACCAGGGATGCGTAAGAGCGTTTGGCCAATATCATCAATAGACTCAAAGTTACCGCTGGGTTCAAGGGCGATTCGCTCATCGCCGAGATTGAAGGATCCTCCCGACACCACGATATTTCGCTCTGACAGCATCTGTGTGAGCTGGCCTGGAGACAGGCCAAGATCAGCCAAGCGCGCGTTATTGTACTCTAGGAAAACGCGCTCATCCTGCACGCCTAAAATGTCGACTTTGGCTGTGTCCCTCAACTGTAAAAATACCGATTTAACGTCATCGGCAATGTTATCAAGCTCTCGGAATGTGAACCCTTCGCCGGTCAAACCAACGACAATGCCGTAGACGTCGCCAAAATCATCATTAACCTCGGGCACCGTAACGCCCTCTGGTAGATCACTGGTAACGCTATCAACTTTGCGCCGAAGGTTGTCCCAAATAGGGCGCATATCGGTATAGCTTTCACGAATGCTGACATTGACAATGGAGACGCCACTTCGTGATTCACTATGCACAAAATCGAGTTCCGGTATCTCCTTAACGACCTCTTCTATTGGTGAGGACACCAGTGACTCGACCCGTTCTGCAGCGGCGCCCGGGAAATAAGTAATCACCTGCGCTGTCCTGATAATAAAGCCGGGGTCGTAGGCGCGTGGCATATTCTTGATGGTCTGCATACCCACCAAGACGATGATTGCCAGCACCATCCACGTGACTCTGTTGTTCTTAATCGCGAGATGGGTCAGTTTCATTGGGGTATATTCCGGCTGAGTCGCACGGACTGGCCGTTCTGCAGTTTACTCATGCCCGCCGTTACAAGCTGATCACCCGGTGCCAGCCCAGAACGTACCTCAAGGCCTGCGCCGGTCAAATCTCCCACCGTTAGCCGTCGTGCCTCGATGACAGCTAGGTTATCAACCCCAGGTAACGCGACAAATGCGAAGGCACCAGCCTCGTCAGCTAAAACTGCTTGAGCGGGTACAAATAGGACTTCTGAGGTGACCATTGTTGCCGGATTTTCCATTCGAACCGTAACAGACATGCCAGGTAGAATAGTAAAGTCTTGGGTGTTGGGGAATTCGAAAGTGACTTGGAATGTGTTGCTGCCATCGGAGGCCCGTGTTGCAACTTCATTGAGCTCTAGGGGGAATCGACGATCTGGAATGGTATCAAAGAAAGCGCTGACCTGGACTTCTTGTTCGCGGCGGGCGCGGATCATGATGCTCTCGGGCACCTCCACCTTAACAAATATTGTCGAGACATCCTGCAGGGTGTAAATGGGTTCTAATGCAGAAACTTCTTCAAAGTTTTCAACGGAACGGACAGCGATAAAGCCTGCAAACGGAGCACGTAATTCCGTCGCTTGGACATCACGCTCGGCTGATTCATTATTGGATCTTGCTGTACTAGCGGTTGTTTCAAGACGTTGAACATCAGAGCGAGAAATACCGCCGCTTTTGAAAACCGATTGACCTCGTTCAAAGTCGGCTTGAGCACGCTCGTATTCTGCTTTGCGCGCACGAAGGCGTATTTGCTGATCCTTGTCATCTAACTTGGCCACCAACTGGTCGCTATTAACCTTATCTCCTTCTCGTGCGATTAGCTGGGCGAGCTCACCAGACACTCGAAATGCAAGTACCGCTACCTGAGCCGCTTCAACTTTAGCGGGATATTCCTGCCAGGCACCCGCGCTGGGACCACCCACGGTGAGGGTGCGCACCAATCTCGGCTTGGCGGTCTCGGGAGCTTGATTCCCTGATTGACCACAGGACGCTAGCAACAACGCGACAAGCAATACGCTTAATGTGCGGCGTAATAATATTATGGACATAATAATCCCCTGATCTGGCAAGACGGATGCGCGATATATGGATCGTGATTGTAGAGTAGTCGCTTGATGTTGAATACCGTCACATGCCAGCCGGGCATGGAGTAATGGTCAATATCCGCAGCAAGGTACAAGGCGCGCACTAGCACAGAAAAACTGTGTGCTTGGTTTATGAAGGCTTGTCTCCCATGATGCAAATAATCGTGGCTTATTCATAGTTAAGCTGATTAGCTTTACGCGTTGTGGGATTGCAGATGCTTTGGTTCAAAGAAACGATCTAGGCAAATCATTTGAACTGCCGGCGCCCCGGTTGCGCGTACTCAGAACTGGGGGCTGCGGGTTCCTGTTATCACCACCACGAAGCGCATTGTAAACGCGCCCACCACAGTAATAATAACTGCAGCCCTTATCACTTCAGATCCGACGTCTAGCGCGTTAAAGTGTAGGAATAAAGACAGTACCAGCCCAAAAAACTGCAATTTCTGCATAAAATGAAGTTTTAAGCGTCAAAACTATCGTTAACACCTACTA
>CAWUXF010000045.1:0-27281 GCA_963926325.1 uncultured Luminiphilus sp. | reverse complement strand
TCGGTGTGTCTGTATTGTTGTTCCTGTTAGTTTGCCGAAGCTATTTGACGCCTTTATTAACGCGTGTCGGCCTTGCACTGCAGAAGGCCGAGATGATCGCTCGAGCCGCGCCTGTGGTCGCCATCGTATTGACGATTGTCGCGACAACGATCTTCCAGCTCGAGGCTAAAGGTGTGGCACTGGTCGGTCATGTACCCAGTGGTCTGCCCGCCTTCAGCGCTCCGCATATCACGCTAGAGCTGATCGAGCAGCTTGCCCTCCCCGCGCTCTTGATTTCGATTATTGGCTTCGTTGAATCAATTTCAGTGGGTAAAGCCTTGGGTGCTAAAAGACGTCAGCGAATCAGTCCCAATCAAGAACTCATTGGCCTCGGGACCGCAAACGTTGCGTCGGCGCTGTCGGGTGGCTTTCCTGTGACCGGCGGTTTTTCCAGATCGGTGGTGAACTTTGACGCCGGCGCGCAAACCCAGGCGGCCTCCGTTATGACAGCTGCAGGAATCGCTTTGGCGGCATTATTATTAACGCCCGCCTTGTATTACCTGCCAAAAGCAACGCTCGCAGCAACCATTATTGTTGCGGTCACGACACTGATCGACGTGAATATTATCAAAGCAGCATGGCGGTTTTCACGGACCGACTTTATTGCGATTACGGCGACTATAGCGGCAACATTGTTGTTTGGCGTTGAGATCGGGGTTGTGTCGGGCGTGCTGGCCTCGATTAGTATGCACCTCTATAAAACGACTAAACCGCACTTTGCCATCGTCGGCACAGTGCCCGGAACCGAGCACTATCGAAACGTGCTTCGGCATGACGTGACGACCTACCCTAACCTCTTATCATTACGGATCGATGAGAGTCTGTATTTTGCTAATGCGGCCTACTTAGAAGAAATTATTTATGACCAAATAGCGGAGCACAAAGATGTCGGCCACGTCATCTTGATGTGTCCTGCCATTAACGAAATTGATTTAAGCGCACTAGAGGCGCTCGATGAAATCAACCAGCGCTTGCGTGAACTGGGGATTGGGTTTCACCTTAGCGAAGTGAAAGGGCCTGTGATGGATGCGCTAGAGAAGACCGAATTCCTAGCACAGCTGGCAGGCAAAGTTTATTTAAGCCACCATGCAGCCGTATTGGAGCTTGGTCGCCCTTAACCTCGAGCGCCCTCAATGCGAGGTTAAGCTGTTGGTGTGCGGTATTAAGGCAGCTGTCTGCTCGTTCCCTGTTGCCAAAGTTTTAGCGCAGCGCGATAAAGCGCATTCTCAACAGAAAAACCAATTCGTTCCTGCCAGTTCTTTTTGAATTGATAACGTATTTCAAGTACATCGGCATCTTCGAGGCGGCTCTGAATGTAGGTGTCTGAGGTAGACAGTTCGTCGACTAACTGCACCTCCAGCGCTTGCTGGCCATACCAAACTTCGCCTGTGGCAACCTGTTCAATATCCACTACGCTGCGATTGTCTGCGACAAATGATTTAAATAGCTCATGAGTGTCTTCCAGATCTTCTACGAACTTGGCCCGACCTGTATCTGTGTTCTCTCCAAACATAGTCAGCGTGCGCTTGTATTGCCCTGCGGTATACAATTCGAAGTCGATGTCATGCTTTTTGAGTAATCGATGGAAGTTAGGTAGTTGTGCAATAACCCCAATTGATCCGATCACAGCAAAGGGAGCCGCGATGATCCGCGTTGCGACGCATGCCATCATATATCCTCCGCTGGCAGCCACTTTATCGACAGCAACAGTGAGAGAAATGTTGGCGTCACGGATGCGCTGCAGCTGACTAGCGGCCAAGCCGTAGCTATGCACTAATCCACCTGGGCTCTCGAGTCTGATGAGAATCTCATCATTTGCAGTGGCTGCGGGAATAAGCACTGAAATTTCCTCGCGCAGGGCGTCGACTTGACTGGCGTGCATATCACCGTCGAAATCGATGACGAACAGTCGCGGACGTGCCTGGCTGCCGGCTTCAGTCTCGAGGGATTCTGCGGTGGATTTCTGGGCAATTTTTGCGGCGAGCTTAGCGGCTTTCTTGCTGGCTTTATCGGCACTTTTCTTGGCTTTTTTCTCGGCTTTCTTTCTCACCTTGGTCTCTTCGTCGGGCTCAACCAGACTGACCAGCGTGTCCTGATAGGATTTGTAACGTTCGTTGACTTGGCGGACTTCAATATAGCCCTCGTCACCATCACGCCGTCGCTGACTCATCGCCGTGATTCCGGCGAAAGCGATTAATAACGCGGTGACCAGAATCGTGGCCTGCGCTAAAAAAATGCCGACTTCTTGTAAAAACTCCATAGTGTGTCCTTAAAACCTTTTATTGTCGGTGACCGAAGCTGTATCAGTAAGTATCTATAAAGTGACGATTGCGTTAGCGCAAGCCTTATCAATGGGTCTCTATAAAGTGGGCAATAAGTTGGCCGCTTATCGACGCCATGGGGGGTACAGGGGGCATGTTATCTGCGGTGAACCAGTCGGCATGCTCTAATTCTGCCGGATCTATCTGGATGTCACCGCCGGCATAGTCTGCATGAAAACCTAGCATCAACTGCCCTGGGAACGGCCACGCTTGAGATTTGAAATAGCGGATATTAGTGACTTCAACACCCACCTCCTCGCGCGCCTCCCGTGCGACGGCCGCTTCAGCGTCCTCACCGGGCTCGATAAAACCTGCAAGTGTGCTGTAAAACTGTGCGCGGTGACCCTTCGCAGTGGCTAAAAGCATTTCATCACCGCGGCTAATCAAAAAAATTGCGCAGGGTGATAAACGCGGGTAGTTCACCCAATTACAGGGTTCGCAGCGCAAGCCACGACCCGCATCCGCAACCTTCATGGAACCACTACAGCGTCCGCAAAAGCGATGATCCCTGCGCCAGCTGAGCATTTGTATAGCGCGTCCTTGGGCGGCAAACAGCGCATCACTGACCCGACCTAGGAAGGCAAATAAACTACTGACAATGTGCAGCGATGGATCGATACGCGCCTCCCCTACGTGGATCGCATAGGCCGGTCGACCGCACCAGCGACCAATGCAAACACCCGTATCCTCAACCCGAAACTCAGCTTCGAATGCGCTGCGCTGCCAAGGTTCCCCGGGTCTACTGCGTAAATCACTGACAGCATTGCGACCTGAAAAAATGAAACAGTAGTCCTCGGCGCCTGGCGCTTCTGTTACTGACACAATATCCAGCATATGGGCCTCCCTTTTGATCGGTGCAGTTTACAGAAAGTCCGAGCAATGGGCGCACTATTCGTATCTAGAATGCAGAAAGCAGTACCAAATTTTGAATCTTGCCCTAGAATGAGCATCTGTTGGATAAAAAAACAAAAGTTAAGCAAGTTAATCGGACGTACAGAACCTCTAACTGACTTTACAAGGCCCCACTAATGAGCGAATCAACGCGCCAGGCCCTCTGGCAGAACTTTCTTGGCAACTCGCCGATTTGGTACAAGCAAGCGATCATTGGCTTCTTAGTACTAAACCCCATTCTTTTAATCACCGTAGGGCCGTTTATTACAGGATGGGCACTTATTGGAGAGTTCATCTTTACGCTTGCCCTTGCGCTACGCTGCTATCCACTTCAGCCCGGTGGCCTTTTAGCGATCGAAGCGATCCTGCTGGGCTTGGCCGACGCTCAGGCCGTTTTCGACGAAACTGCAGCTAATTTTGAAGTTATCTTGCTGCTGATGTTTATGGTTGCCGGTATTTATTTCATGAAAGACCTGCTGCTATACGTGTTCACCAAGATTTTGCTCGGCGTTAAATCAAAGAAACTTCTGGCGTTACTTTTTTCTTTGGTCGCAGCGGTGCTATCTGCATTCCTCGACGCACTGACAGTCACGGCGGTGTTAATCAGTGTCGGGGTGGGTTTCTATGCGGTCTACCACAAGGTCGCCTCAGGCAAGCAAATTCAACATGACAGTCACGATCACAGTCATGATGGAGAGGTCACTGATCAGCATCACGAAGATCTTGAACAGTTCAGGGCTTTTTTACGCAGTCTGTTAATGCATGGTGCTGTCGGCACGGCTTTAGGCGGCGTCTGCACTCTCGTGGGCGAACCACAAAACTTACTGATTGCTAATGTAGCCGGCTGGGATTTCATTACCTTCTTTATCAAAATGGCGCCAATCACAATGCCCGTTTTGGCTTTTGGATTGCTGACCTGCTTATTACTAGAGATGACCGGCTGGTTTGGCTACGGCGCACTGCTGCCGGCTAATGTCCGCACTGTTCTAGAGGATTATGCAGAACGCGAGGCGGAAAGAGCGAGTCCCCGCAGTAATGCGAAGCTCCTGGTACAGGCAGCTGTTGCTGTTATTTTGGTGGTCGGCTTGGCGCTTCACCTAGCGGCGGTCGGATTAATTGGACTGCTAGTGATCGTTCTACTGACGGCCTTCAATGGCATTACTGAGGAACATCAAATTGGGCACGCATTCGAAGAGGCGCTGCCGTTTACCGCATTATTAGTGGTGTTCTTTGCCATCGTTGCGGTCATTCATGAACAGCACTTATTCACCCCTGTGATCACGAAGGTGCTGGCGATGGACAAGGATATTCGTCCTTCTATGTTCTTTTTGGCCAACGGCGTATTGTCGATGATTAGCGACAATGTATTTGTCGCCACTGTGTATATAAATGAAGTTAAGCAGGCGCTCGACGCCGGCAAAATCAGTCGCCCCGAGTTTGAGCAGCTAGCGATAGCCATCAATACGGGCACCAACCTGCCCAGTGTAGCAACGCCCAATGGCCAGGCGGCGTTCTTATTCCTGCTAACTTCAGCACTGGCGCCGCTCATTCGGTTGTCCTACGGACGCATGGTGATCATGGCGCTACCTTATACATTTACATTGGGCACCGTTGGGTTCATCTCAGTGTGGATGTTTCTCTGATTACGTGCGCGGTGATACTTGCACAGGCGGCCCAGTGCGGCCTGTTGTCTTTGCTGCAGTTTTTACCGCGGACTACTCAGCCGAACGCCAGGCCACCGAGCCGCCATTGCCGCTGGCAATGGCATCAAGCTTCGCTTCATGGCGTGCAAGCTCCGTCTCCGATGCGAGAATGATGGGTAAGGCTGTCCGGTTCGTTGGAATTCGTCTAACGCCAACGCTATGCGAACTGCCATCAGCGCCGTCACTATCATCGGCTAGGCCAAGGCTGGTCTGTCCGCCAGTCATCATCAGATAAACGTCAGCTAAAATCTCTGCATCAAGCAAAGCGCCGTGCAGTGTTCTTCCTGAGTTATCAACGTCATAGCGCTGACATAACGCATCTAGACTGTTGCGTTGACCCGGGTGCTTAGTCCTGGCGAGTATCAGCGAATCAGTGATTTTACAGCGCTGTTCTAAGCCGGCCTGATCCGAACGCCAGCGTTTGAGCTCCGCGTCTAAAAAACCGATATCAAAAGGCGCGTTATGAATGATCAATTCCGCGTCATCTATAAACTCAAGAAACGGACGCACAATGCGATCAAACGTTGGCTTGTCGGCGAGGAATTCTGGGGTGATGCCGTGCACCTCTAAGGCCCCTTGATCAATACTCCGCAAAGGCTGAATGTATTGATGATAATGATTGCCTGTCAGTCGGCGGTTGACCAGTTCTACACAGCCAATTTCGATAATACGATGCCCCTGAGACACCTCAAGGCCAGTAGTTTCCGTATCGAGAACAACTTGTCTCATTATGTTAGCGCCCCAGTTCGTCTATGCCTTTGTTAGCAAGGGCATCTGCCCGTTCGTTTTCAGGGTGGCCACTGTGGCCCTTGACCCAATGCCATTCGATTTTATGGCGAGCGCATTGCTCGTCAAGTGCCTGCCAGAGATCTTGGTTTTTAACAGGCTGCTTGGCTGCGGTGCGCCAGCCATTGCGTTTCCAATTAGCCATCCACTTAGTGACGCCGTCACGAACGTAGACCGAGTCGGTCGTTAGGCTGACCTGGCAGAATTCTCGTATTGCGGCTAAGCCCTCGATAGCGGCGGTTAGCTCCATACGATTATTGGTGGTTTCTGGCGCGCCCCCACAAAGCTCTTTTTCGTGTTCTGAGAAGCGCAACAGTGCCCCCCAACCGCCCGGCCCTGGGTTACCTTTACACGCGCCATCGGTAAAAATTTCAACTGATTTCATAGGTATTCGATATGCTTTTTAATTGTTTGCATGAATGTACATCTATTGACCGGATTTTAAATTTATCAAGTCGATGGCGGTAGTTTACGTGTTTGCCGTGTCGTTGGGCTATTACTCCCCACAATAGGCTTGGCAATGGGAAGCGAGATAAGTCGCGGCTTTAACCGGGAGTAATTGGTTGGATGTAGGTGCCCTCTTACCAATTTGCGCGCCTGAATCAGATAGCTACTGCCAAAAGGGGCGTGATTTTGGCTTAACCAGCGATCAATTCTCTGCAGGGGTTTTGCCAGGTAACCTCGATTTGGTACCGGGATGACTTGCTTATGGCTGATAAGAGCACAATCAAAATCGATCAGGGATAGCCAGTCGGCTACTCGCTGGGGCGGTAACGAACGTAAACCTGGCCAAGGAGATAGATGTTGGCGCCGACGTCTACCTAGACGTCGACCGAGTCCCAGCAGACTGTTGGGGTTAAAACCGACCAGGATTAAGTGACCCTGAGGGGTCAGCACGCGCCGAATTTCTCGCAAAACTTGGTGTGGGTCAGCACTTAGATCCAATGCATTACAGGCGACTACAACATCAATCGATTCTGTCTCTAGCGGTAATTCTTCATCATTGGCAATGACGTGTAACTGGGTCGGCCGTTCGGCAGCATAATCGGGTGAGGCAGCTACTAGGGCACGCACCCGCGTCATAGTTGCCAACGCGACACCCGGATCTACACCTATAAACAATAGGTTGTAGCCAAAAATATCCTCTAAACGACCCGTTAACTCATCGCCAAGCTGGCGACTCAAAGACTGACCGGCATTACTTTTGTGATACCAGCGTTCCAGCCGGCGCCGAAGCCGGATAGAATGGCGGTCAATCATATGCTTAATGGGCGGATTGTAATCATGTGTTTAGAGTATCGCTACGGATAGGTCAGCAGCAACAACGAAAACCGATTTTTGAGTGAGCTTAGATTTTGATTACATCCGTCTTACAGAGGTAAAGGCAGCAATGGCCATCACAATAAGTCCCATCCCCGCTTTTAACGACAATTACATTTGGTTGTTAGAGAATACATCTGGCTATGCCACGGTGGTAGATCCAGGCGATCCAAATCCTGTGTTGGAGCTGCTGAGTGAGCGGCAATTGACGCTGAGCAACATCTTGATCACACACCACCACATGGACCACACGGGTGGTATAGCGGCACTCAAAGCGGCCACCGGCTGCGAAGTTTATGGGCCTAACAATCCGGCGATAGCAGGGATAGATCATCACTTAGGCGATGGCGATAGCCTCACACTGTATGGTCAGATGGCGAACGTTATCACCGTCCCAGGACACACCCTAGACCACATAGCCTATTGGTTTCCTGATACTCAAGATGCAGACGAAGCGTCAGGCGCTTTATTCTGTGGTGACACGCTGTTTGCTGGCGGCTGCGGAAGGCTCTTCGAAGGCACTGCTGCGATGATGCGAGCTTCTCTAAACAAACTCATGGCTCTGCCTGCTAGCACACGAGTTTACTGCGCACATGAATATACGCTGGCGAATCTGGCATTTGCTAACGCGGCGGAAGCTGATAACCAAGCGCTGCAAATACGTATCAAAGAGAGCCAGGCCCTGCGCACCAAAGGTATCCCCACGGTACCGTCAAACATGGGCCTTGAATTAGCGACCAATCCCTTTTTGCGGGTGAATGAGCCGTCGCTACGCAAGACTTTACAGGCGCGCCAAGGATTTTCTGGGAATGACTTAGACGCGGCATTCGGCGCGTTGCGAAGCTGGAAGGATAACTTTTAATGGCGCGGCTGAAGGCACCTAAATTAGCTGAGTTAGCCTTACTCTGTACGGCGTTGTTACTCGCGGGATGCAGCCAATTTCCTTCGCTTGCGGCCACCAGCGACGATCATCTCCCAAATAGTGACACGGGCCTGCCGCCGGTCGAGACCACAGTGGAGCTGGACATGGTTGTGGTTACCGCCACAGCTTTGCCCGACGATTTATGGGCATTTATTGGCGGTCAAGTCTCGTGGCAGTCCCCCGATCCTGCTCGCATTGCGTCTGCTCGCGCCGCTTTTTTAGCGCAGTCACAGCTAGTTTCGGTGTTGAGTGATCGTGCAGAACCTTTTTTACAGTATGTAGTGGCGCAAGTGAAGGCGCGCGGGTTACCTATGGAGCTCGCGCTGGTACCCATCGTTGAAAGTATGCTCGACCCGTGGGCGCATTCGATTGCCCGGGCCGCTGGACTTTGGCAGATTACGCCGGGTACGGGCGCGCATTATGGATTAAAAAAATCCTGGTGGTACGACGAGCGACTCGACTTCGTTAAGGCGACCGATTTCGCCTTAAATTACCTCTCCGAGTTACACGCAACTTTTAGCGATTGGCCGCTGGCTTTAGCGGCATACAATGCCGGACCTAACCGTGTGAAGCGCTTGATCGCTAGTACCGACAAAGCCGGTATGCCGACTGATTACTGGCATTTACCACTGCCGAAAGAAACCCGTAACTATGTGCCCAAAATTATTGCGTTGGGACAATTGATGCAGCGGCCGAGTGACTTTGGCTTGGTGTTCCCAGATACAGCGATCATGGCCAACCTAACCGCAGTACCGACAGGTGGGCAGATAGAGCTTTCCCGCGCAGCGGAGCTTGCGGGTATCGAGCCTACTGAACTGCGTCGCTTAAACACCGCGCAATTGCGTTGGGCGACTGCTCCCGATGGTCCTGATTATCTGTGGGTGCCCGCAACAGCGGCCCCGCGACTTACCGAAACACTCGCGAGCCTACCCGCTGCGCAGCGCGTGCAATGGCAGCGTATTAAAATTCAGCCTGGTGACAGCCTAATCAGAATTGCTCGACGTTATGATATTCAGGTGCAACTTATTCGAGAGGTAAATGGCATTTCGGGTAATCTTATCCGCGCAGGAAAAACCCTGATGATTCCGCAAGGCGGAGATTGGCGAGAAAGTCTTCAGGTCGCGTCCCGAGACAGCCAACCCAAACGACCGAGTCAGTATCGCGTTAAAACCGGAGATTCCCTATGGAGTATCGCGCAGGCGTTTGATCTTAATATGGGCAGCTTAGTTCGATGGAATTCACTCAATACATCTGCGTATCTACAGCCGGGACAAACGCTACGATTGCACCCATAACCTATGGCCTTACAGACATGGGTGCCAGGAAACAAAAAAAACAGCGCCATTATTACGTACTGCCAGGCTTCAAAATCGCTTACCATTGCAGGGGGCCATTGCAACTGGCCATTGCGCTTAATGCTTTGGCGGACTGCGTACAGCACGCAGCGTCTTAGCCTGGCGAATAAGATAAACATAAACTCTACAAGGAACTTGCTCATGAAATTAGTTCGTATTTTTGCAGTACTAATCAGCGCCATGGTCTCTGGTACTGCCGCTGCCGAACATCACGCAGCCGGCGGAGCACATGATGCCCATAGTGGGCATGCCGTTAAGAGCCAAGGTACTCGCGCTATGATGGTCAATGTTGAAGCTGAGATCGTTGCGATCAACGTTGAAACTAACGAAGTAAGTCTCAAGGGCCCACTAGGACGCGTTGTCACACTCGTGGGTGACGGAACTATGGTGGATCTCAGCAAACGGCGCGTCGGTGATCGTGTGAGTGCGCAATATGTGGCTGCAATTGAAGGCGAGGTTCGCACGCCAACTGAAGATGAGCTGGCAAATCCCTGGGTCGTTATCACCGATTCAGCGCGATTAGAAAGCGAAACTGCACCAGGCGCGGGCGCTGCACGACAGATTAGAGCAGTCTGTACCATAGAAGCTGCAGATCGTGAGGCAGGTTACATCGTCGTCAAAGATGCCCTGGGTAATTTGCATACAATTGAAGATATCGATGGCAGCAAGTTTGAGGGTGTATCACTAGGTGATAGCGTAGTTTTTGTATATACAGAGGCGCTAGCCCTGTCTTTGCAGCCGCTTGACAGCGCTGCAGAGTGAGCCGTATCTAAGCAATAAACAGCCCGCTTTTGCGGGCTTTTTGCCATCTGCGGTATGACGAGCTTGCTAAGCCGCTAAACTGTAGTCATTAATGAACTTAGGGCGCGACAATGACATTGGTAGTATTTGATTTAGACGGTACCCTGCTTAATGCACAGTCGGAGGTCTCGTCCTACACGGCGGAAACACTAAGGCGACTCACGTCACAGGGCGTGTCATACACCGTTGCCACTGGCAGAACGCTGCAGGCTGCTTCGGCGCCGATAGCAGCGCATGGATTTGTACTGCCACAAATAATAAAAAATGGCGCAGTCATCTGGGATCCAACCCAATCGGTGTACAGCCATCGTCATTTGTTGACACCACCAGAGGTTTGGCATGTTCTGGCGGCATTTACGATGAGCGATATCGCACCTTTCGTGTTCACATTAGAGGATGATGGCACTCGGCACGCGGTTTATCATCCGCCATTACGGTATAAAGCCGAACAAAAAATGGCGCTTATGTTCTCAGAGGAACGCAAGTTACCGCTGCAGCACATCTCAAAGATGCCCGACGACGCTCATGTAATCAATGTGAGCGCCATGGGTCCACGGCAGGCCATTCAGGCGGTCATCGATAGCATGGAAAATGAGCCACATTTGGTTGCATATACCGGCACAGCGATTGAGGCGAAAGCGCTTTGCTGGCTCGATATACACCATAGCCAGGGTAGCAAAGGGAATGCGGTAACCACGCTAAAAGAAGAGCTAGGCTTTAACAAGATCGTGGTTTTTGGAGATGGGGATAACGACCTCAGCATGTTCGCTTGCGCGGACGAGGCTTATGCGCCTGCCAATGCAGATGATGCTGTAAAAGCCATCGCCTCTGAGGTTATTGGACACCACGATGAAGATGGCGTTGCACGATTTTTACGGCAGCGATTCAAACTTGGTGATTAGGCCTCTGCAGATTACAAAGCTAACGTCCTACGCGGCGCCGGGGCTGAATCATCCACACGCCGCTCAGAATCAGGGCCAATGCACACCACTCGGCCCAACCAGCGGGCTCTTGAAGTAAGAAGACGCCGACCAAAAAAGCGAGTCCGGGGATCAAGTAGTTAATAGTCGCCAAGAAACCAGGGCCGCATTCACTAACAACAGTGAAATATGCCCAAGTTGCTAAGCCCGTGCCCAATATGCCCAATGCCAATACAGCGGCGACGCTCTGCCATTGCATAACCAATTCGACGGGTGCCTGATTTAGGACGACCCAAGGCAATAAAAGTATAGATCCAGTGAGCAGTGAGGCGGCAGTGACAGAGATAACATCGTATTTCGGTAGTCGCTTTGCGTAGATCCCATTAGCCGCGTAGCAAAAAGTGGCTAGCACTGCCGCAAGCTGTCCCCATAAAGTCGTGTCGAGGGCGTCTTGTAAAACATCACCGCCGACCAGCAGAGCGACACCCGCGAGCCCCAATAGCACACCCACAAAACGTAGCGGTGTGATGGACTCTTGTTCTAAAAAATAGTGGGCTAAAAGCATCGTTGTTATGGGCATGAGCGCCATTAACATGCCTACCTGGCCACTGGGAACAGACTGTTCAGCCCAAGCAATGAGGGTGAAAGGCAAGATATTCCCGGTCACGGATAAGATAATGAGTCGTAAAAGCCAGCCTTGGCCCAACCGCAGTGAACCGCCCCGCCACTTCATGATGAGTAGCATCACCAGTGCACCGGTGAATAAACGTGCCCAGACGACCGTCGTGGGCGCGAGTGACTCAAGACCAATAGCGATCAAATAAAATGCAAACCCCCACGCGAGGACCAAATAGCCCAACAGCGCCCAGTGCCTCAGCATTGGTGTTTGCATCGCGGATACCCTTTTTGCAGATGTGTTAAAAAACTGACGCGTTTATCTGCTAGTCTAATCGCGTTTGCAATCTTTAATGGCCTAATATGTCTCATTCACCGTCTATTTCCCCCGATCTTCAACGTCACATTGATTTGGTGCTAAAAACAACAATGCCCACCGGCCATAATATTGGTCTGGCAGCGGCTTTAATTAAACGCTGGTTTAAGCCAACTTTTGTTGGATTAGAGCGATTGCCCAGCAAGCCGGCACTGTTTGTGGGTAATCATTCTTTGTTAGCGGTTGACGGTTTTGTCTTTTGGACATTAATGAATTACGACTATGGCCGTTTTTTGCGCGCGCTAGGCGATAAGTCATTATTTGCAAACCCCCAATACGCATCGGTTGTCACCTCGTTGGGAGCGGGACTTGGACGTCCAGAGGTATTCGAAGCGCTAATGACAAACAAGCAGGATATTCTGTTGTTTCCTGGGGGTACCCATGAGGCGATTAAGTCCCCAGAGCGACGCTATGAACTGATGTGGCAGGAGCGCTACGGCTTTATTCGCATGGCTGCCAAAATGGGGTATACCATTGTACCCTTCGCATCCGTTGGTCCTGATGAATACTTCGAACACTATATCGAAGGGCCTGAAATCATGGCGACTGAGTTAGCGCAGCTGCTCATTAGGCTAGGATTGATCCCCGATGATCTGCGTGATGACATTGTGCCACCATTGCCGGCGGGTGTGTTTGGTTCACTGATACCAAAACCAAAAACAACCTATTTTGGTTTTGGCCGCCCTGTCGACTTGGCGGCTTACGCTGGCAAAATACCGACTAAACGCCAACAGCAAAAGCTCCGTGACAGTGTCGCCGACGAAATCGATCAACAGATCAAATCACTGCTGCTACTGCGAGAACAGCGGCGCCACAAGGACAGTTTACTGCGTAGGATCCTATCGATATGAAAAGCAAAGCAATTATATGGTGTGCTTTCTTAGCTATCGCGCTTTACCTACTGATTTCATTGTTTATTTTCCCAAGAATGGCGTTGCGCGCTAAAGATAACCCGGTGGTTACCTCTCCGCAGGATGTGGGCGTTGAATATCAAGATGTCAGCATTGCTAGTGATAATATTCTGCTCAAAGGCTGGTGGATGCCAGTAGCATCGCCCCGCGCAACACTGCTTTTTGTTCATGGTGCAGGGGCGAATCGGACCTCACGTTTCTTTGGGTCGTTAGATTTTTATAAAGCGGCGCATGATCATGATATCGCGGTGCTGACCATTGACCTGCGCAATCATGGCGAGTCACCCGCAACCGATGGATGGTTACAAATGGGTCGCACCGAATGGCGTGATATCGCTGCGAGTCTAGAATGGCTAACTAGCGTCACCGATGAAGCGACGCCTAGCTTGGTTATGGGCGCTTCAATGGGTGGTGCCGCGGCGATTCAAGCCCAGGCCAATGGCGTGACTGCTGATGGCTGGATCTTAGTGGACCCAGCACTCAATAATGTCGATGCCCTCGTGCAGGGCGGCTGGATCACTTTCGGGCTGCCCCGATGGCTGTTCTACCCCTTCGCCTACGCCTCAGTGGCGTTTTATGGTGTCCCAGGTCATCAAGCAGACGGCTTGGCTATCGGACAAACTATTGATCAGCCAACACTGCTGATACAAGATCCAGATGACCGTATTACGCGCCTACCCTTTGCCCGCGCACTGGCCGCGAATAATCCCGCTATTATCTTACGCGAAGCCCCTCTCATCTCAGCTGATGAGCCCTGTATGGCGGGCAAAGGCCGCCGCTGGGGAACGCATGTTGCAGCCTTTCTGTGCCGACCGCAGTGGTTCCTGGCAGAAATCAACGAATATCTCGATCAAGTAGTGCTAGCAAAGCCTACTCAGGCGCGTATGCTCTATGAACCATAGACAAATTGTCATCAAACGCTTTCTATTGGTGACGCTCAATAAACCGACCCTACTCAAACATTAAGGATGAGCATTATGAATCGTTTAACTGTGATCGCGGTACTGACTGCCACATTAGCGCTTGTCAGTTGTAGTGATGAGCAGCAGCAAGCTGCAGAAACGGAAATAAAGGCTGCCACTGACGCGGTTGAGCAAGCGGCAGAGCAGGCGGGAGAGGCCATAGACGGCGCGGTCGACAATGCGCTGGAAGGTGCCGACGAAATCATCGATGATGCTGGCGATGCGATAGCGGATGCTGCGGACGACGCGGCCGTTGTAGCAAGTCAAGTTACAGAGGACGCCATGAATGCGGTCGATGAAATGGTGGATGATAGCGTCGACGCAAGCGCCGAGGCGGTTGAAGACGCTGAAGTGAAGGTCGACTCCCTACAAGACGGTTGAAACGATGGGTGGTGGCTATCGAGGTTGTTGATGACTGCCGCGATGCCGCACCGCTATGCCTAAAAGTAACGGGCATCCAATTATGCTGATGGCACGTAATATCTAAACAAGCACACATAATTGACAAGGAAATGCGTATGAAATTTTCAGCTTCAGCCGGTTTGCTGACGACACTTTTATTGGCGTCTACAGCAGTTTCAGCCTGCCCTGAATATCTAAACCACAGCATGCGAAAGCTGGCGTCCAAAGACGTTATCAACTTTTGTGAAGCCTATGAGGGCAAACCGATGTTGATTGTGAATACCGCCAGTAACTGCGGTTATACCCCACAATTTGAAGGTTTAGAGGCGCTACAGCAGGCCTATGGGGATAAGGGATTAGTGGTTATCGGTTTTTCTAGCGATGATTTCTTCCAAGAGGAAAACGATGAGAACGACGCAGCAAAAGTCTGCTTCGAAAAATATGACGTCAGCTTTCCTGTAATGGCGACCAGTGCGGTCCGCGGCAGTGACGTGAATCCGGTATTCAAAGGCTTAGGCGATGCTAAAGGGTATCCTAGCTGGAACTTTAATAAGTATTTGGTAGATGCACAGGGTATTGTTGTCGAGCGCTTTGGTAGCAAGGTCAGCCCGGACAGCGATGATTTATTGCAGGCGATCGATAGCGTCCTATAGCACTTATGTAGCGGCGCCGCGGGCGCCGCAAAATCCTATTTGTAGTGGTTTTTATTGCCGGAGCACGTCAGCGCTTTGACGGCGTCTGGCTATCCCCTGAGTCAAGACCAAGTACGGTAAGAATGCGATTGACGAGCCCATTTACGGGTAAGACGCCGGGTAACACCAAGTCGGCCTCGCCAGCGGCAGCTGCACCAAACTGAGCAAACATGGGTAGCGCCCGCCCCTGCCAAAAATCCGCTACCGATGCGGGTGTTCTGCCTCGCTCTTTTACGTCTCGCTGCAGCCGACGTTGAAAGCATATTTTAAGATCCGTATCGATATAAATCAGCAGATCATACAGTTCACTTAATGCGGCATGAGCCGTCAGCAATAAGCCATCGACAACCAAAAAATCCGTCGCTGATTGAAAATAGGCGTCGCTATGGCGCGTGTGATTGTTGAAGTCGTAACGCGGGGCGTTCACCCCCCTACCCGCCCGCAACTCACTCAATTGAGTAGCAAACAGGTTAAGATCTAGTGCATTAGGGTGGTCAAAATTTACCTGCTGCCGATCGCTGAACTTTAGGTGAGAAAGATCTCTATAGTAAGCATCGAGCGACATGCTCGCCACTGATTTCGTGGGTGCTGCCTCCGCCAAAGCCGCCACCAAGGCAGTCGCCAAATAGCTTTTTCCCGCGCCCGATGCGCCGGTAATCGCGATTACCTTGGTGCTGGTCATGTGCTTAGAATAGGTCGGGAGAGCCGTATTGCTCGGTCAGTGCAGCACGGACCGCAGCCTTCTTAGCGGGTACGTCTAAGTTCGCACAGCGCCCCGCCTGCCAGTCGTTATACGCGCCGTAGACTGCGTCGCCAACATTGGTCACCAGCTCCCAAACAAGTATGCAGGTCTGCTCTGCGTCCAGCGCCGACTCGGTTTCTGCGACCTCCAGCAGTAAGCCGTCCAACCCTGGGCTGTCAATCGTGACATGGCTACTATCTACACCTGCGTCAAGCACCATCGTGTGGGGCGTTGCTGTTTTGAACTTAGGCCAATCAATCCCGTTTACCCTACCAGGCTCGCCTTTGTACGCAAATGCGCCCCAGGCACCCATCATTTGTGCGGTCATCTCACGAGCGGAATCGGTCTCGGGGTACATGTATTCGCCCACTGAGCCATACATTGGTGCACCCATAATAAAGGCTATTTCAGTGGCATGCGCTGCGCCTAAGACCTTTGAAAACGGCACAAACCAATTGTCATCTTGTTCGTCCCAGTCAAAACGGTAGGCATACAGATCACTATAACCGGCAGATTCGAGATTCATCAGGGGCTCATCAACAGCCCTCACCTTCCAGCCGCGGGCTCGCTGGCGCACCCAGTAATTAAATAGCTCGGGATTCTTGATGTTGACCTTCGGTGGAAGCAAACCAAACAGCAGTTTGTCGGCATCGACAAAGTAACGATTGAGTCCAAGCCATAAAGCAACTTCGTCGCGGTTAGAGCCGGCCATGACCGGCACGGTTTTAGCGTAGCGTGGGTCTGCAAGTGCCGCGACCAGCCCCTGCTCAGGGATCACCGTGCCATCGTTAACGATTAGAGGCTCGGCATGCTCTTTATCAATACTAAAATAGGCATTTATCAGTGTTTTTGCTGACACATTGCGCAGCGCGCTGGCGGTAATCGTCGAGTTATCTTCACCTAAACTGGTGACTACTTCCCATGCGCCGCGATCGAGATGTTGAAATTCTTTCTCGGCGTTGAAGGCCTGTCTTGGCGTAAAGCTTTGCACCGTAGGTGATTGCGCTATTGCTTTGTGGAATAGGCCCTCAGATAAGGGGCTTACCAACATGCTATAGACATTACGACCGCCGGCACTTTCACCAAAAATGGTGACATTGTCTGCGTCGCCGCCAAACGCCGCTATATTACGTTGTGTCCATGCTAGCGCAGCAATAATATCTAAAGTGCCAAAATTACCGCTGTCATCTAGGCCGACCGCCGCCGCTTGCAGTGCAGGGTGTGTAAACCATCCAAGCGCGCCTAGGCGATAGTTAATGGTCACCACGACCACTTTTTCTGTTTCAGCAAGGGCTGAAAAATCATATGTACCTTTATGACCTGAAGTATTCGCACCACCGTGAATCCAAAACATCACCGGATAGCGTGTGCTCGCGTAGTCGCTTGGCGCCACAATGTCGAGGTAAAGGCAGTCTTCCTGGCCAACCATGTCATCGCCTTCTAAACCGGCGGTTTGACTCGCTTGCTGCGGGCAGAGTACGGGCTCAGCGTGTGCTATCACGCGAATGTCGCTAGCGATCAAAGACTTCGGTGCGCGCCAACGTAAATCTCCGACAGGTGGTTGTGCATAGGGAATATCTAACCAACGGACTACCTGCTGATCATTGCCGACACCGTTAACTCGACCGCCCTCTGTGACGACCTCAGTCCCTGGTAAGTCCAACGTTGCAGAGACAGAGCAGGCGGTAAAGAATAGACAAGAAAAAGCAATACAGAACCACTTCATACCGAGCTCCTAGCGGGTTTAAAATTATTATTTACGTGAACGTCGTTGGTTGATCATCCGTTTAGTTGCATCTTGCAGCGCAGCCATCAGTGTTGCGGTAGATACGCCAAACATCAAGACGCCATTGATCGCCTCTAAGGGGCCCAATAGACGGTGTGCCGGTGACATCACTATGTCGCCGTAGCCTAACGTCGCAAAATTAACCGCTGAATGATAGAAAGCTTCGCTAAAACTTTGAAACTCACCAATCCAGACAAAGAGTAGCCCCCAAACGGCTATCTGTCCAAGATTGCCAGCAACTAGAACGGCCATCACTGCATTAATAACAAAGAGTGAAGTCAACACTGAAGGACTGTCGAGCAAATCAGTGTGGTGCACATAGTAACGAAATGCGGCAATCAGCAACGCAGTTTGAAGCATTAGGCAGGTGGTCATTACGGCAAAACCGATTGTAATGTTCATGAGCATCACACGGCTCCCAAAATTGGTGTTGGCACTGACGCGCTGGCAGACCGGCGCTGGGCACGTCGTCTGCGCCAGCCGTCGAGTAACCAAACCGCTGTCACTGCGTACAGGGTAACCACTAAGAATATGCTAAATCGTACGATAAAGGCTTGATACACATCGTTACCGTTGGCGCTGTCCTGTACCGCAGGCCCCAAAAGGATGAACATCTGTATGCCAACACCTTGCCAAAAACTGGGACTATAAGCGCTGGTTAGCGCGCCATGAAGTTTGGCACCGATATAGGTTAAAAAAAGCAATGTCCAAAGGCCGAAAAACCATAACGACGGGCAAACTTTCAATACAAACCAAAAGGCAATTGCGAATATGCCTGCTAGCGCCGTAGACAGCAGCAGCTCGCGCGCGACACTGCGTGCATCAATGCCCGATACCTGCTGGCCTAAATTAGCAGATTTCAAAATCAAGGGCATATATGCGCTTGGGTTTACCAAAACCATGAAATACGCCGGCATAAGAATCAGTGTTGCACGCACGGCTAACCAGCGCGTTTCACTGCTGGTGCGCGTCTTTAGTTCATCTGAGGGCGCTCGGTCCCCTGTCGACGTGTCGCGGGCTACCTCGGGCAATAATAGGCAGGCCAAACCATGACTGATCACAGCGTTAGTAACGCCAGTCATAAGCGCCACAATGACCCCTTTCGCCAATGCGGAACTGGCTACAGCGGCAGCCGATATCATGGCCGCACCAACGGTTAATAAAAGCCCCGCCAGCGCCTTACCACCGCCAATGGCGATGGAGTTCGCCAGGAATAGAATTAATGCCACCAATAAAATGGCGCTCACGGGATAGTTGATTAGCAGTGGTGACAGGCCAATACCGATACTTGTGCATAGTGCAACGACAAGAAGCAAGCCAATAAGATTTTTTGCGGCAATGGGTGCATTCAATGCCGACCCAAGTCCAAGCGCGAGGACCGGCGCTAAATACGGTAGCGGCATCGCCAGTCCGTAAGCCGCGATCAGCGACAGGGTGACACTGATGGCCAGCCGAAAAGCACGCCGTGCTTCAATAGGCATATGACAGCCAGCTCATAAGCCGAATATAGGCCTGACCGAGCCAATGTAGTGGTCCACTCGCATCAACATAAGCAATGACGGCGGCCTGCCCCCCCAAGCGCAAACTCTGGTTAAGCTCTTCATCCACGGTGAAGGCAATTTCCACCGGAAAACGTTGCGACTGCCGAAGCCAATCGCGGCTGTTGCTCACGCTGGGTAGCTGCCCTGCTGGCGTCGCGCCGGCGACGCTAATACCGAGCCCGATACCCTGAATCTTGCCAGGGAAAACCTCGCCAGGCATAACATCAAAGGTGACTTCAACGGGCGTGCCGACACGGAGATGACCCAGGTTGTTTTCAGTATAATCAGCGACCACCCACAAACTGCTGGTGGCGACCAGGGTCATAGCCGGATTTCCCGCCGCTGCGAATAGCCCAACATCGGTGCGTAAATCAGTAATAACACCGGCCTGCGGTGCTTTTATCACTGTATTGGCTAAATCGAGTTCAGCTCTGGCTAGACCGCTGCTTGCAGTGCGCAGTAGTGTATTGCTAGCGACATCATCACCACCCTTGGAATCGATGGCGCGGTTGATATCAGCACGCGCCGCTACGACGCCCGCTTGCGCTGAGGCGAGTGACGCTTCAGAGATTTCGAGTCGACGCACCGATATGGCACCCGGATCCTTTTCGTATAGCCGCTGAAGCCGCGAATAATCTTGCGATGCTTTGTGCGCATTTGCTTCAGCTGCGGTGAGTTTTGCGCGGGCAGCGTCGACGCTAGCATCACCGGCACTGACCTGATTGCGAACGTTTTCGTATTCCGCACGGGCACGCTCAAGGGCGATTAAATAGTCGGACTGATCGATTTGAAACAGCGACTCCCCCGCCGCAACAGTAGCGTTATTCGTCACCCAGACATCGGTTACCAGCCCCGAGACCTTTGGTGCCACGCCCACAACAAAGCCTTGAATTCGCGCCTGTGAGGTAAAGGGGGTGTATCGGTCCGCACACAAATACCATAGCAATGACAAAGCGATAACACCCGCGATCACACCCATGCCCCGATTGACCGACTTACTGGGGTCCGCTGATGTCTCAATAGTGGATGTTTCGATGTTGTTTGCTTGACTGCTTGCAGTCTCGTCTGGCGTCACTGCCGACCGATCATTCATGGTGGTTTACTCCGACTTCGGCGTTGGCGATAAATTGGGAGCGATAGGGCTGTCGAGCAAAGTGCCCCAATCGGTGCGTGATCGCATTTCATTTAAGGTTTGCTCGGGCAACATCGCTTGAATATCCGCAGCTGACCAGCCGCCGCCCAGTGCTTTGTAAAGATCGACCACCGCCGACAGATGACTGCCTTCGGTGATCAGCGCACGCTCCGTCTGCGCGACCACAGCCCGCTGGGCATCTAACACGCGCTGAAAGTCGGCATAGCCCTCGAGATAGCGCGACTGTGCCAAATCAAGGGCTCGTGCCGAGGTAACTACCGCTTCATCCAGATAGCCGAGTTGCTCACGTGTTTTAACAATACTAATAGCCGCATCATCGATTTCTCGTGCGGCTCGCAAAACAGTATTACGGTAATTCTCTATCGCCTGCTGTAAGCGAGCATCCTGCACTCGAACATTGTTCTCAATGCGGCCGTAGTCAAAAATATTCCATTGCAGCGCTGGGCCAATGCCGAGTGTCGTACTATCGCCCGCGCCATTAACATTGCTGCCCGCCCAAGACAGCCCGCCCACTAGCGCAATCGATGGATAGAAATCCGCCTCAGCAAACCCTATTTGTGCTGATTGCGCAGCGACGCCCCACAATGCCGCACGCACGTCAGGACGGCGCTTGAGGACGAGGGCTGGAACGGCTGAAACCGCAATTGAATCGAGCTTAGGCAAGGGTTGGTTTCGCGCATCAAGCGCAGGGATATCACCGGGTGGACGTCCCAACAGCGTCGCCAAAGCATTGCGAACTTTGACCTGCTCTAACTCAATTGCAGGCACAGCAGCTATTGTCGCTAAATATTGGGTCTTCGCCTGCTGTACATCGAGCTCCGACGCCTGCCCCGCTTCAAATATATTCTCGGTGATTTCTAAACTACGTGCTTGAAGGCTGGCGTTGCGTTTAACAATGACAACGCGACGTTCCAATGTTCTATAGGCAAAATAAAGGTCTGCGACCGAGGCATTGAGTAGAATTTGTGCGTCTTGTTGATTCGCTATGGACGCAAAATAAGCCGCGTCTGCAGATTCCACTCCACGGGCAAAGCGACCCCAAAAATCAAGCTCCCATGCGGCGTTGACCCCCACCGAATAGCCAAGTAATTCGCCTTCACGCAGACTCGTACTGCCGCCGTTAATTTGCGTATTTTGGTATTGGCTGCCCGCCTGCATTTGCTGCAGCTGCGGATATAGTGCGCTACCAGCAATACCTAGCACCGCTTGGCTCTCTAAAATACGCAACGCCGCAATACGAAGCCCTGGATTTTCTTTTTGCGCGCTATCGATCAGGCTATTCAGTGTTGGATCTTCGAATAACGTCCACCAAAACTGCAGGTCGGTCTCTGCAATACCTTGGCTATTAGTGTTCTCTTGCGGGGAATCTCCGCTTACTGGACTCGCATCAAGCTCGCCGTAGAGCTCGCTATACCACTGATCCAGCCAGCTAACTTCAGGCACTTTATAGTCGGGCCCGAGCGTTGTGCAGCCCGCCAGCAACACTAATATCAGTGACCCAAGTTTTGACCTCGCGCACAATGACGTGGCAATCGCCTTCAGGACATTCACAGAAACTGCCCCTTAATGCTATTGATTGGGGACTTCTTGCTGATTCTCGGCCCCATCATCATTGGCATGATCAACCCAGGACATAAACAATCGGTAACCCACGGCCAAGAAGACAGCGCCGATAAATAAACCGAGCAGGCCCAAGGTCACCATACCGCCTAGCGCACCAATCAATATGACTGGCATAGGCGCATCGACGCCCCTGCCCAACAATATGGGTTTCAATATACCGTCGGAGAACCCAGCGACAATAAGGTACACGCTCCAGACAACATTACTCACGGTTCCACCATCAGAGACACCCCAAAGATAAGCAATGACAGGTAATGTCAGAATCAATGCGGGCAATTGTAGAATGCCAATCAGGAGCGTCACAATAGCGAGAATACCCGCGCCGGGGACACCGGCAAACAAGAAGCCAACGCCAAGCAAAATCGCCTGAATAAAGGCAACCCCAATAACCCCGCTGGCCACAGAGCGCACGGTGGCGGTTGTTAGGGTATAAACCTCGTCGCCTCGGGTACGACCGCTGAGTGTTCGACAAATACGTTGGCTAGCTCGTGCGCCACTTGCCCCGTAAGCCATCATGATGCCTGCGACGACCAGGGCAGCGAGGAAAAGTATAACGGTACCTAATGTGCCTGCAGTGGCCGCTATAATCCAGCGCGTGCCCTCGATTAACTGAGGCTTAATCGCTGTCAGTGTTTCGTCTAAATTCGCGGCAGCTGACTGCCAGAATTGGTAAAGGTTCTCACCAATAATCGGCCAATCTGCAACCGAGGCGCTAGGCGTAGGGATAATAATCGTGTCATTTTTGAAGTTGATATAAACGGCATGTGCGTACTCTGTGAAGGACATCCCCAAAGCCACCACGGGCACACCGACAATGACTAAGCCTAGCAAAACCATCATGGTTGAAGCGCGACTTTGACTGTCGCCCATTTTATTGGCTAAACGTTGATGCAACGGGTACAGCGTGACTGCCAAGATCAATGCCCACAGTATAATTCCGGCAAACGGCGAAAAAATCCGTAGGCATGCGAAAGCGACCAATGCGATCAACCCTACGCGCACCATTGCCTGCACCAGGTCTTGATTTGTTTGTTGTCGCAATTCCGGATTATCAATGCTCATTGTAAATTCCTTTTCAAAATATGCGCCCTAATCAGCGTGAACACCATCACACTGATTTTGCATTGTGTCATTCACATTGCTGTATAAATTGTCGAGCTTGCATGCGCTATTATGCCCCGCTTAAAGTAAGGAAGTAACTGTTTAAATTGGGCGTACTTGCCCAGCAGCGTTACTGACAGCATAGCGCTGCAACGATAGGTACTATAGGTGGGTAAATAATGATCAATGATTTGTTAGTCGCGCTTTCAGCCGATTCCCGGTGCGTGGTCACGCCGATTGATGGTGGGCAATGGCTGCACTTGAGCGGGCTTGATATCAATGCCGATCAAGGCTTAGTCGACGGGCTGGTCGAGGATGAAATCTTTACGCATGCGCTCACCGAGTGGCATCCACGGCCACATTTTTTTGAGCGCGATGACCAATTTATGGCCATTATCAAAGCGCCGAATTTGAATGTCGATGGCAAAATCGAGGATATGGTCGCCCTGCGCTTTTATACTGATGGGCAGCACGTCTTTAGCTGCTCGATAGCCGCCATTGCATCTGTGACCGAAGTCCAGCAGATTGCCCGAGAACGACTGCTTTCGGTAGACGCTTTGTTCGCAAAAATGAGCCTAGTGATCACTGGAAAATTGCGCCGTGCGGTGGCTGATGTCATTGATGCGATCGATATCTTAGAAGACCAGGGCTTGGATCCAACTGAAACGCTCGATGCGAGTGCATTACTACTTCTGCGCCGAAGAATTATTGGCTTTAAGCGCACTAGTGCGCCGCAAAGTACCTTATTTTTAGATCTTGCAGAGGCCTCAAATATGACTAAGACGCCATTAATGCAGGAGCGTTTTGAGCAGCTTCATAATGCCAACACGCGAATTGACGAAATTCTTGATGCGCTTCGTCAACGCGCTGAGTCCGTTAATCAGCTCGTTGAAACTGAGAGCCGCAAAACAGTAGAAAAATTTACCTATTTACTGACTATCGCCGCGGGCATCTTTTTACCCCTCAATTTAATTGCCGGGTTGTTTGGCGCTAATGTTGGCGGATTGCCTTTAACCACCGACAGCGCGGGATTTAGCTATTTGCTCTTAATGCTTGCTGGCGCGGGGTTAGTTAGCCTTGCTATTTCTGTCGTAATCTTGCGGTGGATTGACAAACGTCGTTGAATTTTTAGTTGATATGCCACTCTCCGGCGACATTGCGTTCGATCCACTGCTTCGGATTCGCTTGCAGTAGCGCCGCACGTAATTTCACAATAGCCGCTTCATGACTGATATCGCGTCCAGAAATAACTACGCCATCACGAAAAGTCGCTGTCGCCTCATACACCTGCCAGTCGATGCCACCGTCGTTACAAATACTGCGCGCCATGATCAGCCAGCCGGCATCCGACAATGCATTGCAACACGCCATCAACGACTGCGCATTGGGCGCCGAGCCTAACCCAAACAGGTTGAGTAACAGCCCGCTGGGCGGCACTGCTTGATGCATTTGCTTTAGCCAATGCAGTGGCATGTCGGGGGTAATATTGAGGCTCATGACCTGAGATGAAAACCCGATCACAGGATCGGCGTCTAATGGGTTCGGACGCAGCGCTTGAAAGCCGGCCATTCCCTGTTCTCGGGTTGCACCCAGATCAATAGCATCGGTGCTAATGGTTGCACCGGGCGCATAAAAGGCATCTTGGCGGCGGCTACTTAGCTTACTGGCGCGAATTCCCCGCATCAATCGTTGATCAAAGGCGATGAGCGTATCGCCCAGCGGGTCTCCATAGTGTCCTGCAGCAGTGGCGAGTGCGAGGCGAATATTGTTTGCCGCATCAGAATTTGGTTCCTGCCACGGTATTTGCGCCCCCGTCAACACCGTAGACACCGACCTATGGGGCGCCAAAAAGCTAAGCGCACAGGCGGTATAGGCCAGTGTGTCGGTGCCGTGCAGCACCACGACCGCCTGACTGGTTCTGCTGAGCCGTTCGATCTGGTGATGCAGCGCCAGCCAGCTAGTGGCGCCGACGGTGCATGAGTCCTGTAGTTCAATCGTTTGTCCCGCCTGATCCGCCAATTGTTGCTGAACCACCGAGATACCGAGCAGCTCGGCACACCGTTCAACCAAGTGGTAAAAGCCAGGGGTTGTGTGGGGTGCAAAGCCCGCCGTCGTCTGGGCGCTAGCAATGGTGCCCCCAGTATGGATTACACTAATCATATTTGTTCTCATCAAAGTGTTTTCGTGGGCAATTGGTCTTTAACTAACGAGTCAATCATAATCGGAAACGGCGGTCACTTTTTACTAAATAATCGAATTGAATAGTTACAAAGGCCAGCATATTGTGTCACGAGTATTATCTTTTGATGTGAACCGCGTTAACAATCCGGAGGGATTAATAATGAAATTCAAAAAAGCACTACCGGCGGCCGTTGTTTTCGCTGCAATTGCACATACATTCTCTGCGTCATCGGCCTATGCGGAAATGGGCGCTAAAAGCCCTCAGTTCTGGTGGCCAGAGCGCATCGACCTGAGCCCCTTGCGTCAGCACGCCGCCGAGTCTAATCCAATGGGGCCGGATTTTAACTATCGGGAGGCCTTTGGTAGCTTAGATCAGGACGCACTAAAGGCCGATATTGCTGCGGTGCTGACCGACTCCCAGGATTGGTGGCCCGCAGATTACGGCACTTACGCGCCCTTTTTTATTCGCATGGCCTGGCATACTTCAGGTACCTACCGTGTCGCTGATGGCCGCGGTGGTGCTGGTGGTGGTCAGCAACGTTTTGAACCACTCAATAGCTGGCCCGACAATGGCAATCTCGATAAAGCGCGCCGGCTATTTTGGCCCATCAAGCAAAAGTACGGCAGTGCTCTGTCTTGGGCCGACATAATGGTACTCGCAGGTAACGTGGCGCTAGAATCTATGGGCTTTAAAACCTTTGGCTTTGCCGGCGGTCGCCAAGACGACTGGGAGCCTGATTTAGTCTACTGGGGTCCAGAGCAAGAGTTCTTGGCCGACGAACGCTATAAAGGCGACCGCAAGCTCGACAAACCACTGGCAGCGGTGCAAATGGGTTTGATTTATGTCAACCCAGAAGGACCCAATGGCAATCCTGACCCCCTGCTTGCGGCAGTTGATATTCGGGAGACTTTTGGGCGCATGGCCATGAACGACGAAGAAACCGTTGCGCTTATTGCCGGTGGCCACAGCTTTGGTAAAGCCCACGGCGCGCACAAACCCGCCGACTGTGTCGGGCCTGCGCCGGCAGCTGCTGACATCGAAGAACAGGGACTTGGTTGGAAGAACAAGTGCGGCAAAGGGCACTCTGAAGACACCGTTACCAGTGGACTTGAGGGCGCATGGACGGTGACCCCGACCCAGTGGAGCATCAACTACCTGCAAAATTTGTTCACTTTTGAATGGGAGCAAACACGCAGCCCTGCCGGTGCAATACAGTGGATCCCTAAAGACGGTGCTGCATCTAATCTCGTGCCCGATGCACACGTTGCAGATAAGCGCCATGCGCCGATCATGTTCACCACTGACCTATCGCTGAAATTTGACCCTAGCTACCGTGAGATATCCCAGCGCTTTTTAAATAATCCGGCTGAATTCGAGCTGGCCTTTGCAAAAGCTTGGTTTAAGTTGACCCACCGTGACATGGGGCCACGTGCACGCTACGTTGGCAGTGACATCCCTGCTGAAGTATTAACTTGGCAGGATCCGATTCCCACGGTAGATCACGCCTTAGTCGGAACACGCGACATTAAAAACCTCAAGGCCGCGGTATTGGATTCAGGACTGACTAATGCTCAACTGGTCCGTACGGCATGGTCGTCGGCAGCGAGTTACCGCGGTACGGATATGCGTGGTGGCGCTAACGGTGCACGGATACAGCTAGCACCGATGAAAGATTGGGCTGCTAATAGCCCCGCTGAGTTAGCTGAAGTGATTGCGACCTTGAGCGGTATTCAACAGGCGTTCAATGAGCGTGCTCGCGGCGGTAAGGCAATATCTATGGCAGACCTAATTGTCTTGGCGGGTGCTGCAGGCATAGAGCAAGCAGCCATTGATGCGGGAAATAAAATTAAAGTACCTTTCACGCCAGGCCGGGCTGATGCGACACAGAAGCAGACCGATGTGCTGTCTTTTGCAGTACTCGAGCCTCAAGCCGATGGCTTTAGAAACTACTACGCTGATGGGGGTTACTTGCAGCCCACTGCAGCGATGGTGGATCGTGCCAATTTACTCGGCTTGACGGTACCGGAAATGACCGCTTTGGTCGGTGGGTTACGTGTGCTTGATGCCAATGTCGACGGTATAAAACACGGTGTATTCACCGCTAATCCCGGCCAGTTAGATAACGCGTATTTTGTCA